>NZ_PSRT01000050.1 GCF_004212635.1 Bradyrhizobium genosp. SA-3 | reverse complement strand
GCTCTAGGGAATCGCAGATTCGCCGATTATGCAAAGCTCTCGCTTGCGGGAGAGGTCGACGCGCTCGAAGAGCGCGGCGGGTGAGGGCTTTCTCCTGTTGGGGAGCGTTCATTGCGGAGACACCCTCTCCCCAACCCTCCCCCGCAAGCGGGGGAGGGAGCGCAGCGTCTGTGCCGATGCTCCTGCGGCGCATCTCTTCTCTCGTCTCACTTCTGCATGAACGACGCCCAGCGCTTCTCGGCCGCTTCGCCCGCGGGCGAGGACCACCAGGCGTAGGACATCAGCGCCTGCTTGGCCGCGTTGGCCGGCTCGCTCGGCAATTGCGCCGCGCGCTCGGGCTTGATCACGCTGGTCTCGAACGCCTTCGGATTACCGGGGCCGTAGTCGATGTGGAGCGGCAGGTTGGCCTGGTGCACGGGATCGACGGCCTCGTTGAGGAACTTGACCGCGGTAGCGAGATTCGGCGCCCCCTTGAGGATGCAGAGCGAAGTGCTCTGCAGGATGCCCTGGTTGTAGGTGAAGGCCACCTTGGCGCCTTCCTTGGCGACCGCGCTGACGCGGCCGTTCCAGGCCATCTCCATGTCGACCTCACCGTCATTGAGGAGCTGCGCCGATTGCGCGCCCGAGGTCCACCACACCGTGATGTGCGGCTTGATCTCTTCCAGCTTCTTGAAGGCGCGGTCGACGTCGAGCGGATAGAGCTTGTCGGGCGTAACGCCGTCCGCCATCAGCGCCGCCTCGAGCGTTGCGATTGGATGGTTGCGCAGCGCCCGGCGGCCGGGAAATTTCTTGACGTCCCAGAAATCCGCCCAGCTGTTCGGCGCATCCTTCGGGAACGTCTTCTGGCTGTAGGCCAGCACGCTGGAATAGAATTCGTAAGACACCGAATAGGGGCTGCGATAGGCCTCAGGCATCGCCGCGGCGTTCGGGATCTTGGAGAAGTCGAGCTTCTCGATCAGCCCCTGCTCGCCGCCGCGCAGGCAATAGCCTGTCGGTGTGTCGACGACATCCCAGATCGGCTTGCCGCTGCCGACCTGGGTCTTGATCGCGGGCCAGGCGTCGGGAATGGAGTCCTGGTTGATGG
Source organism: Bradyrhizobium genosp. SA-3 (assembly GCF_004212635.1). Taxonomy (GTDB): domain Bacteria; phylum Pseudomonadota; class Alphaproteobacteria; order Rhizobiales; family Xanthobacteraceae; genus Bradyrhizobium. Next base: position 54,475 of record NZ_PSRT01000050.1, on the reverse strand, counting down.
TGATGCCGAGCTTCTTGGCGGAGGGATCGAGGATCGCCACCGTCTGGGCCTGCTGATAGGCACCGCCCTGCGAGACGAAGGTGATTTGTTCTGCGGCATCAGCCGCGGTGGTCAATCCGACTGCGCCCAACAGCGCGCAGCCCAATCCAATGGTGCGCTTCATATTCATCCTCGCCTCCTCCATCGTCAAAGTGATCTCACTGACCGATCGCATCGAGAAACTGGTACCAGCCGGCGACCATGCGCACGGCGGGCTCGCGCAGCGGATAGAACGGAATTGCTTTCATGCGCCTGATATCGAGCAGGCCGACCTCGGGCGTCTCGCCGCGCACGAAGGCGGCGAGATAGCGGCCCATCAGGCTCGACATTGCGACCCCGGCGCCGTTGTAGCCCATCGAGACCAGCGTGCGGTCGTCGAGCCGGCCGATATGCGGCACCTGGTCCAGCGTCATCGCGACGAGGCCCGACCATTTATAGGCGAGCGGGATATCGGCAAGATCGGGGAAGATGCCGACCATCGCCTTGCGCAACGCATCGAACGCCGGTTCGGAGTCCTGCTTGCCAAAGGCGCCGCGGCCGCCGAAGATCACGCGATTGTCGACCATGCGGAACCAGCGCATCATGCGCTTGGTCTCGGTGTAGGTGCGCCCCGTCGGCATCAGCTTGCCGGCGAGATTGCGCGGCAGCTTGTCGGTGGCGATGATGGCGCTGCGGAACGGGATCAACGTGCGCTGCATCTGCGCGGTGGCATCGGTCAGATCCGAATAGCTGTTGGTGGCGATGATCGCCTGCTTCGCCCGCACCGCGCCTTTCGGCGTCTCGGCGACGATGCCGCCATTCTCCCGCCGGAGTTTGAGCACCGGCGACTCCTGAAAGATGGCAACGCCGCGGCGCGCGACACCGTCGGCAAGGCCGCGCAGATAGTTCAGCGGATGAATGCCGCCCGAGCCGGGATTGAGCACGCCGCCGACAAAGATGTCGGAGCCGGTCTCGTCGCGCACGCCGCGCTTGTCGAGGATGCGGACCTCCGCATCGCCCATCTCGCGCGTCATCCAGTTGGCTTCGTCGATCGCGGCCTTCAGCGTCGTCTCGTTATGCGCCGCCTTGACCTGGCCGGTGCGCGTCAGCTGGGCGCTGGTGATGCCGAACTCGGAGACGAGCTCTTCGACCATGTCGGTCGATTCATGCGCGATCTCGTACATGCGCCGCGCCATGGCGCGTCCGTGCACGGCATCGATCTCGCGGAACGAGAGGCGGAATTTTGCGGTGATGACCCCGCCATTGCGGCCGCTCGCACCCCAGCCGGGGCGGTTAGCTTCGAGCACGACGGGCGACAGGCCGCTCTTGGCGATGTGGTGCGCAGCAGAGAGTCCGGTGTAGCCCGCGCCGATGATCACCACATCCGCCTGTTGCTCGCCCGACAGGACCGGAAACTCGCGCGCCGGCTCGGCCGTGGCCGCCCACAGCGAATTGGCTGATGGCAGCGCGCTCCAGTCCCGTGTCATGCCCGCGCTCACGGACTCAGGCCGCCGGGCCGATGGCGGCGTCGGCGAGCGCCTTCAGCGTCGGATAATGGAAGTCCGGCTTGGTCAGCGTCTCCACCGCGGGCGTGCCGCCGAAGCCGGCGATGCCCTGGCGGCGCTCGATCCAGCACACCTTGTAGCCGAGCTTCCGCGCGATCCCGATGTCGTGGTACTGGCTCTGCGCAACGTGCAGGATGTCGGACTGCTTGTAGCCGAAGGCGGACTGGCGACCCTTGTTGTAGGCGAAGAATTCCGGGTTCGGCTTGGCCACGCCGGTCTCGTCGGCGCAGACCGTGTCGTCGAAGGGATTGCCGAGCGCATGCGCGTAACAAGAGAGCGCAACGCGGTCGGCATTGGTCATCGCGACCAGCCGGAATTTGGTGCGCAGGCGCTTGAGCGCCTCGACCGAGTCCGGGAACGGCCCCCAGCGCAGCACGGCGAGCTGGAACACGTCGCAGGACGCATCGTCGGCCGGCAGCCCGAGCTCCTTGGCGAGATAGCGGTAGACGTGGAACATCACCTCGCTCGAGCGCTCGTAATGCTTGTCACGACCGCGCTTGTAGGATTCGAAGATCTGGTCGTCGCTGAGCTCGGCTGGCGTCTTGCCCGAGATCCTGCGCACCGCGGCGAGCACGCCGGTCTCGAAGTCGATCAAGGTGCCGACGACGTCGAAGGTGAGAACCTTGAAATTGCTGAACGCGGCTTGGGTCGACATATCAGTTTCTTCTCTCAGGTTGCAACAAGGCTTCAGTCCACCCTGGGCACCACGATGGTGTCCTCGGGGTGAAGGGTGACGGTGAGACTGCCGCCGAGCGGCGGAATGCGGCTGTAGGCCTGATGGTAGCTCGGCTGGCGCAGGCTGAGCGCGATGCCGCCTTCGAGCGCCAGGAAGACACGCAGGCTCTCACCCTGATAGACGATATCGGTGACCGTGCCGGTCAGCCGGTTGCAGGCGGCATCCTGCACGCCGTCGTCGATCAGCAGTTTTTCGCTGTGCACGGCGAGCATCAGCGCATCGCCGTCCGGAATGGCGCGGGCGCTGCGCAGCAGCGCGTTGCCGAGCGCGACGCAGGCCGCATCGACACGGCGAACGGGCAGCATCGTCGCTTCCCCGATGAAGCTCGCGACAAAGGAATTTGCGGGATGATCGTGCAGCCGCTCGGGCACGTCGATTTGGATCAGCCTGCCGTCCTTCATCACGGCGACCCGATCGCTCATGGTCAGCGCCTCACGCTGATCATGGGTGACGTAGATGATGGTGGCGCCGATGCGCTTGTGCAGCGCGCGCAGCTCGATCTGCATGGATTCGCGCAGCTGCTTGTCGAGCGCGGAGAGCGGCTCGTCCATCAGGATCAGCCGCGGCTCGAAGATCATGGCGCGGGCCAGCGCCACGCGCTGGCGCTGGCCGCCGGAGAGCTGCGCGATGCCGCGCGCCTCGTAGCCGGCGAGGCCGACCATAGCGAGCGCCGCGCGTACCTTGTCAGGCCAGCTCGCTTTCGGCAGCCGGCGCGCGCGCAAGGGAAAGGCGACGTTCTCGCCGACGCTCATATGCGGGAACAGCGCATAGTTCTGGAACACGACGCCGAGATCGCGCTTGTGCGGCGGCATCCAGGTGACGTCGCGGCCGCCGAAGAGAATTGTTCCGCTCGATGGCAGGATGAAGCCGCCCAAAATGCCGAGCAGCGTGGTCTTGCCGGAACCGGACGGACCGAGCAGCGAGACGAACTCGCCGGCGCCGACATTGAGGGACACGTCGTCGAGCGCGCGAACCGCGCCGTACGTCTTGCTCGCGGACCTGATCTCGACGCTTTCCGCTCGCTTGTCCAACGATCGACCCTCGCCACGTCCGTGTGATGGCGTGCCTCACTGCGCGCCATAAGCCTGCTTTATAGACAGGGATTTCGAGCACTCACGGACGAAGCGTGCACCGCACCAAATCTTCCTCCACAGGCCCTGTCTTTTGGGCTGTCATGCCGATGACACCAGACTTGGCAAAACTCGGCAATTGCCAAATTCTCACGCGGCTCATAACATGACGTTATGCCAGAGCTGCGCCGCATGCTGCCGTCCAGTAACGCCCTGTTCGTCTTCGACGCGGCGGCGCGCAACGGCAGCTTCACCGCGGCGGCCGCAGAATTGAACGTCACGCAGCCGGCGGTGAGCCGGATGCTCGGCCAGTTCGAGGAGCATCTCGGCGTTCGCCTGTTCGATCGCACGGCCGGACGCGCGGTGCTCACCGAGGAAGGCGAGTTCTTGTATCGCCGCGTGCTTGAAGGCTTTCGCAGCATCGAGAGCGGCCTCGTGGAGATCGAACGGCGGCGCAAGGGCACCGAGACGGTGACGCTGTCAGTCTCCTCCGCCTTCACCACGCATTGGCTGATGCCGCGCATCGACAAGCTCCAGAAGCAGTTTCCGCAAGTCGATCTCCGCTTCCAGCTGATCTCCGGCGCGCTGCGCGGGCCGGTGGAGAATGTCGATCTCGGCATGCGCTTTCGCGATCGCGATGAGCCGCCGTCCGGCGGCACGCTGATCATGAAGGAAGTCATGCTGCCGATGTGCAGCCCCGGCTATCTCGGCGAGACCGATCCCACTGAAGGCAACACCATCATCCGCCTTGCCGAGACGCCGGGCGATTGGGCCGCCGATTACGCATCGCTCCTCACCGGGCGCCGCGGCGCGGCCAAGGCGCTGAGCTTCACCGACTATGCCGTCGTGGTGCAGGCCGCGCTGCTCGGCCAGGGTATCGCGCTCGGCTGGCTGACGGTGGCCTCGCACTGGCTTCTCACCGGCGCGCTGGTGCCGGCCTCCGACACCCTCACCACCACGCGCCGCGTCTGCGAATTCCTGCCGCCGCGCAACCGGCCGATGCGCCCCATCGCCGCCGAGATCCGCGACTGGATCATCGCGCAGATGAAAAGCGAGATCGCCGCGATTGACCGGCTCTATCCGAAACTCGGCGCGATGGCGGCGTGCTATTGAGCAGGCGTTAGGGTGAGGCACCACTCCCTCCACGTCATTGCGAGCGTAGCGAAGCAATCCAGAGTCTTTCCGCGGAGGGATTCTGGATTGCTTCGCTACGCTCGCAATGACGATGTGGATAGAGCTTTGGTCCTACCGATGCTCGATCGCGCGGATGGCGCCGCGGAGTTCGGCGAGGCCGCGCAGGCGGCCGATCGCGGTGTAGCCGGGATTGGTGCGCTTGGTGGCGGCGAGATCGTCGAGCATGCGGTGGCCGTGATCGGGACGGAACACGATTCTCTTGTCTCGGGAACGCCGCGCATTCTCCTTCAACAGCGCCTTGAGCACTGCGACCATGTCGACGTCGCCGTCGAGATGGTCGGACTCGTAGAACGACAGGCCGTCGGCCTCGCGCTTGGTCGCGCGCAGATGGGCAAAGGCGATGCGAGGGCCAAAGCGCTCTGCCATTTCAGGCAGATTGTTCTCGGCGCGCACGCCGAGTGAGCCCGTGCACAGGCAGATGCCGTTGGCCTTGGACGGCACGGCGTCGAACAGCGCCTGGTAATCCTCGGCCGTCGAGGCAACGCGCGGCAGGCCGAACAGCGGGCGCGGCGGATCATCCGGATGCAGCGTCAGCGATACGCCGAGCTGCTCGGCGACCGGCGCGACCCGGCCCAGGAATTCGGCGAGATGCTGCCGCAGGATCGCCGGCGTGATGTCGCGATAGGTTTCCAGCCGGTCGCGGAATTGCGGGATGGTCATCGGCTCGGTGGTCGAGCCCGGCAGAGCGCTGGCAATGACCATCACGAGATAGTCGATATCGGCCTGGCTCATCTGGTCGAACAGCTGTTTCGCGCGCGCCTGCTGCTCCGGCGAATACTCCTGCACGGCCGCCGGGCGCTTGAGGATATGCAGCTCGAAGGCGGCAAAGCGGTCCTGGTCGAAGCGCATGGCGCGGGCGCCGTTCGGCAGCTCCCATTCCAGATCGGTGCGGCACCAGTCGACGACAGGCATGAAATTGTAGCAGATGATCTTGATGCCGGCGGCGGCCACCGCTTCCAGGCTCGCGATCCACGCCTCGATCGACTTCGTCGCCTTGCCCCCGAGCCGCTTGACGTCGTCGGGGATCGGAATCGATTCTACCACCGACCAGGTCAGTTGCGAACGACCCGGCTGGCCGTGCTCGATGAAATTCTTGCGCTCCTCGACCGCCTTGCGCGTCCAGCCTTCCCCGATCGGCACCTGATGCAGCGCGGAGACAATGTCCGTCGCGCCGGCCTGCCTGACATCGTCGAGCGAGACCGGATCATCCGGCCCGTACCAGCGCCATCCTTCCAGCATCATGCGTTCTCCTAAAGCGTTTTCGAGCGAAGTGGGCACCGGTTCGCGTAAAGAAAACGCGTCAAAACAAGAATCCAGAGCCCGTTCCGATCCAATCGGAACGGGCTCTGGGATCAGTTCGCGGTCAGCACGACCTTGACGCTCTGCGAGCGGTCGAGTGCCAGCCTGAGTGCGTCGGGCGCGGTCGACAGCGGCCGTTCGGCGGTGACCAGCGACAGCACATCGACACTGCCGGCCGCGATCAGTTCCACCGCCGTCATGAACTCGAAGCCGAAGCGGAACGAGCCGCGCAGGTCGATCTCTTTGGCCATCACCGCGTTCGACGGGGTCGGGATCTGCCCGCCCGGCAGATTGCCGATCTGCACCACGACGCCGCCGCGCCGCACGATGCCGATCGCGCTCGCAAGCCCCGCGGCCGTGCCGGAGACCTCGAACGCGACGTCATAGGGACGCGAAGCCGCCTGCGCCTTCAGACCCTCCTCCCCGCCCGAGACGTTCTCGACATGCGAGGCGCCGAGCCGGCTTGCGAAAGCCAGTGGCGCCGGCGCGATGTCGGCCACCGTGACATCGGCCATACCGGCGCGGTGTGCGGCGAGCATGGTCAGAAGCCCGATCGGGCCGGCGCCGAAGATGATGCCGCGCTTGCCCTCGATGTTGCCGGCGCGCGCGACCGCGTGCAGGCAGACCGCGAGCGGTTCGGCCAGCGCTGCGGCCTGATAGGACACGTGATCCGGGATCTTCACGCACTGTGCGGGGATCGCGTCGAAGTAATTGGCGAAGCCGCCCTGCATGTGCGGCGTCTTCGAGGCCGAGCCCATGAAGTAGATGTTCTCGCAGAGGTTCGGCCGGCCCTCGCGGCAGGCGACGCAATGGCCGCACCAGCGCGACGGGTTGACGGCGACGCGGTCACCGATCTTCAGGTTCGCTGCGGCGCCGGAGATCTCCACGACTTCACCGGAGATCTCGTGGCCTAGCACCAGCGGCGACTTCACCACGAAATCGCCGGTGCGGGCGTGACGGAAATAATGCATGTCCGAACCGCAGATGCCGCCGGCGCCGAAGCGGATGCGCACCATGCCGTCTGCGAGCTTGTCGAGCGGATGCTCGATCATGCGCAGGTCTTCGGGCCCGAACAGGGTCGCGGCGAGAGCAGTGGAGGTCATTTGGAGAGTCCCATGTATTTTGGCAGCCAGAGGGTCAGGTCAGGAATGTAGGTGATCGCGATCAGCGCGAGCATCAGCGGCACCAGCCAGGGCAGGATCGCCACCGTCGTGCGCTCGACCGAGAGCTTTGCCACGCGAGCGAGCACGAACAGCACCATGCCGAGCGGCGGATGCAGCAGTCCGATCATCAGGTTCAGCGTCATGATCAGACCGAAGTGAATGGGATCGATGCCGAGCTTGAGCACGATTGGCAGCAGGATCGGCACCAAAATGGTGATCGCCGCCGTGGTGTCGATGAAGCAGCCGACGAACAGGATCAGGACGTTGGCGAGTGCCAGGAACACCCATTTGTTGTGGGTGACGCTGAGCATCCAGTCCGACAACGTCTGCGCGGCCTGTGACACCGTCAGCAGCCAGGCGAAGATCGAGGCCGCTGTGACGATAAACAGCACCGAGGCCGTGGTCTCGATGGTGTCGAAGGTCGCCTTCGCCACCGTTTGCAGCGTCATGGTGCGGTAGCGGACGAGGCCGAGGAACAGCGACCAGATCACGGCGGCGACCGCGGCTTCCGTCGGCGTGAACCAGCCGAGCGTCATGCCGCCGATCAGGATCACCGGCGCCATCAGCGCCATCACCGCCGAGAAGTCGAAATACCAGTCGATCACGAGCAGCGTGCCGAGACCGATGACCACGGCCATGTTGACCGAAAGACCGGCCAGCACCATCAGCCAGATGGCGAGGGGGAACGAGAGCACGATGATGATCTCGAGCCCGGCCGAGCCGAGCTGCGGCCAGGAGAACGGCGTATCGCTGCCCCATTTGTTCTTGTGCGCGAAATAGGTGACGGTGGCCATCATGAACAGGGTCAGGACGATGCCGGGAATGACGCCGCCGAGAAACAGCGCGCCGATCGAGACGTTCGCCATCATGCCGTAGATCACGAAGGGCAGCGACGGCGGGATGATCGGCCCGAGCGTCGCCGAGGCTGCGGTGACGCCGACCGAGAACTCGGTGGAATAGCCGTGGTCCTTCATTGCCTTGATCTCGATCGTGCCGAGACCGGCGGCGTCCGCGATCGCGGTGCCGGACATGCCGGAGAAGATCACCGAGCCGATGATGTTGACGTGACCGAGGCCGCCGCGCATCCACCCGACCAGCGCGACGGCGAATTTGTAAATGCGCCCGGTGACGCCGGCAATGTTCATGAGGTTGCCGGCCAGGATGAAGAACGGCACGGCAAGCAGCGGAAAGCTCTCGACGCCGGCGATCATGCGCTGCGCCAGCGTGACGTCGGGCGTCACGCCGCTGACCAGGATGTAGAGCAGCGACGACGCGGCCATGGCAATCGCCACGGGAACGCCGAGCAGCATCAGGATGAGAAAGCCTCCGAGCAACAGCAGCATGATGTTATATCTCCGATCCGTCGTAGGCACCGGGACGTTCGAGGACCGAATAACCCTGCCGCCAGTGTTGCAGCGCCGCCTGCACCGAGCGAAGGAACATCAGCACGAAACCGAGCAGCACGGCGTAATAGACGTAGTTCTTGGGGAAGTTGATCGTGGTCATCTGCTCGTCACCGATGATCTGGATGTAGACCCAGACCAGCTTGGTGGCGTAGCCGAAGAAGGCGATCCGGATCAGGTCGATCACCGTCGACAGCGCACGGCCCACGGGCCGCGGCAGATAGCGATAGACGAGATCGACCTGGATGTGCCGCGACAGCCGCACGCACATCGCGGCGCCGATGAAGACCACGCCGATCAGGCAATAGGTCGCGATCTCCTCGGTCCAGGCGTAGCTGTCGTTGAGCACGTAGCGGGTGAAGAACTGGAGGAAGACGGCGAGCGCCATCACCCAGAAGATCGCAAGCGCCACCCAGTCCTCGAACACGTAGATGCCGAGATCGACCTTCGGCGTCGCCTCCTCCTCGAAGGTGTGGGCGATCTCGTCCGCGGTGATCTGCCGGTGTATTTCGGCGGTCGACATGGGGTTGCTCCTTAATGCACTCGATCGTCATTCCGGGGCGGCTCGAAGAGCCGAACCCGGAATCTCGAGGTTCCGGATTCGACGCTTACGCGTCGCTCCGGAACGACGGGCATCGGTTACTTGACCGCCTGGATCCGCTCCCAGTCGGCCTTGCGATAACCAAACGTCTCGAACGCGACGTTCTTCAGCACGGTGTCGCGGAACTCGTTCTTGTCGACCTCGGTCACGCTCAGGCCCTTCTCCTTGAAGAAGGCGACCAGCTTGGCCTCGTTCTGCTTGATCTCTCCGGTGGCCTTGGCGGCGGCTTCCTGCGCCACGTCGGTGAAGATCTTCTTGTCATCGTCGGAGAGCTTCTTCCACAGCGCGCCGGCGACCACGGTGTTGAGGTGATCGACGATGTGACCGGTCAGCACGATGTGCTTCTGCACCTCGTAGAACTTCTTGGCCTCGATCGTCGTCAGCGGATTCTCCTGCGCCTCGACGGTGCCGTTCTGGAGCGCGAGATAGACTTCGGCGAACGCGATCGGCGCGGTGTTGGCGCCGCAGGCGCGCGGCATTGCCAGATAGGCCGGCACGTCGGGCACGCGAATCTTCAGGCCCTTCATGTCGGCGCAGGTCTTGATCGGCTTGTTCGACGAGGTCTGGCGCACGCCGTAATAGGTCACCGCGACGATGTGGTGGCCGCTCTTGTCCTCATAGCCCTTGGCGAGCTCCTTGAAGATGTCGCTCTTGGTATAGGCGAGAAGATGATCGGCGTCGCGGAAGGTGTAGGGATAGTAGGTCACGCCGATCGGCGGGAAGCTCTTGGCCGCGAAGCTCGAGCCGGAGATGATGATGTCGACCGAGCCGAGCGAGAGGCCCTGGTTGATGTCGGCCTCCTTGCCGAGCTGCGAGGCCGGATAGACCTCGATCTGATAGCGCCCGTTGGTGCGCTTGCCGATCTCCTGCGCGGCCCAGACCGAGGCGGTGTGGAACGGTTCCGAGGTCTCATAGACATGGGCCCATTTGAGCTTGGTCTGCGCCATGCCTGCATTGGTCGCAGCCAGCAGCGCTGCGGCGGAGAGTGCCGCGGCAATCGTCATCTTCTTCAACATCGACTTTTCCTCCATCGTTCAAGTCTGCTTCTTGTTCGCCCGCCCCGACAAGGATGCGGACCGCCCAATCTCATCGCCGCCGCGCGTGGCTGCTCGCAGTCCGCTTCTTCGGCGCATGTTTCGGTTTCGACGGTTTTGCCGCAGGTCGCACCGTGCTGGCGCGTCCGGACGACGATCCCGCCGCGTTCTCGGCGCCAAAATTCTGCGCAAAGCGTTCCTGGGAGCGCGCCAGATGAACGCGCATGGCATCGCGCGCGGCGTCCGGATCATGCGCCACGATCGCGTCGCGCACCGCGCGATGCTCGTCGAGCGCCGTGCGCCACGTGCCCGGGCTCTCGAAATAATGCGCAAGCTGCGCGAAATAGGGATTGAGGCGCTGGTCGAACAGTTCGCCGACCACGCGCACCAGGACGGCGTTGCCAAGGCTGCCGGCAATCGCGACGTGAAACGCGCGGTCGTGGACCATCGAAGCTTCGCCGGGATGCTCGACATTCTCCATCGCGACAAGGGACGCATCGATGCGGGCGATATCGTCCTTGGTTGCCACGCGCGCGGCCTGTTCGGCGATGGCGCTTTCCAGGAATTCGCGGGCGCGCAGCAGCTCGAACGGGCCTTCGATGACGGAAGCGGGTGCCGGTGCCGCAACGGCGGCGGGCTCGATCACGTAGATGCCGGACCCGACGCGGATGCGGAGGCGGCCTTCGACCTCGAGCGCGATCAGGGCTTCGCGCACCGTCGGCCGCGACACCTTGAGCTCCTCGGCGAGTTCGCGCTCGGTCGGCAAGCGGCTGCCGACCGCGTACTCGCCGCTGTCGATCAGGCCTCGCAATTGATCGGCGACTTGGCGATAGAGCCGTCTCGCCTCCACAGCTTCCAGCGGCACGCTGGTCCTCCCGAAAGGGTCGCGCGACGCACCTTAAGCACCCGCGACCGGCCAATTTTGGAAAATTGGTCTTACCAATTGACCGGAGCATTGACCGAGGACGGGCGCCATGTCAAGCAGCGGCAAAGCAAAGGGGAGACGTCCATGCGCCTTAATTCAACGCGCCTTGGCCGCGCCAATCTCGACCGGCTGCCGCCCGGCATCCGCCGCCCGGCCTATGACCGCTCGCGCGTCACGCCCGGCATCATGCATCTTGGTCTCGGCGCGTTTCATCGCGCGCATCAGGCCGTCGTCATCGACGACTGCCTTGCCGCAGGCGCTGCGTCCTGGGGCATCGTCGGCGCGAGCCTGCGCAGCCCGGATACGCGCGATGCTCTCGCCCCACAGGACCACCTCTACACCGTTGCGATCCGTTCGGCCGAAGGCACCGAGCACCGCGTCATCGGCGCGCTGCTCGACAGTGTCGTCGCGCGCGAGGATCCGGCCCAGCTGGTCGCGCGGATGGCCGATCCCGCCATTCGCATCGTCTCCCTGACCGTCACCGAGAAGGGCTATTGCCACACGCCGCAGACCGGCGACCTCGACGAGCGGCATCCCGACATCGTGCACGACCTCAACAATTTCGACACGCCGCGCTCGGCGCCCGGTTTCATCGTGGCGGCGCTGGCGCGCCGCCGCGCACAGGGCCTTTCACCCTTCACCGTGCTGTGCTGCGACAACCTCGCCGCCAACGGCCACACCGTGCAGCGGATCGTGACGCAGTTCGCCGCGCTGCGGTCGAAGGAGCTCGGCAAGTGGATCGCGGATGCGGTCGCTTTCCCCTGCACCATGGTCGACCGCATCGTGCCGGAAACCACGGATGCCGACCGGGAAGCGGTATCATCCGCGCTGGGCATGCGCGACGCCTGGCCCGTGATGACCGAGCCGTTCACGCAATGGGTGGTCGAGGACCGCTTCACGGCGGGCCTGCCCGATCTCGCCGCCGCCGGCGTCGAGCTCGTCAGCGACGTCAAGCCGTTCGAGCTGATGAAGCTGCGGCTGCTCAACGCCAGCCATTCGGCGCTGGCCTATCTCGGCTATCTCTCGGGCTACGAGACCATCGCCGATACCATGCAGGACCCGCATTTCGCACGCCTCGCCGCGCAGGTGATGGAAGAAGCCGCGGTGACGCTGACAATGCCTTCAGGTACCGACCTTGCCGCCTATCGCGCCTCGCTGCTCGAGCGCTTCGCCAATCCGGCACTTCACCACCGCACCTGGCAGATCGCGATGGACGGCTCGCAAAAGCTGCCGCAGCGCCTGCTCGGTGCAATGCAGGATCGCCTGCGCCAGGATTTGCCGATCGCAACCCATGCGCTCGCAGTGGCCGGCTGGATGCGCTATGTCACCGGCCTCGACGAGCAGGGACGCGCCATCGACGTGCGCGATCCCCTTGCCGGCGAATTCGCCGCATTGGCGCGCGAGGCAGGTCCCGTCGCCGAACGGCTCGCGCCCGCATTGCTTGGAGTCGCGAAGGTGTTCGGACCTCTTGGCGCCGAGCCGCGCCTGCGTGAGGCCGTGACCGCGGCGCTCGGCTGTCTCTACAAGGATGGCGCGCGGCGGGCGGTGGAGACGCACGTCTCGGCGTGACTGCGAAACGGGCCATGCTGCACTGCGGTCAAAATTGACGGAAGTCGCGCTTGATTTTTGCCTATCATTGCCGCACCCGAGAGGCATGGCAAAGGACAGCAAGGTCATCGCCGCGAACGCGGCCTTCTACGCCGCCTTTTCGACCGGCAATTTCGACGAAATGGAGCGGATGTGGGCCGATGATGACGCCATTTCCTGCATCCATCCCGGCTGGCCAGCCATTATCGGGCGGGCCACCGTGATCGGAAGCTGGCGCGACATCCTGCAGAACCCGGAGCGGCCGCAGATCGTCTGCGCCGAGCCGCAGGCGATCATCGATGGCGACAGCGCGCGGGTGCTCTGCATCGAGATCGTCGACGGCACCGCCTTGGCCGCATCGAACCATTTCCGCCGCGTCGGCGACGGCTGGCGCCTGGTGCATCACCAGTCGAGCCCAATCGCGCAGATTGTCGAGCAGGCTGAAGAGGATAGCCCGAGCCACCGGGTCCACTGAAGATGGCGATCACGCCGGCGTGATCTACTGTGCATGGGGTTGTTTTTTCATTTTCTTGTTCTGCCGTCTGGTCCAAGCCCAGACAGATCGTCCAGCACGACCCGCGCATGGCTGAAATCATCGTCCCGGAAGAACATGCTGCGCGTGATCAGAACCGGTATGCCGGCACGTGAGGCCGCGATCAGGCCATTGGCGGAGTCTTCGATCGCCACGCAGTCGTGCGCAGTCAGCCTCAGCCGCGCCAGGACCTCTAAATAGACGTCCGGCGCGGGCTTCTTATGCCGCACGTCGTCGCCGGCAACGATCGCGTCGAAATCCCCGGCCCAGCCCGTCCCCAGCGCCTGCGAGAGCAGTGCGTCGATATTGCCGTGAGAAGTAGTGGTCGCGATCGCGAGCCGCTGGCCGCGCTCCCTCGCCGCGGCGAGCAGCTCCGCCACGCCGGGCCGTAAGTGGCAGCAGCCGGTCTCGACCAGCTCGGCATAATGGGCGGTCTTGATGCGGTGAAGCTCCGCGATATCCGCGTCCGCCAATGGCTGGGCGATCCGTAGCCTTGAATGGTAGGCGCGCATGCGTTCCTTGCCCCCAGTCACCCGCAGCAGGTCTTTGTAGACGGCTCGGTCCCACTCCCAGCCGAGCCCGTGGCACGAGAAGGCATGATTGAAGGCCTGTCGATGCAGCTCCTCGGTTTCGGCCAGCGTGCCGTCGACATCGAAGATCAGCGCGGCGGCGCGCCGGATCAGCTCGGCGGCCTCGCATGCTAACGGGGCGGGTGCTTCTGCCTGCATGATCGATGATTTCTCCTGACGCCCGGGTGACCATCGCCCGAGGCCGCAGGTCAGACAAATCGCAATATCTTTTGCCGGCCCCAAAAATCTCTTATGAGCGGAGAGGCGCGCGGCGGCGCGACGGGAACTCCGACCAGCACGGCAGACGCATGCGGCTCTTCATTCTTGGCTTCGGCTATAGCGCCAGGCACTTCGTCCGCAGGTTCGGCGGCGCCTTCTCGCACGTCGCCGGCACCGTGCGCGATCCCGAGCAGCGGGATGATCTCGCCAGCATCGAGGTGCATCCCTTCTCCGGGACTGATCCGGATCGCACGACGGCCGAACGCATCAGCGACGCCGACGTCCTTCTCATCTCGATCCCGCCCGGCCGCGCCGGCGATCCCGCGCTGGCGGCGTTCGGCAACGTGCTGGCGGCGGGCCGCCGCAAGGTCGTCTATCTCTCCACAATTGGCGTATATGGCGATCACGCAGGCGGGTGGGTGGACGAGAGCACGCCGCCGCAGGCTGCGCTCGAGCGCACGCAAATGCGGATCGCAGCGGAGCAAGCCTGGACGGGTGCGTCAAGCGGCGACGTCGCGATTCTGCGACTTGCCGGCATCTACGGTCCCGGCCGCAACGCGCTGGCGACGCTGCGGGCGGGAACGGCCCGGCGCATCATCAAGCCGGGACAGGTCTTCAACCGCATCCACGTCGACGACATCGCAAGCGTGATCATGGCCGCGATTCATCACCAAGGCGGTGGCACCTGGAACGTGTGCGACGACGAGCCCGCGTCGCCACAGGACGTGATCGCCTACGCCGCGCAGCTGATGGGCGTTGCACCGCCGCCGGAAGAAGCGTTCGCGACCGCCGAGATGTCGGCGATGGCCCGCAGCTTCTATGCCAGCAGCGCCCGGGTCTCCAACGCGAAATTGAAGCGCGAGCTCGGCGTCACGCTCGCCTTCCCGACCTATCGGCACGGCCTCGATGCGCTGTGGCGCACGGGCGAAGGACGATAGGGCCGGGCGCGTCCCAGACATGCCGGGGCAGGTCCGGGACATCATCGATTGCGCAATGACGAAGTGACGGTGGAGCCGCAATCCTCAATGCGGCGCCGCCTGCGATTGCCACTCGCCAGGCTTTCCCAGATATGATCGTGTGCCGGATTTAACCGCTTGGCCACGTTGCGGCGCAATATCCATTAACCGAAAACTGCGGTTCTCCCGCCGCAGTCCATGCGGGAGATGCCACCGACGATCCGCGTCCTCGCGCAAATCGACGCGCTCCGTTGCAACAAATGGGCGTCATCATGGCCGGAGCGACACATCATATTGCTCAGTGATCGCACATCGCCGTCAATCCGGGCGCGAGCCGTTGTGATTTGATTGAAATTTTCAGAGCAGTTGAGCCGAGCGATTTACTCGAACTTTCTTTGTGACGTCCTAGTTCCACGGCCGGAAGTTCCATCTCCGGAAACGGAGAAGGGTAGTCCCCGCGCGAACTGCCGTCCGACCAGACGAAGGATCGCCCGAGTGCTTCATTCTCGTCCACCCAGATTGCGCTTACTCAGGGCTCAATTGAATAAAGCTTTATCCGACCTGGAATTGAAATGAATTTGGCTCGCGAATCGATTGAACTGTTGGAGCAGGTCGCGCGTATCCTGTGGTTCGAAGGCACCAAGCACGGATTGCGCGACCGCGAGTGGATGGCGTTGCGCTTCCTCTCCCGCGCCAACCCGTTCTCGCGGACACCTTCGGCGCTGGCTAGTTACGTCGGCACCACGCGCGGCACCGCCTCATTCATCATCGGCGAGCTGGAGCGGCTCGGCTATCTCGAGCGGAAGCGCTCGGCCAAGGACAAGCGCTCGGTGATGCTGAGCGTGACGCAGCAGGGCAAGAGGTTCCTGGTGCGCGACCCCGTCAACGTTCTCGTCGAGGCGATCGCCGTCCTCGACGACGACGTCAAGATCCGCTTTCGCGACACGTTGCGGCACGTGCTGGATCAGTCGGACGCAGCCGAGCAGCGGCACCACACCGACATTTGCCGGCGATGCATCTTCCTCCGGGAAGATCGCACCGCCACGGACAGCAAGACGACGGTGGAGTTCAGCTGTCGCCTTTTTCGCGCGCCGATCGCCGAGGCCGAGGTTGATCTGCTATGCACCAGCTTCGAGCATCACCGCCAATAGAAGACTCCATCGATCAGGGCGTTGCCTTGCGCGACGAATAGACGACGCCTCCGCTGGACTCCACCACCAGACGCCCGTTCTCGTTCCTGATGTCCTCGATACGGCCGAGCCCGGGTACCTGCTGTCCCAGCACGGCCTCGATGACGCCGTTCGGGCTTTGCAGGATCGCAATTCCCTCATAGGCCTGGCGGACTGACCAGCCCTTGATCACCTTGCGCGGCGCCGACGGAGCAAGCGAGCCCGTGACCTCGGGCGCAGCGGCCGAAGCCACCATCGGCATTGCCTGCGATGATGGCGGCTGCGATGCCACAGTTGCCGGCACCGGAGCCTGGGCCTGTACCTGAGCCTGCCCTTGGGCGAGCTTATCGAGCTTCACTGTGGAGGACGAGCTCACCCGCTCGATGCGGTCCAGGTTCTCGGCAAACCTGCCGAAGCGGTCATTGGTCGCCTTGCTGGATTGATCGACCGCGGTACGCAGCCCGTCGAGATTTTCGGATACGCCCGACACCTGCTTGCGCAGTTGCGCGACCGTCTCGCGCAGATTCCTGATCTCTGTATTGGCCGCGACGTTGTTCTGGACGGGCTGCGTCGTGGTGAGATAGGCGATCACGCCAGTGCAGGCGCAGACCACCAGGATGGCGGCGACCGCCAGTGTTGCGAGCGGCGCTACCCATGCCGGGCGCGGCGGCGGCGGCTTGGCCACGATCACGGCCGGCTTGATCACGACCGGGGCGGGTTTCGGTATCGCCATCTTGTCGAGGCGCGCCTTGGCGCGAATACGCTTCAGCCCCTCGAGCGCTTCTTTCGCCAGAGCTTCATCGCTCGCCGCAGCCGAAACACGCTTTGCGCTCGCTGCGGGCTTGGTCGCTCGTGCCGCATTGTCCTTTGTATCGCGCGCCTCCGGAGCCGGCTTCGCCGCCGCGGAAACATCAGCGCTCGCGTTGGGACGAGCTTGTCCATCGGACAACATTTTGGAAATGCTCCGTTCGGTTCGATCTTTCGAACCGCAACGTTATGTGTCGAAGCTTGCCTGAACCGTGCGCACCGAAAAACTTTTCATGGCGCGCGACGCGACGTCAGATGAGTCGAACACGTCATGCACGTGGCAAGAGTGCGACTCGAAAGACACACCCTCGCCAAGATTTGGCCAAGCTGGAGTCTCGCCGCTGCACATGAGTCGAATTGTCGCATGTGGAAACAGGGTGGTGGGGGTCAATCTCGGGTTGAAAACCCCTCAATTTGCATGACGAGCAGCATCACCCAAAACGGCTGTAATTATACGGGGATGCGGAACTTTAGGAATGCCACGGTGCAAAATTAGTTCAAGATCCAAATCAACTGATGCGTTTGAATATATCAAGAAACAACTCGAAACGAACCAACAGCATCAAGCACACGTAGCAATCGCTTTGTGGCGCACGCTTGATCGGAAATGGGCAATCGTTACGGTCCTAGTCAAGTGATTCTCGTCAGTTGGCGAGGAGATCGACACAGTTCAGTAGTGTTCGGACGCGATGAGCAACTTGGCGCAACTGTTCTAGGTCGTTTCTCAATCCGCTCCGCGAGGTGATCCGTAAGACACCCGCCGGGCCTCACGCAGTAAGCGTTCAGTATCGAGTCGAAGTAGCAGGCCTGCGAGACGCAGGCACTGAATGCGTAGGGCTGCCCGCGAATATCGGAACCATAACAACGATACGCGGGAAGGAATGTCGTCAAACAGCATCGTTGCCGAGCCGGGGCATCACAATAACCAACCGGGCGCAACAAGTGCGAAACAGGGGCGAAAGACTGATGTATATTATCGTTGATGATCGCGAGAGCGTCGCGAACAGCTACGTCGGAGGGCTCGTTCGCGAAGGTGTATCGTCGATCGGCTTCTCCTCCGGAGAATTCTGGGACTGGCTGCAATCTGCGAGTGAATCGGATCTAGCGGCGGTGGACGCCTTCCTGCTCGGGGACTGCGATGCCCGCGGAAGCCTGCCGCGGGCGATGCGCAAGCGCTCCTCGGCTCCGATCATCGCCATGAGCGGCCAGAAGATGCTCAAGAACACGCTGGAGCTGTTCGAGTCCGGCGTCGACGACGTCGTGCACGTGCCGATCCACCTGCGCGAAATCCTCGCCCGAACGGCGGCGATCGCGCGCCGCCGGGTAGGCGAACTGCCAAGGCACTGCGAGACCAGGATCCAGGTCTTCTTCAACGGTCGTGACCCCGAGATCGCGGGCCACGCCCTCACCCTGCCCCGCCGCGAACTGCGCATTCTCGAATATATGGTGAGCAACCACGGCAAGTGGATCACCAAGACGCAGATCTTCAACGCGGTCTATGGCATCTTCGAGTCGACCTTCGACGAGAGCGTGATCGAGAGCCACGTCAGCAAGCTGCGCAAGAAGCTCCGCGACCGCCTCGGCTTCGACGCGATCGTGGCCCGGCGCTACGTCGGGTATCGCCTCAACATCCCGGCCGGCGAGACGCTCGACGTACCGATGCAGGAGCTCGACGAGGTCGGCATCCTCCTGAACAGGGCGCACGCCGCCCCGGCAGCGTATCCGGCAGGTAACTAGCGCGGCAAGACAGCGATACGAAGGCGGCCTCCGCGGAGATATCCCCGCGGAGGCCGGAGTGTTCTGAAGGCTGACGGAAGCGGCAGGAATGCCTGCGCAGCGCCGCGACAACGAAGATCGAGCTACGGCTTCTGCTGGAATTCTTCCTTCGACACGTAGTTGAAGTCCTCGACCAGGACGTCCTGGACCACGTCGGCCTGCATCCGCTCGTTGACGCGCTGCTTGATGGCCGTCGTGAGGACGGAGAGGTCGTAGCGGGCGAGCTTCCTGAAATCGAGCCGGTCGTCGGCATAGATCCTGCGGAAGGCCTCGTCGACGACGAACGGCTCCGGCGGAACGTTGAGCTGATGCATGGTCCGCGCCTCAACCGTGTAGACGAAGCGCGCGACGATGTAGCCCTGCACGTTGCCGTTCTCGACCATGGGCACGCTCAGCGCCCGCGTCTTCTGATATTGCAGCCCCTCGAGATACTCGTCCTTCGCCGGCAGCAGGCTGCCGTTTTCCTTCCAATAGGCCACGGCATAGCTCGTGCCTGCGGTGAGGATGCATACCCAGAGCCCGGCCAGCACCAGCCTGATCATTTTCCATCCTGTGTTGCGCGGCCGGTATAGGTGCCGTCCGACTCGGCATCCTTGATCGCCTTGACGATGATGGTCGCGACCTCGCGCACCGCGTCGTAATGCATTTCGAGGACGGAGCGATTCCGCTCCAGCTTCTCGCGCAACCGCTGGATCTCCTCGGTGATCTCGATCTCGCCGCCGAGATGCACCCGTGCCCGCATCAGGCGGACGAATTCGAGCATGCTCCGGCTCTTCCGGGCGCTGAAATCGTCGAAATCGATCTTCTTTCCGGCCGCGAGCGCTGCCGTCTCCTCCTCGACGATGCTTTCGAGCCGGCGGATCGCCGCCAGCAGGCCGCGCATCTCGTCCGATCTCGCTGCGTCAGTGCCCTCGATCACCACCTCGCCGCCGGGATTCGGCAGGAGCACGGGCAGCAGCGCATCGCCTGCTGCTGCTCCCGTCGTCGTCGCCTCGATGTCCGCGACCGGCTGTTCCATCACCAGGGCCGCCGCGCCTTGTTGTGCCTGCATAGGAAATTCACCCTTCAACTTCTGTCACCATTCCCGGATCGCTATCCGGCCTTCCCCGCAACGTCCGGTCCTGCCGGATGCGCGGCAGCGAGCTGCCTGGCAATGCCAATGCCCTTGCCCTTGGCCAGCTGACTACCGAGCTGCTCCGCCAGCATCGACTTCCAGACGCCGCCGGCCGTGCCCTTGCCGAAGACCTCCTCCGACTCCTTCGGCAACATCGTCTCGACGAAGGTCTGGAGAATGAAGGCCTCGAACTTCCGGTATACCTCGCCGGAGGCCGGCGCCTTGATCACCTGCACCGGCGCGCCGTTCACTGCGCCCGACTGCGCGTCGGCAATCTTCGTCGCGGATTGATCGACAGCAGCAGCCTTGGCCTTGCCGACTTCCGCCTCCATCGTGGCGGCGAAATCGACATCCGATGATTTCGGCGCATCGAGCTTCGCGGTGGCCACGCGCTGCGCCACGGGGTCACCAGCTTCGAGGACGTCGAGAACGAGGTCGGGTGTCGCTGTCACGATCATGTCTTGTTCCGGCTGGCTGGCCGCGGCGTCCACTCGCGCACGGCTGGGCTTGTGCCCGTCATTTCCTCGAGCGAGCGCTTCTCCGCGTCGCGAAGCTTGTCGGCGAGCGCCGCTTTCGCGACCTGCTCGAGCTGTTTCACACGGCGGCTCTCCGAGCGAACCAGGTCGAGCTGCTGCGATGCCTGCGCCTGAACCGCGCGGGCGCCGACGCTCGTCCTGGTGAGGCGCCGCGCGATCGATTCGCTTGATGATCCCGCCGGCGGCTTCCCTTCGTTCAGGGCCCCTACCAGCCATTCCTGCTCGTCCTGCAGGCTGCGCTCCTGCTGGCGCAATTGCGCAAGCTGCCATTCGGACAGCCGGAGCTGGAGCTTCACCAGCGAGACCATCCGACCGAGCTTGTCCGCGCGCGACGTCATGACCATCACTCCGCCAGCCACGACGAGACGCCGAGCATGAATTGCGTCAGCAGCTCGTCGCTGGTGAGATAAAGCAGCAGGAAGCCGCCGAACAGCACGAACGGCACCGAGATGAAATAGACCGGTATGGCGGGCGTCAGCTTGTTGATCAGGCCGACCGCCAGGTTGACGATAACCGAATAGACGATGAAGGGACTGGTGATCCGCAGCGTCAGCACGAACGCTTCCGAGAGGCGGCTGACGAGCTGGTCGAGCGCCATGCTGCCCCCGAGCCTGTTCCCGGGATGCCAGACGTCGTAGGAGTTCATCAGCCCGCGCAGGACCTGCCAGTGCTGGTCGGTCATGAAGAACAGCGTAGTGACGGCCGCCATGATCAGCGGCACCAGGGCCGGCGCCGGATCAGTGTCGCCGACCGGCGTGCCCGGGATGTTGCTCAACCCGATCGCGCTCGCCATCACCGTCGCCATGGTCTGGAGCGCGAGGAAGAACACACGCCCGCCGAGGCCGATGACGCTGCCGACCACGAGCTCGGAGCAGATCAGGAGCGCCAGCGTCAGCGGCGCCGCGTTGTCCGTAAGCGGTTTCAGGACCGCGATCAGGATCGGCGTCAACGCGAACGTCGTGACGAGCGCGACGAACAGGCGGACCTGGGCCGGAACGTTGACGCTGGAATAGCCCGGCACCAGCATCAGGCAGGCGCCGATGCGGCAGAACACGATGAACGTCACCAGCACGCTGTCGGCGAGGCCGCTGATCACGATACGGCTCCGAGCGCCCTGATCTCGGCGCTGCGCGCGACTTCGACATGCGACAGGATCGGCAAGGTCGGGAATACCCGCTCCAGGATCATCCGGACATAGGGACGGGCTTCGGGGGTCACCGCCAGTACCACGCTGGTGCCGTTCTCGGTGAACTTGCGGATCGCCGCGCTGGCTTCGGTCGCGAACTGCTCGATCAGACGTGGATCGGCGTCGAACTCGACGACGTCGCCCTTGCCGTCGCGCTTCAGGCTCTGATGGAACGCCAGGTCCCAACGATTGCCCAGGCGGACCACGTTCAGCACGCCGTTGTCGGAGAGGTCGCCGCAGATCTGCTGGGCAAGACGCGTCCGTACGTGCTCTGCGACCTGCTCGGAGCGCCGCACATGCGGCGCGATCTCGGCGATCGCCTCGAGGATGAGGTGCAGGTTGCGGATCGACACGCGTTCGGCCAGCAGAATCTTCAGGATGGCCAGCAGCCCCGAATAGGAGATCTGCGACGGGCAGAGATCCTCGACCAGGCGCTTGTATTCCGGATCGAGCCGGTCGAGCAGGGCGCGCATGTCCTTGTAGGACAGGAGCTGGGCGAGATTCGCCCGGATCACCTCGCTGAGATGCGTGAGCAGCACCGACAGATTGTCGACCGGCTTGCAGCCCTGCCGCTTGATTTCGTCGGTGAAGGCCTCCGTCACCCACAGCGCCTTCATGCCGAAGGCGGGTTCGATCACCTCTTCGCCGGGGACATCGGGCTTTCCGTCCTTGTCGACCAGCACCAGCACCTCGCCGAGCCTGAGCTCGCCATGGGCGACGCGGGTGTCGTGGATCCGGATCTGATACCCCTTGGGATCGATCGACAGATTGTCGCTGAGCTTGATCTCCGGAATGACGAAGCCGTACTGCTTGGCGAACTTCTTGCGGATCTTGGCGACGCGGTGCGCAAGCTCGGTGCGCGAGCCCAGGAGATGGACCGAAAGATGGCCGCCGAGCGCCAGCTCAATCTCCGCGGTCTTGAGCTGCTCCTTGACGGATTCCTTGGCATCGGCCTGGGCACGTTCGTCGGCCTTGCGCGCATCTTCCTTCTGCTTCAGCGCCGCCTGCCGCTTCGGCAGCGAGTAACCGACGAAGGCCATGACGCCGCCGAGCAGCACGAACGGCGCCATCGGCAGCCCCGGCATCAAGGCGAGCACGAACATCATCAGCGCAGCTGCCGACACCGCGCGCGGATAGCCGCCGAGCTGCCGCAGCACGGCCTGCTCCGCCGACCCCCTGGTGCCGCCCTTGGAGACCAGGAGGCCTGCCGACAGCGACACGATCAGTGCCGGCATCTGCGACACCAGGCCGTCGCCGACGGAGAGTTTCGTATAGACGTCGGCAGCGCGCGACAGCGTCAGCCCGTGATGGGTAACGCCGATGATGATGCCGCCGAAGATGTTAATTGCGGTGATGATCAGGCCGGCGATGGCGTCGCCACGGACGAATTTCGAGGCGCCGTCCATGGCGCCGAAGAACGCGCTCTCCTCTTCGAGCTCGCGGCGCCGGCGCTGGGCCTCCTTGTCGTCGATCAGGCCCGCCGACAAATCTGCGTCGATCGCCATCTGCTTGCCGGGGATGGCGTCCAGGGTGAAGCGGGCGCCGACTTCGGCGATACGCGTCGCGCCCTTGGTGATCACGACGAAATTGACCGTGACCAGGATCGCGAAGATGATCAGGCCGATGACGAAGTCGCCGCCCATGACGAACTTCGAGAATCCGGCGACGACGTAGCCTGCGGCCTGCTCGCCCTCCCCGCCCCGCGACAGGATCAGGCGCGTCGTCGCGACGTTCAGTGCGAGGCGCAGGATCGTCGCGATCAGCAGCACGGTCGGAAAGGCCGAGAAGTCGAGCGGCCGCTGGATCCACAGCGCGACCATCAGGATCAGCGCCGAGAGCGCGATGGAGAAGGCGAGGCCGAGATCGATCAGGATCGGCGGTATGGGAAGGAACAGGATCGTGAGCATGGTCACGATACCGCCCGCAAAGAAGGCGTCCGCCCCGAGGCGGCGCGGGCTTGGCAGGCTAGCAGCTAACGTATCGGCCATGGGTCACCGGCAGAGGATCCGCCCGGTAATCTGCCGTGCAAAGCTTACGCGAGGGTGGTGCCTCGGGGATCAGAAGCCGTGCTCGATCCGCGAATAGACCATCTCGGTGAAGGTGGAGAGATGCGCCCCGATGAAGGAGCCGGAGACGGCGACGACCAGGAGAATGACGATGATCTTCGGGACGAAGGTCAGCGTCACCTCCTGGATCTGGGTCAGCGCCTGGATCAGCGCAATGACGGTGCCGACGAGCATTGCCGCACCGACCGCGGGCCCGGAGGCGACGATGATTGTCCAGATCGCGGCCTGGACGATGTCGAGGGCGTCCCGCTCGTTCATGATTGGCTGATGGTGAGCCCGGGCCCGACGGCGACCTTCGTGCCGTTCTCGAGGGTCGCGATGGAGCCGTCGCTGTTGATGGAGACTGAAGCGACCTTGCCGCTGAAGCTGGCGCCGGTCGAGTCGGTGAAGCTGACGGTTTTTCCGATCAGCCCGTTGGCCTGCGACAACGACTGTGAGGACAACAGCGCATCCAGCTTCGTATTGGTCTGCATGGCCTGCTCGACCGTCGAGAGCTGCGCGAACTGGCTCATATATTGCGAGGTGTCCATCGGATTGGTCGGATCCTGGTTCTTCATCTCGGCGACGAGCAGCTGAAGGAACGTGTTGTAGTCGACGCTGTTGCTCGACGTGGCCGTGGTCGAGCTGGTCGAACTGGAGGACTTGCCGGTCGTGTCGGTCGCGCTGGTGACGTTCATCTAGCTTCTCCGCTGTCAGGCAGCCTCGAATGGGGTATGGGTGGTGGCGCCGGCCAGGATCGCCTGCTCCACCGGGAACAGCGCCCGGATCCGCTTGAGCGCCTCGAAGTAACGGGTCGTCTCGACCAGCTCGTCGACCGCGGCAAGTCCGTCGAGCATCTCGCGGTTCTCGCACACCGCAAGCAGGGCCGCGTAATGTTGCGCGTAGAGCGCCGACGCATCCCGGACGTCGGTCGGGTTCATCAGCATGAGCTGCACGATGAAATAAAGCTGCCGCATCGCCGTAGTGGCGTCGGATGCCTGCATGACCTGCCCTTCGAGCAGGAACATCACGTCGTTGACGAGCTCGACGGAGACCTTGCGGTCCACGCGCAGCACCGCGCCGTTGATGTAGATCCGTTCGCCCGCCCGCAAGGAGATCTTCATCAAAGAGCGTCTCGGATCAAGCGGTTGATTTCGATGAGCTGCATCACGTCGTTCGATTTCTCTTCGCGAAGGCGGTCGGCTTCCTTGACGACCCACAGGCCGATCGAGATGATGTCGGCCCGCAGCTTGTCCGGCAGTCCGTTCTCCGGATGCGAGAGGTCCTCGATGAAGATCGTCCACAGCCGCCGGACATAGAGCAGGCTCTCGACCAGATCCTCGAGGCGGAATCCGCCTCGCTGAATCCGCTCAAGCCGGTCGATGCCGAGGCTGAGCGCCTGCCGCTCGCGGCCCCGCGCCTCATGGCCACTCTCGTCGACGACCGCTTCATAGGCTTCAAACGTCATCAGAACCACTCTGCACGGGAGACCGAATAACAGGACAAGGTTGCGAGCCTTACCAGCGAGCTTTGGCTCAGAGATAGTTGATGAGGCTGATCTTCTGGAGCTGCGAGGTGAGCGCGAGCGCCGTCTGGATCTGGGTCTGCAAGGTGTTGACCCGGACCGAGGCCTCGGTCGGGTCGACCGCCTCCATCTTGACGATCTGGTCGTTGAGGATGTCCTTCTGGATCTTCAGCTTCTCGGTCGCGCCGGTGACGCGTTGCTGGATCGAGCCGACCGTGCCCCCGAGCACGGCGAGATCGTTGATGGCGCCGCTGACGAGGCTGATGGCCTTGTCGACGACGACCTGGAACGTATCCTTGCTCAGGTTCGTATTCCCGAGATCGGTGAGCATGGTGTAGGCCTCGGCCAGCTTGCGGAAGCCGGGCTGGTTGGCGCTGACGGAGCTGTCGACGACCTCGGTCGTGGAGATGCGGCTCGACAGCGTCTGGTCGGTCGCCGACGACCAGTTGGTGTTCCAGGCCGGGCTCGCGAACTCGGTGTCGAGGGTGTTGTCGAGGAAGTTCTGCATCTGCGCCGGAGTGATGGTGCTCACGCTGGCCGAGGACTGCGAGAAGCCGAAGCTCGCCAGGAAGTCCGCGTCGACCTGGTTCTTGCTGGCCGAGCCGGCGGTGTAATTCGTGACCGGCTGGGTCTGCGTATTGATGCCGCCGAACAGGTACGAGCCGTTATAGGAGACGTTGAGCGCGCCGACGAGATCCTGGAGATTGGCGGATGCGCTCGGTAGGATGATCCGCGCACCGCTGTCGGCGTCGCGAGCGGCGATCAGGTTCTTGAGGAAGTCCGACGCAGTCGTGCCGAGCTGGGTGATCCGGTTCTGCGTCACGTCGAGCCGACCCGCGACGAGTTCGTTGGTATCGACGAGCTGGTCGGCGAAGTTGAATTCGGCGCGCAAGCTCACGTCGCGGCCCGTCCCCGTGCCGAGTTCGAGACCGACGTCCGCGAAGCGGCCCGTGGTCGCCTCCTTCGAGGCCTTGCTCAGCGCACTCTGATTGTTGGTGATCGATGACCTCAAGGCCGAAGACAGCATCAAGGTCGAGATGTAGTTCGCGCTCATCATGACTTAATTCCCCACGGCGGCCAGCAGGCTCTGCAACATCTCGTCGACGGTGGAAATGATCTTCGACGATGCCGAATAGGTGCGCTCGACCTGGAGCATCAGCGACATCTCGTCGTCCATGTTGACGCCGTTGACGTTGGACAGCGCCGCGGTGCTGCGGTCGAGCAGCGTGTTCTGGTACTGCACGCTATCGTCCGCGGCCTTGCGTTGGCTTTCGATCCAGCTCGCCGAGGAGGACGCGAATTCGATCACGCTGCCGCTCGGCTTGCCCTGAGCCGTGGCGTCGAATGGCTGCGACGCGTCCATCTCGTTGATGAGCTGCTGGAGCCGCGCCGAGAAGCCGGCGTTGCCGGTCGTGTTGTAATTATAGGCGGCGTTGCCGCTGATCGCGCCGTCGCGCAGCAGGTTCGGGTTGCCGCCTGCGGCCGGATCGACCGACGCGGCAACACTGATCGTGCCGGCAAGGCCGACCGAAATGGTGGCGCTCGCGGGCATCGCGGGCGCGCCGGGATAGGTGAAGAGGCCGGGCACGTCCGGTAGCGCGGCGCCGGACTGGTCGACTTCCTTGAAGGCGTCGACCAGACCGCGCGCGATTTCGTCGAGCTGGCTCTGATAGGTGACCGTGGCGTTGTCGCGCAATTCGGCGAGCCCCGCGAGCTTGCCTGTCTTGAGCGGCATCACGGAATTGGCACCGGTGACCGGGACGCCGTCGATATAAACCGCATTGCCCGTGGTGCCGGCAGTATAGACGTTGGTCGCCGTGAAGCTCACCGTTCGCGCCGTCTTGTCGAACAGCACGACGCCGCTGTCGGTGTAGAGCGCCGCATCGCCGTTGGCGCGGAGCGACATCGAGACGCCGACCTCCTGCGACAGCTTCGAGACGATGCTGTCTCGCTGGTCGAGATAGTCGGTGACGTCGTCACCGGTGATCGTCCCCCGCACGATCGCGGTGTTGACCTTGTCGAACTGGGTGAGGAGCTGATTGATATTGGCGACCGACGTCGCCATGTCGGCGTCCGCGCCTTCGCGGACCGACTGCACGGTCTTGGTGGCCTGGTTGAGCGCGGTCGCCATGTCCTTGGCGGAGGTCACCGCGGCCTGCGCCAAGGTCGCGTTATCCGTCGAGTTCGCGAATTGCTGGAGCGCCTGCTTCAGCTTGTTGAGCTGGGCGGTCGGCGATTGCTCGAGCTCGGGGTCGTCCACCGTCGAGGTCGCGATCTTCTGGAGACCGTCATAGATCGCGCTCTGCTTGGCAGACGCCGACGTCGCGGTCAGGACGTTGGTGAACAGGCCGCCGCTGGCCGCGCGCTGGATCGCCGCGACATAAACACCGGTATTGGGAAGATTGTCCAGCACGGCGATCTTGCGCGAATAGCCGGCTGTGCTGGCGCCGGCGATGTTGCGCGAGATCGTCGACGACTGGATGCCCGACGCCATAAGCGAAGCGCGGGCGGAGTCGAGAGCGGCGGTAAGGGACATGATTTGCTCTTGCCCGGAATGAGCGCTCGAGGATTCAGCGCTTCAGGTTGACGACGACGTCGAGCAGGTCGGCGCCGGTCTGGAACGATTTCGAGTTCGCTGTGAAGCCGCGCTGCGCCTCGATCATCCCGGTGAGTTCGTCCGCGAGATCGACGTTGGAGTCTTCCAAAGCGCCGGACTGGATCGTGCCCAGCCCGCCAGTGCCGGCATTTGCCGCCTGCGCGTTGCCGGAGTTCATGTTGGTTGAATAGACGTTACCGGGCTCGGGCGTCAGATTGTCGGGGCTCGCAACGTCGGCAAGCATGATCGTGTAGAGCGTCAGCTGCTGGCCGTTCTTGAGGACCGCCGTCACATGGCCTGCCTCGTCGACGTCGACCTTGTCGATGGCCGAGGGGGCGCTGCCATTGACGGTCGTCTTGAAGCTGAAGTCCGTGCCGGCTTGCGTCATGTTCGACAGATCCATGGTCAGCGCCGCACCGCCCGGCACGGTCACGGTGAGACCCGTCGGACTTGCCGCAGCCAGGGCGCCCTTGCCGACCGCGGTGGTGTCGAAGGTAAAGGTGGTGGCGGGGGCGAGCGAGGTCCCGGTCGCGGAATCGTAGACCTGGATCTGCCAGGTATCCGAACCGGCCGCCGTCGCGGTGTGGGACATATAGACGTCAAGCGTAACGGGCTGGCCGATATTGTTGTAGGCCACGATCGAGCTTTTCGATGAATATGATGCCGGGCCAGGCGGACCGGCAATAACAGCCGCATTCGGATCCAGATTGCCGGCCGTCAGCGTTCCCGCCGTCGACGGCACGGGCACCTGCGAGACCTGGGCGATGTTCACGATCTGCATTCCGGCCAGACTGTTCTGCGAGAAATTGGTCACGAGACCAGGCTGACCGAGAAGATAGTAACCGGCGGCGTTGACCAGGTTGCCCTGGCTGTCCGGCACGAACGAACCTGCTCGCGTCAGGAACTGCTGCGTGTTGGTGGCGTTCGACACCACGAAGAAGCCATTGCCTTGAACGGCAAGGTCCGTCGTCGACGTGGTGAACTGGGTATGCCCGGCGTCGCTGATGGCGTAGCGGACGGTCGTCTCGACG
This sequence comes from Bradyrhizobium genosp. SA-3, assembly GCF_004212635.1. Classification (GTDB taxonomy): domain Bacteria; phylum Pseudomonadota; class Alphaproteobacteria; order Rhizobiales; family Xanthobacteraceae; genus Bradyrhizobium. Next base: position 25,819 of record NZ_PSRT01000050.1, on the reverse strand, counting down.
GCGCCGGAGTCGTAATTGCCCGAGCCGCTCTTCAGGATCAGTGAGGAGAATTCGGTCGAAGCCCGCTTGTAACCGGTGGTGTTGACGTTCGCGATGTTGTCCGAGACCGTCGACAGCTTGTTGGACTGCGCGCTCATCCCGGAAACGCCGGTGCGCATAACGCCGTAGAGGCTCATGGATTGGGCTCCTGTGGTAGGTTGAAGTTACAATGAGGGTTCTTGCTTGCGCGGGGCTGATGGTGGGGAACCATGCACAGCTTCATGTCGTCAGGTCGTCTTCGGCTGGCAGAACGAGCGCGCCTTGTCGGTCCACGCGCCGAAGCCGCTGGAGACGAGATGGGCGACGATGTGACAGACGTAACGCTGCTGCGCCGGCTGATTGTTGGGCCCTGCATTGTAGCGGGCGACCGCCATGGTCCAACTGCCCTCGCGCTGCTTCAGCTCTTTCAGGAAGCGCGCGGCGTATTCGACGTTCTTGGCCGGATCGAACATCGCGCGCACCGAGGCGAACTTGTCGCCGTGATAATAGTGATTGATCTGCATGCAGCCGAGGTCGATCAACTTGATGCCCTTGCTTCGCATCGTTTCGAAATTCACGATCGCATCGTTCATGTCCTTGGCGAACACGGTCTGGCCGTCGGCGCCGAGCGCGTAGGGATGGAGCGCGCCGCGCCGCCCGGTCTCGGTGAGGCCGACTGCATAGAGGATGCCGAGCGGAATCCCGTGCTGCCGCGCCGCACGCGCCATCTCGCGCTCGCAGGGGCGCACGCTGTCGGCCGCCGCCTCCGCAGCGCCGGCGTTACAGATAAACAGGGCCGCGACGAGTCTGCGGCGCCACGTCCTGGTCATGACGCGTCTCCTGATTGGGCTGGCGCTCCTGCCGGGCCTGCTTCGCGTCGCCGTCAGACTGCCCCGACGACGTGCTGGCGCCACCGAACGAGCCTTGCGACTGCGATGGCGGCTGCTGCTGGCTCGAAAGCTGCGGCTGCGACTGGCCGGAGCCGCTCTGGAATCCATCCAGCGAGCCGTGCTGGACCGGCGCGACGTCAGCGACATAACCCGCCGACTGCATGAGATCGCGGATCGAGTCGCGCTGCTGGTCCAGCATCTGGCTGGTGTCCTTGCGTTCGGCCGCGAGGTGGACGGACACTTCGGCGCCGACGAGACGCAGGCGCACGGTGACGTTGCCGAGCGCCGGCGGCTCCAGATTGATGGTCAGGATCTTGAGCGGCTGATCCGGCGCGTTGGTCTGGGACGCTGCGGGATCGGCGGCCGCAGAGGTCGTCGGGGATTCCTTCAGCTCGGCGACAACCGCGTTGGCGACCTGTTGCGGCGCGTTGAACTGCGCCGGCGGCAGATGGGTCTCCTGCTGCACCACGGTGACCTTGGTCGCCTCGGGCAATGCATCCCGTGCCGAGGCTTTGATGGCGCGTTCCACATTGGCCGTGACGGCCTCGAAGCCGGGTGCCGCCGGCATTGCCTTTGGCGATGTCTCGCTGCTCTGCTGTGCGGCCGGGGGCGCTGCATCCTGAGAACGCGTGCCAGCCGAAGCGAGAGCGGACGACGCGGACTCGGCTGTCGCGACCTTCGCCATGCCCGCAGCCTGAACCTCTCGCTTCGGGGACATGCGCTCGTCGCGCGCGGACACGTCTTTCTTGTCAACCGCCGCCGGCTGCGGCTTCGCGGCCGGCACAGCGGCGAGCTCCTGTCCGACGATCGCGGGGATGCTCGGCCGATTCGAAACGTCCGCCTTTGCGGTCGAGTCGACCGAATCTTCCGCCCCCGGCAATTCGTCGATCTTCCGGTCGCCGGTCTTGTGACTGGACTCGGGCTCGTCAGCCGCTGAGATGCGGTCGGACGTCGCCTCGTCCTTCGCCGTGTCTTTCCCGATCGGGTGCGTCAGACGCGTGTGCAGTGTTCCGGTTTTCGCGCTCGTGTCGCTGCCCTGATCGTCGAGCGCGCGCTTGGCGAGGTTGGAGACGGTGTGGAGCAGATCGTTGAACGACGAGTCTGCCGACGACTTCGCTCCTGCGGTCTTGCCGGAGCGCGACGTGCTGCGCATGTTGAGGCTTTCGGCGAGGCCCGAGAATGGTTGTCCGGAGGTTCCGCTGAGCTTGGTCATGGACGGCGATCCCTGGTGAGGAGTTCAAGTTCGCCGAGCTGTTTCTGCGCCCGCGCGATGGCCGCGGTCGATGACGCGAGGTCGAGGCGCGCCGGCGTTGCCGGAGGCTTGTCGGCTGCGGCCGCGGATCCGGCGGCGAACGGCTTGCGGACGTCGAGCGCGAGCTGCACCGTCGCATTCAGAAGGGGAACGTCGCGCTCGGGCAGCTTCGAGCGGTCGAGTGCCTTCAGCTCGGCGAGACCGCCGTCATACTCGTCGGTGAGCGTCCGCGAGACGCCACGGAAGAAATGCGCACGTTCGCGGTCCGCTGATGCATCAGCGCTGAGCGTCAGCGCACGCTCGCCGGCGAGCCGGCTCACGGCCAGCTGTCCGCGCAGCATCGCCGCGCGCGCGATCACGAGATAGAGCTTGAGGCGGCTCGCGCGATCGATCTGCTCCAGCAGGGCCGTGATCCGCGCAAAGCGGCGCTCGTCGAGCGCGAGGCTGGATTGCGTCAGGCCCATGGAGAAGCGCTGCCAGAAATCGCCGGCATAGATCGAGTTGCGGTAGTGGCGGATATAGGCCAGCGTCAGGAACTCGAACTTCTCGAATTCCTCGGCCTGCCCAACCAGCAGGATCTCGCGCCGCAGCGCCGCCTCCTCCACGAGCGTTCCGGGCAGGAGCAGGCGCGCGTCGTCGAGGCGCTCGATCGCGAGCGAGGCCTCGGCACGTGCGAACAACGCGCCCTGAACCAGCGCGACCTGCCCGCCCAGGCCCGACGGAAGCGTGCGCGGCCTGACGTCCTTGAGCAGCTCGCGCGCTTCGTCCTGGCGGCCCTCGACATAGGCCAGCGCACCATTGAACAGTCGTTCGTCGACGTTCAGCTTCTCGCGCGGCAACTTGCGCACAATCTGCGGCGCGCCGCCGCTGAGCAGATAGATGACGACGGCCTGGCCGTTCCGCGGATTGCTCCACACGCCCGCGTCGGCGGCGAGAAATTTCTCGCCGACCTGACGGATCAGCGCGATGTGGCTGCCATGCGCCGCGGTGTCACCATTGGCGATGCCGTCCTGCACAGCCTGCAATGCGCGCACGAGTTCATACGGCTCCCCCGATGTCGATACCGGGGTCGGCGCAGGCTCGGCCAATGCCCCTGCCACCGTGAACGGCAGCAGCAGCAAGGCGGTGCGGAGGAGCGGCCAGATCAAGGGCGCTTCTCCCGGATCAGGATCTCGATCCGGCGATTCTGCGCGGCCGCCGGATCGTTCGGCAGTTTCGGCCGCCGGTCGGCGTAACCTTCGACATGCTCGATCCGCTGCGCATCGACGCCGGAGCGGACCAGCATGTAATAGGCCATTTGCGCACGGGCGGTCGACAGCCGCCAATTGTCGTAGGTCTCCGACTTGTACGGCCGATTGTCGGTGTGACCGCGGACGATGATGATGCCGGGCCGCTTCGTCAGCAGCGGGCCGATCTTGTCGATGACGCGGACGAGTTCGGGCCGCGGCTCCGCCGAGCCGACCGCGAACATGCCGAAGCTCGCATCGTCGGTCAGGCTGATCAGAAGGCCTTCCTCGACCTGACGAACCTCGGCCGCCGGTCCCGCACCGGCCTTGACGTCCGACAGCGCGTCCGCGATCGCAGACTGAAGCTGCTTGACGGTCGGCTGCTGCGTTTGCGCCGCATCGCGCGGCTCGGAGTCCTTCGTCGTATCGTTGGGACGTGCCTGCGCGGCGGCATTGGCCTGAACGGTCGCTTGGGCGCTGCCCTCGCGCGAAGATTGCGATGGCGCAGGCCCCAGCGGCAACAGGGGCGACAGGCTTGCGGACGGGCTATCTGCGTTCGGCGCAACGCTTCCGCCGGCATCATCCAGCTTGGCGCGGCGCGCCTGCGGCTCGCCCTGACCCGCGCCGGACGCATCGCGCGCGGAGGCATTCGGCTTCGGCTCGCTCTCGATGATGCGATCCGCGTCCGTCGACACCTGCGGCGCCAGCTTCCAATAACCGGGATCGAAGGGATCGCGGTAAGCGTCGCCGCCCTTGAGGCCGTCCTCTTCGGCGGACGTCAGGGCGCCGGCGCGCCGCTGGCCCGAGGCCTGGTTCGCGCTGTTGGCGATCTCGGCAAGCGTCGCATAGGGATCGCGGAACAGGACCTTCTCTTCGTAGGAGGCCGGCTTCTCCGCCGTCGGCGAGTCGCCACGACGTTCTTCGTTCGGCCCCGCCGGCTTACGCCTGCCGTCCTGGCCTTCGAACGACGATGGCTCCTTCTTGGAGAGGTCCTTCAAGCCCTTCGGAGCAGGCGCATTCTCCGCGAGCTTGATCGGATTGAAATAGCTCGCCACCACCTGCTTCTGGTCCTGGTTGAGCGCGTTGAGCAGCCACATGACCAGGAAGAACGCCATCATCGCGGTCATGAAGTCCGCATAGGCGATCTTCCAGACTCCACCATGATGCGGCTCGTCGGCGAAGGCGCTCCGCCGGCGGATGATCACGAGCTCTGGCTTGACTTCATTCATGGCGGACTACCGGCGCGCCTCTTTCAGGTGCTCGCTCCAGGCCGATATCTGGGTCTCGATCACGGTCTGGTCGGCCACGACGCGGACCTCGAAGGTGTCGGCGGCCTCATAAGCGATGCCCGTCCGCCGGGCCTTATCGAGCTGCGCCTTCACCAGGTTCAGCAACTCGCTCGGGCCGGTGACCTTGAACACCGGCACCGGCGAATTGCCGGTCAACGCCGCGATCTGCTCGACCAGCGATTCGATCGCCTTGTCGCGGACCGCCTCCGTGAGGAACGGCAGCAATATCCGCGCAACCGAGCTCGCGATATTGGTCTCGATCTCGCGGCAAGCCGTCTCGAAGCCATTGACGATGGTGGCCGCCTGCTGGTCGGACCACTTGGCCCGCTCCTCGCCGAGCCGGATCGCGCTGCGGACACGTTCCTCCGCAAGCCTGGCCTCGCCTTCCGCGACGCCGGCCGCATGGCCGCGCCGATAGGCATCGTCGAGAAGGTTGACCGGCGGGGCTTCCGGTGCCGGGGACGGCGGCTGAAGCTGCTGCTGCGAGTGGGTCTGTGGCTGCGGCTGAGGCTGAGGTTGCGGCTCGCGCCGAACCTCCCTCGGCCTTGTCAGCACGTCCTGGATCTTGGGCGGCGGAGGCGGCGGCGATTTGGCCCGGCCGTTCGCGTCGAACTGCGTCAGGAGCTTTCCGATTGCTGCGTTCATGCCGCCTCCTCGCGTCGCATCCAGTCTTTAAGGATCGCGGCCGCCTGCATCTGATCGAGCCGGACGATCTGCTCCAGCCGCTTTTGCGGCGTTCGCTGCATCTTGCCTTCGAGATCTTCGACGAGGTTGAGCTCGGCCTCCTCGCTGTCAGGCAATGCAAGGGCCGCGGCCTCGAGGGCGGCGGCCTCCGCTGCCTCGGTCTGCTCCTGTTCGGCGCGATGGCTGAGAATACCGTTGACCGCCGGCCGAAGCCCGAACCAGACCAGCATCGAGGCAACGGCGAGGATGGTCACCGCGTTGATGACGCTGCCGAGCTGCTTGTTGATCATCTCGACGAAACTGATCGGCGGCACCGGCGCCAGCTCGCGCGAGCCCTCAATGAAGTCGACGGCCGTCACCTGGATCTGGTCGCCGCGCTGCTTGTCCAGTCCGCCGGCGGTGGCCGCGAGCTGACTGATCTCGGCGAGCTTGCTGTCGATGATGGCCTGGTTGCTCTTGTCGCCGAGATCGGCGACGAGGCGCGCGCGATTGACCAGGACCGCGATGAAGAGCTTCTTGACCGAATAGCCGTCGCTCACCGTCGTCGTGGTCTTGGACGACACTTCGAAATTGGTGACGTCCTCGCGGCGGGTCTTGTCCTCGCTGGAGTTCTTGCTGCCGCCGGCGTTCACCTGCTGATCGGGCAGGTTCTGCTGCACCGTGGTCGGCGTCGACCGGTCCGCGTTCTGCGAAGACTCTTTCTCGCGCACGTTCCGCACCGAACGCTCGGCGCGGCTCTCGGGATCGTAGACGGTCTCGTTGATCTGCCGCTTGTCGGTAGAGAGCTGCGGTGCGACGCTCACCTCGAAATTGTCGAGACCCAGATAAAGCGTCAGCGCCTTGCGGATGTTCTCCTGCACCATGCCACCGACCGTCTTCTGGAGGCTTGCCATCTTGGTCGGCGCGGCGCTGGCCTCATCCTCTTCGGCGAGCAGCATGGAGCCGTCGGCGTCCAGCACTGTCACCTTGTCGCGACTCATGCCGGGAATGGCGGCCGCGACGAGATGACGGATCGATTGCGCCGTGCGCGCCTCGATCGCGCCGTCGGTGCGCAGCACGACCGATGCCGAGGGCGGCTGCTGCGTCGCGCGGAACGAGCCGCGTACGGGCATGACGATATGCACTCGCGCGGCCTTCACGCCCTTCATCAGCTGCACCGTGCGCGCAATCTCGCCTTCCAGCGCCCGCAGCTTGGTGACCTCCTGCATGAACGAGGTCAGGCCGAGCGAGCCGATCTTGTCGAACAGCTCGTAGCCGGAATTGGCACTGGTCGGCAGGCCCTTCTCGGCAAGCAGCATCCGCGCCTGCATGGTTTGGCTCGGGCGCACCGAGACGGCGTCGCCGGCCGTATTGACGTCGAAGGCGATGTTCTGCTCGCGCAGCGCGGCGCCCATACGCGTCACGTCTTCGCGGGTGAGGCCGGTATAGAGCGTCTCGAATTCAGGCCGGCTCAGATAGTAGGCACCGCCGACGACGGTGACGAGAACGGCAAAGCCGATCAGCCCCAAGGCCATCAGGCGTCGTGGCCCAAGCTCCAGCAGATTGTTGAGCAGTTGCTGTACCTGCGCACGACTGAGCAGCATATGACCTCGTACCAATGCGAACGTATGAGACACTCCGCTGCCAACCTTGTCTGAAGGTTGCGCGCGGGCGCGAATGTGTCGGTTCGCTGGCGAGGCGTTGCAATTTTACAAATTCGGTAGCGCAATCGACATCGGCAATTGACGGCCGGACGCATTGCCGCCCGAGCGGCCGCGACATGTCACATGAAATCTGACGTCGGATGGTCGATTTCGGGCACGCCTTGTGCCGTCACGTCCGCCGATCTCGGCGGGGACCGTGCTCCGCGGGGAGCACGGTCGTTTTCGAAAGCGCCGCTTAGCTGCGGAACAGCGACAGGATGCTCTGGCTGTTCTGGTTGGCGATCGAGAGCGCCTGAACGCCGAGCTGCTGCTGGGTCTGGAGCGCCTGGAGGCGGGTCGATTCTGCGTTCATGTCGGCGTCGACGAGCTGGCCGATACCGCGATCCACCGAGTCCATCAGCGACTTCACGAACTCCGTGTTGTTCGAGATGCGGTTCTTGATGGCGCCGAGGTTGGCGGCGGACTGGCTGACGGTGTTGATCGCGGCGGTGACCTGCGCGATGTAGCCGTCGAGCGTGGTCTGGTCGGTCGCCGAGTCGGTCAGCGCAGCGATGCTGATCGTGTCGACCGATGCGGTGCCGCTCACCGTGTCCAGGATGCCGGCCGTGGTCGAGGTGTAGAGCGAGTAGTTGGCAACCGTCACCGTGATGGTGTTGATCGTGGGCGTGCCGCCGACGCGCGAGAACGACGACACCAGGTTCACCGTCGCCGGGGTGGTAGCGGTGGTGCTCAGCCAGTTCACGCCGTTGAACGTCGCCGCGTTGGCGACGTTCTTCATGTCCTGCTGGATCTGGGTGATTTCGGCCTGGATCTTGGTGCGGTCGATGCCGGCGGTCTTGGCTTCGACCAGCAGCGCCTGGAGCTTGGTGAGGCCGGAGTTGCTGTCGCCGATGACCTTGTTCAGAGCGGTGTATTCGGTGTCGACGGTCGCAGCCGACAGACCGAGCGAGTCCGAGACGGCGGAGAGCGCGGCGTTGTCGGCGCGCATCGAAGTCGCGATCGACCAATAGGCCGAGTTGTCCGAAGCGGTCGCGACGCGCTGGCCGGTCGAGATCCGGTTTTCGGTCGTCTGCAGGCTGGCGCTGACATTCCGGAGGGTCTGGAGCGCAGTCATTGCAGCGGAGTTGGTAAGCAGGCTGGAAGCCATCTTTGATGTCCCTTTGAAAGCAGATTGGATTTTGGGGACATACCGGGCTTGCACCGGTACGACAGGGCGGCATCATGCCTTTGGGATGCGGAAATGCGCGTGAACCCAATCCGTCGTAGCGGCGAGACTAGCCAGCTAAGCTTGTGCGAGGCTTGCGGCCCTGTGATCTGACCGCAACAGGAAGCCGAAATCGTGGCGTGCGCACCGCCACGCAAACGAAAGGGCCGCGCTTCGCGAGAAGCGCGGCCCTCCCCGGACTGTCTTGACGCTTAGCGGAACAGCGACAGGATGCTCTGGCTGTTGTTGTTGGCGATCGAGAGCGCCTGAACGCCGAGCTGCTGCTGGACCTGGAGGGCTGCCAGGCGGGTGGACTCCTGGTTCATGTCGGCGTCGACGAGCTGGCCGATACCGCGATCAACCGAATCCATCAGCGACTTCACGAACTCCGAGTTGTTCGAGATGCGGTTCTTGATGGCGCCGAGGTTGGCGGCACCCGAGGAGACCGTGCCGATCGCCGCGGTGACCTGCGCGATGTAGCCATCGAGCGTGGTCTGGTCAGCCGCCGAGTCGGTCAGTGCACCGATGTTGATGGTGTCGACCGACGCGGTACCGCTCACCGTGTCCAGGATGCCGCTCGTGGTCGAGGTGTAGAGCGAGTAGTTGGCGACGGTGACGGTGATCGAGCCGGTGGTCGGCGTGGAGGCGACGCGCGAGAACGACGACACGAGATTGACGGTCGCCGGCGTGGTGGCCGTGGTGCTCAGCCAGTTGACGCCGTTGAACGTCGCCGCGCTGGCCACGTTCTTCATGTCCTGCTGGATCTGGGTGATTTCCGACTGGATCTTGCTGCGATCGATACCGGCGGTCTTGGCTTCGACCAGCAGCGACTGGAGCTTGGTCAGGCCCGAGTTGCTGTCACCGAGAACCTTGTTTAGAGCGGTATATTCGGTGTCGACGGTCGCGGCCGACAGACCGAGCGAGTCGGAGACGGCGGAGAGCGCGGCGTTGTCGGCGCGCATCGAGGTCGCGATCGACCAGTAGGCGGCGTTGTCGGACGCGGTGGCCACGCGCTGGCCGGTGGAGATCCGGGTCTGCGTGGTGGAGAGTTGCGAGCTGACAGACCGCAGGGTCTGGAGCGCGGTCATGGCGGACGAGTTCGTGAGCAGGCTTGACATTGCGAATGTCCCTTTATGTACGCGTTACATTTTCACTTGGGGACATACCGGGCTTTCACCGGTACGGAGGGGCGGCATCATGCCTTTGGACTGATGTGGGTGGGGTCCAACCCGCCGTGACGCTTTGCTAGCACGCCGAATCTTGCCGCCGAATTAAAATCGCCTTGAATATCATCGCTGTAGCGGCGGTATCGCGGTTACCATCCGCTAACCATGATGACGCGGTCCGAGCGGCGCTCTTTCAGGAGAACGACCGCACCAGTCCGGAGGCGAGCAGGTTCCAGCCGTCGATCAGCACGAAGAACAGCATCTTGAACGGCAGCGCGAGGATCGTCGGCGGCATCATCATCATGCCCATCGACATGGTCAGCGTCGCCACGATCATGTCGATGACGAGGAACGGCAGGATGATGAGGAATCCGATCTCGAACGAACGCCTGAGTTCGGAGATCATGAAGGCCGGAATGATGACGCGCATGTCGATGCGCTTGTCGTCGAACTTCTTGCGAAAGCTTTCCGCGGCGAGCGCCTCGAAGGTCTGGAGATCCTTGTCGCGAACGTGGGCCAGCATGAACTCGCGGAAGGGATCGGTGATCTTCAGATAGGCCTCTTCCTCCGAGATCTCGTTCTTCATCAGCGGCTGGACGCCAGTCTCCCAGGCGCGGTCGAATGTCGGCGCCATCACGTAGAAGGTCATGAACAGCGCGAGGCTGATCAGCACCAGGTTGGCCGGAGTGGTCTGGAGGCCGAGACCGGCGCGCAGGAACGACAGCGCCACCGCAAATCGCGTGAAGCTCGTCACCATGATGAGCAGGCCCGGCGCCACCGACAGCACCGTGATCAGCGCCATCAGTTGGATGATGCGGCCGCTGGTCGAGCCGTTGCCGGGCGGCAGCAGCGAGTTGAGATCCGGAATCTGGGCCAGCGCCACTTCGGGCAACACGACCAGGATCAACGCGAGCAGCAGGACTCTCACTCTCACTGGATCACCAACGTCTCAATGATCAATTCGCGGACCTTGCCCGACGAGCGGATATTGGCGCGCTCGGTCAGGTCGTCGCGCAGGTGCTGGAGCCCGCGCGATCCTTCGAACTGGCCAACCGACGCCGACCGCAGATAGGTGATGATGTCCTCGCTGATGTGAGCGGCCAGGATGCCGGCATCCTCGTCGCTCATGCTCTCGGTCACCATGGAGGCCTCGACGCGGGCCCAGTTGTTGGCAGGGGCGGCGAGATTGGTCACGATCGGGGACAGTTTTCGAAGCCGCGCGCTGCCGGCGTAGCTCGACGCAATCGGCGGCGGCGTGGCGCTCTTCTTCGCGTCGGCGACGCGCTCGGCGGCCGCAAACAGATGCAGGCCGGCAAGCGCGCCCGCACCGATCGCGACAAGGGTCAGCACGACAATGGCCGCAATCAGGCGCATCACGTCCCCTGCCCTCGCGACGCGGCTCGGCCGGTGCGGATCTCAGAATGGTGCCACGGCGTCATAGATCCGGTGTCCCCATCCAGGCTGCTGCACGTCAGAGAGATTTCCACGGCCACCATAGGACACGCGCGCCTCGGCGATCTTGTCGTAGGAGATCGTGTTGGCTCGCGAGATGTCGCGCGGACGCACGATGCCGCCGACATTGAGCACGCGCATCTCGGTGTTGACGCGGAATTCCTGCGAGCCGCTGATCATCATATTGCCGTTCGGCAATACGTCGGTGACGATGGCGGCGATCGAGAGCTTGATATCCTCGGTGCGGTCGATCTGGCCGTTACCCTTGATCTGGGTGTTGGTGCTGAGATTGGCGTTGGTCTGACCCTTGTCGCTCCATCCTGCGACGTCCATCAACCAGTCGAGCCCGAACTTGACCTGCGAATCGCGCGAGCGGCCGGTCTTGTTGTCGAGCTTGGCCTTGTCCTGCATCGAGATGATCACCGTCACGACGTCGCCGGTACGCCGGGCGCGGGGATCGCGGTAGAGATCGGTGCCGTCGTCCCAGGTCGATCGATAGCTGACGGGCGTGCGCATGCGCGGCGTCACCGGGATCGGATCGGCCTGGGTCCTCAAGCCGCTGCCGACCGGCGACATTTGCGGGCCGGTCAAGATCTCGGCCGGATCATGGAAGCATCCGGCGAGGAAGACAGACGCCAGTACGAGCGGGAGGATGAGGATCGGCTTCTTCATCTATTTGGTCTTTCCGTCATCCACACGGCGCATCCCGCCGAGCAGGTCGGCGAGGTGCGCCGCACGGGCCGTATCCATCTCGTTGAAGATTGCGCTCGAGCTCCTCGGGCTGAGCTTGGCGAGCACGGCGGCGGCGGTCTCGTCGGCCATGCCGGCAATCTGGGTCGCCGCGGCCTCCGGCTTCATGCGCGAATAGATCTCGACGACGCTGGCTTCGGCCTTCTTCAGGAAGTCGTCTCGCAGCGCCATCCACTTCTCGTATTCGGCACGCTTGGCCTCGACCTCGGCGATCCGTTCGCGGAGCAGGTTCTCTGCCTTCTCCAGCTCCTTGAGCTGCCAGGCCAGCCTTGCATCGACGGCGGGGTCGGCCACGTTGCTACAGAATAGCGCGACGTCATTGTCGGCGGGCACGGCGGCCTGCGGCGATGCGGGCTTCGGCGGCGCCGTGACGCTGCCGGGTTTGGCTGCACGTACAGGTGCCGGCGCCGGCGTCTCGGAAGCCGGCACTGCGCCGGTGATGGCCGGACCTGAATCTTCCGCCGCCCACGCCGTCGCACGGACGGAGGCGCTTCCGCCCGGAATCGGGGTGGCCGGCGTGCCCGGCTTCTGCGGTCCGGACGCGCGGGCACGCGCGAAGGAGAGCAGATTGAGCGGCTTCGTCGGCTTCGCCTCATCCAGCGCCAGCACGGGCGAAGCGCCCGCAAGCGTCCACACCGCGACGAGGAGGAGTTTGGCTTTGTGATCCAGCTTCAGCATCGGGCCGCGTGCGATTCTCGGTCGAGACCAGAGCATTGAGCGACCAAGCTTGCACGACGCTTGTGCATCATTGCACGATGACATCGGCCTGGAGCGCGCCGGCCGTCTTGATCGCCTGGAGGATGGCGATGATGCCTGATGGTTTCAGGCCGATCTGGTTCAGCCCGCGTACCAGGCGCTGGAGATCGACGCCGCTCAGGATCGCCACCTGCGCGCCGGCCTCGTTGGCCTCGACCACGGTCTGCGGAACGACCACCGTCTGACCTCGCGAGAACGGCGCCGGCTGCGACACCACGGGAAGCTCGGTGACGCGCACCGTCAGATTGCCGTGCGTCACGGCAACGGTCGATATCCGCACGTCGCGCCCGATCACCACCGTGCCGGTGCGCTCGTTGATCACCACCCGCGCGGGCGTGTCCGGCTCGACCGTCAGCTCGCCGATTTCGGCCAGGAATCGGACCGGGCCGATGTTGCGCGGCTTCGACAGCACGATCGTGCGATAGTCGCGCTCGAAGGCGATCTGCGCGCGATAGCGGCCGCCGGCGTAGCGGTTGATAGCATCGAGAATGCGCGTTGCGGTGACGAAGTCCGGGTTCTTGAGCTCCAGCACCAGGAATTCCATTTCATGGAGGCTTCCCTGCACTTCGCGCTCGACCAGCGCGCCGTTCGGAATGCGCCCCGCAGTCGGCGTGCCCTGGCTGACGTTCTGCGCCTGGCCGCCGACGCTGTAGCCGGCGACCGTGATCGCGCCCTGCGCGACCGCATAGACCGCACCATCCGCCGCCCGTAGCGACGTCATCACCAGCGTGCCGCCGAGCAGCGAGGTCGCATCGCCGAGCGACGACACGGTCACGTCCATCCGCTCGCCGGCACCGATCGAGGGCGGCAGGTCCGCGGTCACCATCACGGCCGCGACGTTGCGCGTGCGCAGCGTCGTCGGACGCGTGGGATTGTTGGTGCTCGTGGTCTCGTTCCTGACATTGATGCCCATGTTCTCGAGCATCGATTGCAGGGACTGTTCGGTGAACGGCGCATTGCGGAGCGTGTCGCCGGTGCCGTTCAGGCCGATCACGAGGCCATAGCCGACGATCTGGTTCTCGCGCAGTCCCTTGATGTCCGCGATGTCCTTGATGCGGACCGCGGCCTGAGCGCTGGCGGTGAAGAGAAGGAGGACGAGCGCAAGCAGGACTCTGGTCATGACCCATCCACGACCTTGACCGTGCCGTCCGGCTGGACGATGCCCCTGATGATCACGCCGGTATCGGTGTTTCGCACCGGGATGAGCGCGCCGGCCGCGCCCGACTGCATCGCCGAGCCGTAGGTGACGATGGACAGGCCGCTGTCTTCCACCACGACCTTGACCATGGCGCCGCGGGCGACTGTCCAGGGATCCTCCACCGAATTGGTCGGGATCGGCTGGCCCGGCAGCAGCGTGCGCCGCGCCATGCGACCGACCAGGACCTGACGTCCTTCGATGAACATGGCGACGCCGAGCAGGCTCGGCGCGAAGGTGCGCTCAGTGATCATGTCGTCCCGGATCAGCTCGCCCGCGCGGATCGAGACGGCCGGTACGGGAAGCCGTTTCTCCTCGGCCGCCGCGAGGCGCGCCGAGACGAGAACCAGCAGCACGGCGGCCAACCCGCGCATGATCAGGCCCACCCTGTTCAACATCGAGCCACCGGAACTAGCGCAAGCCCTTCGAGACAGTCGAAGCCATTTCATCCGAGGCCTGGATGACCTTGGCGTTCATTTCGTAGGCGCGCTGCGCCGAAATCAACTCGGTGATTTCCTTGACGGGATCAACGTTCGAGGCTTCGAGATATTTCTGGTTGATCTTGCCGTAGCCGGAATCGCCCGGCAGCCCGACGACCGGCGTGCCGGACGCCGTAGTCTCGCGATAGAGATTGCTGCCGAGCGGCTCGAGACCCGCCTCGTTGGCGAAATTGGCGAGATTGAGCTGGCCGATCTGCCGCGGATTTATTTCCGTGTCCAGCTTGGCAAACACCTGTCCGGTCTGGTTGACCGTGACCTCGACCGTTCCCTGCGGCACCGTGATCGCGGGGTCCAGCAGATAGCCGTCGATCGTGACGAGCTGGCCGTTGGCATTCGTATTGAACGAGCCGGCGCGGGTGTATTGCACCTCGTTGTTGGGGCCCAGCACCTGAAACCAGCCGCGGCCGTTGATCGCGAGGTCGTAGGGGTTGCCGGTCTGCGTCAGCGCGCCTTGGATGTGCAGCTTGCGAATCGCCGCCGACTTGACGCCGAGGCCGAGATTGGCGCCCTCCGGAATCGGGGAGGAGCCGTTGACGTTGGCGACGCCCTGCATGCGGTCCATCTGATAGAACAGATCGGTGAATTCCGCGCGCGCCCGCTTGTACGACGTCGAGTTGATGTTGGCGATGTTGTTGGCGATGACCTCGATGTTGGTCTGCTGGGCGTTCATGCCCGTGGCCGCAATAGCGAGCGATTTCACGATCGTCACTCCTTCAGATCAAATCGACATCCGAACGACTTCTTGGTAGGCCTGCACGACCTTGTCGCGAACCGCGACCGCCGTCTGCAAGGCCTGCTCGGCCGACATCAGCGCCTCCACGACGCGCCGCGTCGATTCCTTGCCCTGCATCGCCGAGATCGACGCCGCTTCGCCCGCCTTCAGCGTTCCGATCGCGTCCGTCGTCACCTGCTTCATCACCGATTCGAAGCCGACATCGTCACCGATCTGAATCGCGGTCGTCGCCGCCGGTGAGATGGCCTGCGTCTCGGTCGCGCGGCTTGCCGCCTGGCCGGCGGAGATCGCCGTGGATGAAATTGCCTCAAGCATTGTCAGCTCCTCAAGAGGTCGATGGTCATTCCCAGCATCGACCGCACTTGTTTCACGACCTGGAGATTGGCCTCATAGGACCGGTTGACCTCACGCATGTCGGCCATCTCGATCATCATGTTGACGTTCGGCAGCTTGACGTAGCCGGCCTTGTCGGCGGCGGGATGCCCCGGGTCGTACTCGACGCGGTACGGCGTGGTGTCGACCCCGATCTCCTTGACTTTCGCAAGCTGCGCACCCGAGGCACGGTCCATGGCGGCATCGAAGGTGATGGTCTTGCGCTGATACGGATCGGCCCCGGCAGTGCGCCCGGTCGACGTCGCGTTGGCGAGATTCTCCGAGACGATGCGCATGCGCGTCGACTGCGCTTCGAGCCCGGAACTTGCGACCGTCAATGACGACTGTAGAGAGTCCAGCATATCAATTCACCTCAGGCCTTCGCACTCGACAGGACCATGCGGTGAAACGACCGCACGATCGCCGAGTTCATCGAATAGTCGCGATTGACGTCGTTGCCCTTGATCATCTCCTGCTCGAGACTGACCGAATTGCCGGAGTGAACCACTTCCCAGCTGTCCTTCTTGGCGATCTTGCGCGTATCGGTCTCGGCGGCGGACAGCTGCATGTGCGAGGGCGAGGTCGTTGCGAGCCTGACCGGCATGCCGTCGAGCACCTTGTTGAAGGGTTCGACATCGCGCGCCTTGAAGCCAGGCGTGTTGGCGTTGGCGACATTGGTCGCGATGGTCGACTGGCGGAGCTCGAGGTAGCGCGCCTGCGACGATGCGAGTTCGAAGAGATAAAGCGGTCCCACGACAGCCCCGTTCTGGTCCATTCGGGAGAACCCTAGGGCGTTAAGCTTTCGTCAAGCTGATGCGCGAAGCACCATCCTCAAAAATCTACTGGACCTTCTCGGGTCGTGCCGTCTGCTTGGACTGGAGGAAGTAGATGATCTCGGCTACGGGGCGGAAGAACTCCGCCGGAATCACCTGGTCGACCTGCACCGCCTCGTAGAGCGCGCGCGCAAGCGCCTTGTTCTCGATGACCGGAATCCGGTTCTGCTCGGCAACTTCGCGGATCTTCAGCGCGATCACGTCCATGCCCTTGGCGACCACCAGAGGCGCCGCGTTCTCCTCACGCTTGTAGCGCAGCGCGATCGCGAAATGCGTCGGGTTCGCAATCACCAGCGTCGCGCGCGCGGCGGATGCGATCATGCGCTGCCGCGAGCGGTCGCGCGCCAGCGAGCGCAGGCGCGCCTTGATCAGTGGATCGCCTTCCGCCTGCTTGTGCTCGTCCTTGATCTCCTGCCGCGTCATGCGCAGCTCGCGCCGCCAGTGGAAGCGCGCCCAGGCGAGATCGATCGCCACCAGGACGATGGTCGCGATGCAGATCGCCGAGACGATCCGCATCGCGATGTTGAGGATCATCTCCGGCAGCGCCACCGGATCGGTGTACATCGCCTCGAACGCCTTCGCCTCGGACGAGCGCAGCACGAAGGCGACGACGGCGGTCACCGAGGCGAGCTTGAACAACGACTTGGCGAACTCGACGAGTCCTTGCGTGCCGAACAGACGGCTCCAGCCGCTGACCGGGGAGATGCGCGACAAGTCCGGCTTGATGCGCTCCAGCACCAGGCGCGGCGCATTTTGCAGCAGCGAGGCGGCGAGGCCGAATACCATCATGATGACGACCAGCGGCACCAGGAATCGCAGCGACTGAAGTCCCACCACGGTGAGTAGGTTCTGCGCGTCCGCCGCGGTGCTGAGCGGGAAGCCCTCGGGATCGTCGAGAAAGCTCTTCAGCGTCGGCGTCAATTGCTGCACGCCCTGACCGATCAGGAAGGCCTGGATCACCATCAGCGCAGCCATCGAGGCGAAGATGGACGCCTCCCGAGAGACCGGGATTTTGCCCTGTTCGAGCGCATCTCGGACTTTCTTCTCGGTCGGCTCTTCTGTCTTGCTCTCCTGATCGGATGTTTCTGCCATGCCCGTTCAGCGGTCAGCGGAAGACCAGCTCATCCTCCTGCTCGGGGTTGAGCTCGATTTCACCCTTCTCCGCCAGCTCGAGCGCGAGGTCGGTGATCACGCGCCGCGCCTCCAGCACATCGCGCTGGTTCGACGGCTCGCCGATGGCGAGCTCGTGTTCGACGACGCGGCGGACGCGCGAGGCGACCGAGGACAGGATCAGCTCGCGGAAGCTCTTGTCGGTCCCCTTGAGCGCGACGACGATGCGATCGGTCGGCACCTGGTCGAAGATCATGGTGCGCGCCTTCGGCGTCAGGTTGATGACGTCGTCGAACGTGAACAGCAGCTCCTTCAGCACTTCGGCCGACTTCGGCCGCTTCTCCGACAGGCTCTTCAGCATGTCCTCGATATGACCGCGCTCCATCTTGTTGATGATGTCGGCGACGCGGGCGTAGGTGTCGGCGCCGAGGTTGCGCGCGAAGTTGAGCGTCAGATCCTCGTGCAGCGTCTTCTCGATGATGCGCATGGCGTCGTCGACGATCGGCTTCAGGCTCAGCACGCGCCGCATCAGCTCGTTGCGCAGGCTGGATGGCAGCTGGCTCATGACCTTGGCGGCACAGGCCGGCTTGACCTTGGACAGGATGAGCGCCGCGGTCTGCGGGTGCTCCTTGGAGAGATAGCTCGCCAGCGAGTTCTCCGACACTGACGAGACGCGATCCCAGACCGACCGGCTCGAATTGCCGAGCAGGTCCGACATGATCTGCGAGACCTGGTCGGCCGGCAGCACGTCACCGAGCACGGCCTCGAGACCGCCGAGCGTGCCGAGGATGTTGGCGCCCATCGAGAATTGCTGGGCGAATTCCTCGACGATCCCCTCGAGCTCCTGCGCCGTGATCGGCCGCAGCTCCGCCGCGGCCTTGGTGACGATGCGGATCTCCTGCGGCTCGAACTGCTGGAGCACGCTCGCGGCCGCCTGCCGGCCCATGGCCAGGAGGAGCGCAGCGACCTTTTCCGTTCCGCCCAGCGTGGCGACGCCTCGCTGCTTGACGGGAGCGATGCCGACCTGTGCCGCCATGGTCAGGTATCACCCTGCCCCAGCGGACCGACGATTTCCGTCAGCGAGACGCCGAAGCGGGAATTGTCTTCTTCGACCACGACCACCTCGCCGCGGGCGACGATGCGGCCGTTGACGACGACGTCGACGGGCTCGCCGACCCGGTGATCGAGCGGCACCACGGCGCCGCGCCCGAGCTTCATCAGGTTCGCCACCGGGATGGTCGCCGATCCCAGCACCACCTGCATGGTGACGGGAATGCGCAGAATGGCATCGACATTGGCGAACTTGCCGGTCTCCTCCGCCGTGCGCGCGGCGATCTCCGCCAGTCGCTCCAGTGGAGATGCGTCGGTGTGCCCCTCGTCGGGTGCCGATGCGCGAGTGGCAGACTCATAATCGAAGGATTGCGCCATTTGGTATCGCCTCTTGGTATTTCCGTTCCCGGAGCGCCGCCGCGTTCCGACCGTATCGTTTTCGCCGGCTCCGGCTTCAATGCTTGTTCACGTCGGCGCCGCCTGCAGTCGCGACGGGCGCGAGCCCGGTCCTCGCATCGAGCGCCGCGATCGCCTCGTGGGCCTGATCGATCTTCGTGCTCAGCACGTTGGCGAGCCGTCCGAGATTTGCGGTGGAATCGTGCGCCGCGTTGATGACCGTGTCGAAGGCGCCCGCGGTTTCGTGGACGATGGTCGAGAATTCACCCTGGTAGCTGCGCAGCCGCGCCAATTCACGGTGCATCCGGGTCACCCGCATGCTGGTGAAGGCAAGCGCAATCAGCAGCACGGCATCAACGAGATAGGATATCATCGACGAACTCCCGTTTCTGATCGACGGGATCTGCCACCTGCATGGCGTAATAGCCATCAAGCTGGCCGATCTGACACCAGAACAGCACCTGGTTGTTGCTTTCGAGCCGGGCGAGCGTGCGCGGCGTGGCTTCGAGCTCGAGCACCTGCCCGACCTGGAACTTCACGACGTCGCCGAGCGATATCATCTTCTCGTCGAGCACCGCGCTCAGCGTCACCTCGGTGCGGTGAACTTCGCTCTCCATCTGCTCACGCCAGCGCGGATCGGTCGCGCGGCCGTCGCTGACGACGACGTGCGCGAGCTTCTGCCTGAGCGGGTTGAGCGCGGAGTGCGGAATGATGAGGAACATCTGGCCGCCGCGATAGAGCGCCTGCAACATGATGTTGGCGCAGATCGACATGTTGCCGCTGCGTCCGATCGCCAGCGAGGCCATGGCGGTCTCGACCCGCTCCACGCGGAAGGTGACGTTGGAGGTTCCGGCAAAGGCGGATTGCAGCGCCTTGGCGAACCGCTCGAACAGCGCCTGGACCAGGCGGATCTCGATGTTCGAGAACGCGCGCTCGACGTCGAGTGGCGGCTCGGCGCCGTCGGAGCCGAACATCGCCTCGACCATCGTGAACACGAAATCGCGGTCGAGCATGATGATGATACGAGAGTCCCACTGCTCGGCATAGAGCACCGCCGCGACCGCGTTGGCCTCGTAGTCCTTGATGATGTCGCCGACGCGGTCATTGGTGATGCCATTGACCGAGAAATAGCACGGCGTTCCGGCCATCGGCTGCAGGCTGTCCGTGCACGATGCCGCCATGCGATCGAAGATCACATTGAGCATCGGCATGCGTTCGATCGATATGCCGGCGGCGTCCAGCAGGTAGTTCGGCAGCTGCTTGCGCTGATCGACGTCGACGTCTTCCATCATCATGCGCGGGCAGCCTTCGGTTCAGCCTCGGTCACGACGGCCTTGGGACCTGCAATCGTCTCGTTCTCGACGACGTCGATCGACGGCCGCTCGGTGCTGGCGATCATCTTGCGGCCGTGCTCGACGGCGATCTGCGGCATGGCGCCGTTCATGAACGCCAGCAGCGTCTGCTTGACGATGATATAGGGCCGGCACTTCTTCTCGCGCGTCATCTTGATCTTCAGCGCGAAGGGCGAAATGATGCCGTAGGACAGGAAGATGCCGGCGAAGGTGCCGACGAGGGCCGCGCCGATGAAGCCGCCGAGCAGCTTCGGCGACTGGTCGAGCGCCCCCATGGCCTTGATGACGCCGAGCACGGCGGCGACGATGCCGAGCGCCGGCAGCGCCTCGGACACCACCACCAGCGCATGGTAGGGCGTCAGCTTGCTCTTCACGATGGTGTGGATCTCCTCGTCCATCAACGCCTCGATTTCGTGCGTGCGCGCATTCCCCATGATGATGAGGCGGACATAGTCGCAGATGAACTGGAGCAGTGCGGGGTCGGAGAGCACGCTCGGAAACGCCTTGAAGATCTCCGAGGAGGAGGGATCGTCGATATGTGCCTCGACCTCGTTGCGGCCCTTGCCCCGCAGCTCGCGCATCAGGGCATGGAGCGCGCCGAGCAGATCGAGATAATAGCGCTCGCCGGGCACCGCGCCGGTGATGGCCTGCATGCAGGCAACGCCGGTGTCCACGACCGTCTTCCACGGATTGGCCACGATGAAGGTGCCGACGGCCGTGCCCATGATGATCACGAACTCCCACGGCTGCATGAGCACGGCCAGGTGCCCGCCCATGGCGGCAAATCCGCCGAGCAGTGCCGCCACCGTGATGAAAATCCCCACGAAACTGCCCAACGCGCCGCTCCATCGCCGATCCCAGCGGGAATATCTAGTCGGCGACGCTTGCGCGAAGCTGGCTTCGGGACCGCCAGCCCCGCGCAAGCAATTCGCGGCAGCTTGAGACGTGCCGCAAGAGCGGCCAGAGGGACGCGTGTCATGCTATCCACCATCGCGGATTACACCAGACTGACCAAGGACATGGGAAAGTCGCTGACACAGGTCGCGAAACAGCCGGACGTCAGCCGCGAGACCGATTATTTCCTCAGCCATATCGGCAACGTGAAGACCATCGACGACTTCCTGAAGGACTATCGGCTCTACTCCTATGCGATGAAGGCCTATGGCCTCAGCGACATGACCTACGCCAAGGCGTTCATGCGCAAGGTGCTGACCGAAGGTGTCGCCAACAAGTACACCTTCGCCAACAAGCTCACCGACGTCCGCTATCGTGAATTCGCCACGGCGTTCAACTTCGCCGCCCTCGGCAGCAACGCCACCCAGACCACTCAGGCCACGACCGGGACGGCGACCCAATATGTCAGGCAGACGATGGAGCAGAAGGCCGGCGACCAGAACGAGGGCCTGCGGCTGGCGCTCTATTTCACCCGCAAGGCCTCCACCGTCACCACCGCCTACCAGATCCTCGCCGACAAGGCGCTGACGCAGGTGGTTCAGACCGCGCTCGGCCTGCCATCGACGATCAGCTCGGCCGATATCGACGCCCAGGCCAAGATGATCGCGAGCAAGATCAAGCTCACCGATTTCCAGGACCCGGCCAAGGTCACCAAATTCGTGCAGCGCTTTGCCGCGATGTGGGATGCGACCCAGGCCCAGAGCGACAACTCGACCAACCCCGCGCTGGTGCTGATCGGCGGCGCGTCGTCGATGGCCAGCATGGATACCGACATGCTCTCGAAACTTCAGTCCATCCGCTTCGGAAAGTAAGTCATGCAATCGGCCCTCTATGTGGGATTGTCGGCGCAGGTCGCCCTCGAAAAGCGCCTTCAGACGATCGCCAACAACGTCGCCAACGTCAACACAGCGGCGTTCCGCACCGACGTGGTGAAGTTCGAGACCGTGCTGTCCAAGGCGGGCGCGAACCCGGTCGCCTTCTCCTCGCCCGGCGACAACATCATCTCCCGCGAGATGGGCAACATCACCGAGAGCGGCAACCCGCTCGACGTCGCCGTGGTCGGACAGGGCTGGATCGCCTTCGCCGGTCCGAACGGCACGGTCTATACCCGTGACGGCCGTCTCCAGATCGCCCCCAACGGCGACCTTCAGACCGTGTCCGGCTTTCCCGTGATCGATTCCGGCGGCGCGCAGATCACGCTCGACCCGAACGGCGGACCGATCTCGATCGCGCGCAGCGGCGCCATCACCCAGGACAACAACGAGATCGGCACCATCGGCCTGTTCAACATTCCCGCGGACGCCAATCTCGAGCGCTACGGCAATTCCGGTGTCACGCCCGATCGTCCCGCGACCGCGATCGCCGATTTCTCCCGCGACGGCTTCAAGCAAGGCTACGTCGAAGGCTCCGGCGCCAATCCGATGATGGAATTGACGAAGCTGATCGCGGCCTCGCGCGCCTTCGACGGCACCAATTCGATGATCGAGGGCACCGAGAGCTCGCTCCAGAATGCAATCCGGACGCTCGGCGAACCCGGCAAATAGGCTGCGCCTCGCGCGCAATGAGGTTGGACGGTTTCCTTGAACGCTCTTCGGCAACTCGAGTGGGCGCTGCTGGAGCTTCAGCAGAGCACGCCCCTGGCAAGCGTCAGCGGCGCGATCTCCGAGATCGCGCCGACGCATTTCCGCGTCTCCGGCCTGTCGCGCTTCGTCAGGCTCGGCGAGCTCATCGGCGTCAATGCGGCCGGCAGGCCCCAGATCGGCGAGGTGGTGCGGATCGACAGCGAGGGCATCATCGCCAAGCCGTTCGACCGCCAATTCGCCGGCGGGCTCGGCTCGGTCGCATACCGGATGCCGCCGCTGTCCTTTGCGCCCGATCCGAGCTGGAAGGGCCGCGTCATCAATGCGCTCGGCGCGCCGCTGGACGGACAGGGCCCCCTCACGCCGGGATCGCGCGCGGTCTCGGCGGAAGCCGAGGCGCCTTCGGCCATGAAGCGCGCGCGCGTGCACAAGCCGCTGCGCACCGGCGTCCGCGTCATCGACCTGTTCTCGCCGATCTGCGCCGGCCAGCGCGTCGGCATCTTTGCCGGCTCCGGCGTCGGCAAATCGACGCTGCTGGCGATGCTCGCCCGCAGCCAGGGTTTTGACACGGTCGTGCTGGCGCTGGTCGGCGAGCGCGGCCGCGAGGTGCGCGAGTTCATCGAGGACGTGCTGGGCACCGACCGTCACCGCGCCGTCACAATCGTGTCGACGGGAGACGAGAGCCCGATGATGCGGCGGCTGGCGCCGAAGACGGCGATGGCGGTCGCCGAATATTTCCGCGACCGCGGCGAATCGGTGCTGCTGATGGTCGATTCGATCACCCGCTTCGCCCACGCCGCCCGCGAGGTTGCACTCGCCGCAGGCGAGCCCGCCGTCGCGCGCGGCTACGCGCCGACGGTCTTCACCGATCTGCCGCGCCTCCTGGAGCGCGCCGGCCCCGGCGAGGAGGGATCTGGCACGATCACCGGGATTTTCTCCGTGCTAGTCGACGGCGACGATCACAACGAGCCGATCGCCGACACCATCCGCAGTACGCTCGATGGGCACATCGTGCTCTCCAGGCACATCGCCGACCAGGCGCGCTATCCGGCCGTGGACGTTCTGGCCTCGGTCTCTCGCCTCGCCCATAACGTCTGGGATCCCGAAGAGCGCGAATTGGTGAGCAAGCTGCGCGCCATGATCGCCAAATACGAGGATACACGTGACCTTCGCCTAATGGGCGGATATCAGTCGGGGCGCGATTCGGGTCTCGACCAGGCGGTCGACATGGTTCCGAGAATCTACAGCGCGATGCGGCAGGACGCATCGGCCCCGCCGAGCGCCGATCCGTTCCGCGAACTCCGGGACATGCTCAAGGGCGAGTAGCAGGTTGCCCGGTGAGACGGCGCGCGACGCCGTCGTGGCTTGCCCGATGTTTTCGACAGATGATTGCGCATGCGGCCACGCTTCCAGCGCATGCGCACGCGCAGTCATGACCGGCTTCCGTCGCGGGACATCACTCGATCGGACGAGAGGAATCGAGCGGAAGCGACGAACGGGCAATTCCTACGACCGCGACCGCGACCGCAACAACCGCCGCGTGCAATTCCTGTGAGTTCCCTCAGGCGAATCCCCGACAGATCGTACAAGTTGTGGATGATATGCCGACGCACATCGTCGTCATGCACAAGCTTCGATCAGCTTGCATCAACGACAGACAGCAACGTGGCGTGCACAAACCGACGTATAGTTGCGTGCATGCTGCTCATCGGGCAGCGTGTTGCGTTCACTATCATGTGTCCCGACGAGCGAGATTGTCTTGAACGTTACATTAGCGTCCAACGACATCCAGTCTTCGAGAGCGTCTGTACTTGATTTTGTTGAGAAGCTCATTCATCGTTTCGATGGATACAAGAAACGTCTGCTTGCGACTTGAACTTTAGGGGCTTCGGTTGAACTACTCCGATCCATCGTCTGCTGGCGACGGCAACTCGGGCTCCCGTGCGACGACGACGCTATTGGTATGCCCTCAGCGACGCAGGCTTGCGCTTCGAACGACGCGACGCCCATCGGTTCGGGTCGGGCGCGTTGCAGTGCGTGCCTTCGAGCGAGAGTTGAACACGACGTGCTCGTCGGGCACCTCCAGCCGTCTGACGCCTCACGAAGGATTCGCAAGCCATGGCGCGAGGCGGCTTCGGAACGCCGCACACGAAGTTCCGGGGACGAGGTAGATTCATGCCATTGGCGCGAGAAGCCGTCGAGCTGCTGGTTCAGGCGGCGCGGGCTTGGTATTTCGAAGGCAATCAACATGGATTGCGCGATCGCGAATGGATGGCGCTGCGCTTTCTCGGCCGCGCCAACAGGTTCTCGCGCACGCCGTCCGCGCTTGCCGGCTTCATCGGTGCCACCAGGGCTACGGCATCGCAGATCGTGAAGACGCTCGAGAGCAAGTCCTTCCTCGTGCGAAAGCCGTCGCACGAGGACAAGCGTTCTGTCGTGCTTCACGTCACCGCGCAAGGCGAGAAATGCCTGAGCCAGCACGACCCGATCAATCACGTGTTGAATGCAGTCACCTCGCTCGGCACTGACGAGTGCATCAGATTGCGTGACTCGCTGCGGGAGATCCTCAATCATCTCGACGCAGCCCATCAGCGCCTCGACGCCAGCATCTGCCGGGACTGCATGTTTCTCGCCGAACGCGGCCCCGGCACCGGCAAGGGACGCGCGACCGCCGAGTTCATGTGCCGGCTGTATCGCGCCCCTGTTTCGCTCGAGGAGATCGAGCTGCTCTGCACCAGTTTCGAACGCACCCGCGACCGCCCGAAGATCGAGGAACATCTCGACCGTGCGCGGGTGGCGAGCCAGGGGTGAGCGAGAGCAATTCCCGAATAGGTGATTTGGGCAACGCTTGCCGATCATGTCGCGGCCGTACCTTTGTTTGAAAGGCGCACATGGTCCGCTCGTGTCCCGGACAAGCTGCAACGCGCAGCGTTGCAGCGCAGAGCCGGGACCCAAAGCGACACGGCAAAATGTGGAGAGATGGGCCCCGGCTCTGCAGCGCATCGCTGAAGTAGCGCTGCGCTGCGTCCGGGGCACGAGAGCGCAGTGTGGCGCATGCTCTTTCAACATCGTCATTGCGAGCGCAGCGAAGCAATCCAGAATCCCTCCGCGGAAAGACTCTGGATTGCTTCGTCGCAAGGGCTTCTCGCAATGACGGAGCAAGGGGCAATGGCGTCGTTCTCCAACTCAGGCTGTCATTCCCCGCCACCGGGTCTCGCCTTTGGCGAGCCCGATGACAGGCTCCGGCGGGGAATCCAGTACGCCGCGGCCTCTCGGTTCAATCACAAGCATCTCGGAATACTGGATCGCCAGGTCAAGCCGGGCGATGACAGCGCGTGGCTGGACGCAGACACGCCTTCGCCTTCTCGCGGCGGGTTTCGCCCGAGCTTTGCTTGATCGCTCCACCCTTTAAAG
>NZ_PSRT01000049.1 GCF_004212635.1 Bradyrhizobium genosp. SA-3 | reverse complement strand
ACCTCGGGGAGTGGTTTGGCGAAGATTCGGAGTTCTATGCTGCTACCGAGCACCACGGAGAGATTCCGCGGTATGGGTCCCGGCCTTCGCCGGGACGACGGCGGAGTTATTGGCTACGCCCCGTCCCCTCATTCAGCAAACACGCCACCCGATGTCCGCCAGCCGCCTCCACCAGTGCCGGCCGTTCCGTCTTGCACCGTTCCATCGCAAACCGGCAGCGGGTATGAAACGCGCAGCCCGAGGGCGGATTGACCGGGCTCGGCACGTCGCCATCCACCAGCGGTGCAAGTTTCTTCGCGAGCGGATTGGCGACCGGCACCGAGGCGAGCAGCGCCTGCGTGTAGGGATGCCGCGGGTTGCGGAACAGCTCGTCCTTGTCGGCGATCTCGACGATCCGCCCGAGATACATCACCGCGACGCGGTGGCTGATATGCGCGACCACGGCGAGATCGTGCGCGATGAAGAGATAGGAGAAGCCGTGCCGCCGCTGCAGGTCGATCAAGAGATTGATCACTTGCGCCTGGATCGAGACGTCGAGCGCGGAGACCGGCTCGTCGCAGACGATCAGCCTCGGCTCCAGCGCAAGCGCCCGCGCGATGCAGATGCGCTGACGTTGGCCGCCGGAGAATTGATGCGGGAAGTTGCGCATCTGGTCTGGTCGCAAGCCGACTTGTTCAAAGAGCTTGGCGACGCGCTCCTCCAGCGCCTTGCCGGTGGCGAGGCCATGCACAGCCAGCGGCTCGCCGACGATGTCGCCCGCGGTCATGCGCGGATTGAGCGAGGCGAACGGATCCTGGAACACGATCTGCATCGAGCGGCGGTGCGGCCGCAGCGCCGTCTTGGAGAGATGGGTGATGTCCTCACCTTCCAGGCGGATCTGGCCCGAGGTCGGCTCGACCAGCCGCAGCACGCTGCGCGCCACGGTCGACTTGCCGCAGCCGGATTCGCCGACGAGACCAAGCGTCTCGCCAATACCAAGCGCGAACGAGACACCATCGACTGCGTGCACGGTGCCGACCTGCCGGCGCAGCACGCCCGCACGCACGGGATAGTGCTTGATCAAGTCCGTGACCTCGAGCAGCGCCTCGCTCATGCCACCTCCGCCACTTCCTCCGCGCGCCAGCAGGCGGCGAGATGGCCGCCGCCCCAATCGGCGAGCGGCGGATATTCGTCCTGGCAGCGCTTGATCGCGAGCGGGCAGCGTGGCGCGAAGGCGCAGCCTTTCGGCAATCGCACCAGCGACGGCACGGTGCCGGGAATTTCGTTCAGCCGCGGCGGCGCGGCGACGCCGGACGCCGGCACGGCTGGAATCGAAGCCATCAGCCCCCGCGTATAGGGATGTTTCGGCGCGGCAAACAGCGCTTCGACGCTGGCTTCCTCGACCTTGCGGCCCGCATACATCACGATCACGCGCTGTGCGGTTTGCGCGACGACGCCGAGATCGTGCGTGATCAGCACCAGCCCGGTGCCGAGCTCCTTCTGGAGGTCGAGGATCAGCGCCAAAATCTGCGCCTGGATTGTGACGTCGAGCGCGGTGGTCGGCTCGTCCGCGATCAGCAGCGCCGGCCGGCACGCCAGCGCCATCGCGATCATCGCGCGCTGGCGCATGCCGCCGGAGAGCTGGTGCGGATACTCCCGTGCGCGCCGCGCCGGCTCGGGGATCCGCACCAGCCGCAGCATCTCGACTGCGATATCCGCGGCCTCCTTGGCCGACAAGTTCCGGTGCAGCCGCACCGCCTCGACGATCTGGTCGCCGATCCGCATCACCGGATTGAGCGAGGTCATCGGCTCCTGAAAGATCATGGAGATGCGATTGCCCCTGACAGCACGCATCTTCGCTTCATCCAGCGCCAGCAGATCGGTGCCTTCGAGCGTGACGGAGCCGCCGACAATGCGGCCCGGCGGATCAGGCACCAGCCGCATCAGCGACAGCGCCGTGACGCTCTTGCCGCACCCGGATTCGCCGACGATCGCCAGCGTCTCGCCGCGCTTCACGGTGAATGAGACGTCGTCAACCGCCTTGAAGAGACCGGAATTGGTGAAGAACACCGTCTTCAGGTTCTTCACGTCGAGCACGAGGTCGGATTTGTCAGCCATCAGCCGCGCTGCCGGGGATCGAGGATATCACGCAGGGCGTCGCCGAACAGGTTGGCACCGAACACGGCGAGGCTGATGGCGATGCCCGGGAAAATCACCAGCCACGGCGCAGTGCGGACATATTCGGCAGCGGATTCCGAGAGCATACGCCCCCACGACGGATAAGGTTCGGGAATGCCGAGGCCGAGGAAGGACAGCGAAGCCTCGGTCAGGATGGTCGAGCCGAGCTGGGCGGTCGCCAGCACGATCAGCGGCGCCAGCGTATTCGGCAGCACGTGGCGCAGCGCGATCCGCATCTCGCTCATGCCGATCGATTTTGCCGCCTCCACGAAGGGCTGTTCGCGCAGTGCCAGCGTGTTGGCGCGGATCACGCGCGCGACGGTCGGGATCAGCGGAATGGCGATGGCGATGATCACGTTCGGCAGCGACGGGCCGAGCGCGGCGGTCATCACCAGCGCCAGCACCAGCAGTGGCAGCGCCTGGAGAACGTCGGAGACGCGCTGGAACACGAGATCGACCCAGCCCGAGAGATAACCGGAGGTGAGGCCGACGATTACGCCGATCGAGCCGCCGAGCGCCGTGGAGCCAAGCCCGACCGCGAGCGAGATCCGTGCACCGTGGATGATGCGACTGAACACGTCGCGGCCGAAGGAATCGGTGCCCATCCAGTGCACGAGGCTCGGGCGCGCCAGCGCGCGGGCGGAATCGACCGTCAGCGGATCGTAGCGCGCGATGAAGTCGGCGAAGATTGCGGTGAGCACGAACACCGTCATGATGACGAGCCCGGCCGCGCCAAGCACATGCCGCTGCGCCATGAACAGCACGCGCCGCCAGCCGCCGGTCGCATGCGCCCCGGCCCGTCTCAGTTCAACGTCAAAGTCGATCGCGGCCAAGCTGATCTCCTAATCCGTGTACCTGATGCGCGGGTCGAACACCGCGTAGAGCATATCGACGGTGAAATTCGCGAACACGACCACGACCGCGATGAACATCACGAGGTTCTGCACGATCGGATAGTCGCGCCAGCGGATCGCCTCGACCAGGAAGCGGGCGACGCCGGGGATGTTGAACACGGTCTCGGTGACGATCAGGCCGCCGATCAGGAATGCCGCCTCGATGCCGATCACGGTGATGACCGGCAGGATCGCATTCTTCAGCGCGTGGTGATAGTTCACGGCAGCATCGGATGCGCCCTTGGCGCGGGCGGTGCGGATATAATCCTGCCGCAGCACCTCCAGCATGGAGGAGCGGGTGATGCGCATGGTCAGCGCAGCGCTGCGGAAGCCGACGGCGGCCGCCGGCACGGCATAGGTGGCGAAGGCTTCGAGCCAGGTCTGCGGATTGGGATTGAAGATCGGCATCTGGCCGAACATCGCCACCGACGCGGTGAGGATCAAAAGGCCGAGCCAGAACGAGGGCAGCGACAAGCCGCTGAGGCTGACGACACGTAGCGCATAGTCGAGCCGAGTGCCCTGTTTCACGGCACTGATGACGCCGAGCGGGATGCCGATGGACGCTGAGAACAACAGCGCGAGGCCGGCAAGCCGCGCCGTGATCGGAATCCGCGGCAGGATCTCCTGGAGCGCCGGCTTCTCCGACACGTAGGAATAGCCAAAGTCGCCGCGCAGAAGACCGCTGATCCAGTGCCAATATTGCACGATCAGCGGCTGATCGATGCCGAGCTCCTTCTCCAGATTGGCCTTGTCGGCGGGATCGACATAGCCGGCCGCGGCGAACAGGATGTCGACGATGTTGCCGGGGACGACACGCAGCAGGAAGAAGATGACGATCGAGATCCCGAACAGGGTCACGAGCATCAGGAACAGGCGCCGCACCAGATAGGCAAACATGCACTGCCTCCTGTCGAACCCGTCAGCCGCCCGCGTTACTTGTCGAGCCAGACGTCCTCGTAGCGAAAGCCGTTATAGGAGCTGTTCGACATGATCGTGATCCCCTTGACATAGGGCTGCCAGCAGGTGCCGGCCCGCGCATGGAAGATGATCGGACGGGCAACATCCTCCTGCAGCTTCTTGTCGATGTCCCAGACCAGCTGCTTGCGCTTGCCAACATCGATCTCCTGCGACTGCACGTCGAACAGCTTCTCGATCTCCTTGTTGCAGTAGTTGGTGTAGTTCCGCTCCGAGCCGCAGGAGTAGTTTTCGTAGAAAGACTGGTCGGGATCGTCGACGGAATTGCCGGTCAAGTTCAGGCCGAGCATGTAATCCTTGCGTGCGACCTTCGGGAACCAGTTCGCAGTCTCCACGACGTCGAGCTCGCCGTCGATATAGATGCTCTTGAGCTGGTCGATCAGGATCACTGCGGGATCGCGATATTCCGCGAGATTGCGTGTCGAGACCTTCACGGCGAGGTGCTTGTCGGGGCCGTAGCCGGCCTTCTGCATCAGCTTTTTCGCCTCCTCCCGGCTCGCGTTCACGTTCGGGCCATAGCCTGGAATGGTCTCCAGCTTGTCCTTGGGCATGCCCCAGATGCCCTGCGGCGGCGGCAGCATGGTGCCGCCGATATCGGCCTGGCCTTCGAACAGGATGTCGACGAAGGCTTTGCGGTCGAGCGCCATCGCCATGGCCCGGCGGATGTCGATGTTGTCGAACGGCGGGGAGGCCGAATTGACGATGATGTTGGTCGAGACGTTGGTCGGCTCGACCGCGCAGATCGCGTTTGGCGCCTGTGACTTGATGTCTTTGAGGAGCGGGATCGTGATGTGCGTCGGGAAGGTCATGTCGAACTTGCCGGCGACGAAGGCGAGGATCGCGGTCGAGCGGTTCGTGATGATCGTGTACTCGATGCCGTCGAGATAGGGCAGGCCCTTCTTCCAGTAGTCCGGGTTTCGCGTCAGCTTGATCGATTCATTGGCCTTGAACTCGACGAATTTGAACGGGCCGGTTCCGACCGGATGGGTGCGCATGTCGGCCGGCGAGACGTGACAGGGGTAGATCGGCGTATAACCGGATGCGAGCATCGCCAGCAGCGACGGTTGTGGCCGCTTCAGATCGAAGGAGACCTCGAAATCGCCGTTCGGCGTGACGTCGTTGACCTCGTTGTACCAGGCCTTGCGCGGATTCTGCCGCAGCTTCTGCTGCGATTTGCCCATCAGGAGATCGAAGGTGCATTTGACGTCGGCCGAGGTGAACGGCTTGCCGTCATGCCATTTGACGCCCTGGCGCAGTTTGAAGGTCAGCTTCTTGTTGTCGCCGCTCCAGGACCAGCTCTCGGCCAGCTCTGGCCTCAGGGTATCAGGGCTGTTCTGCGCGATGTGCTGGTCGTAGATGACGAGATTGTTGAACACGCCCATGAAGGGCACGTTGATCGAATAGGTCGCGCCCTCGAGGATGGACGCATTGGCCGGGCTGTCGCGATGATACATCCGCAGGATACCGCCCTGCTTGGGCTCGCCGGCAAGCGCAATGGTCGAAAACGCCAGCAAAGATAGCGCCGCCCTCGCGGCGAGCGCCCGCACGCTCCGCATCCTCGTCCTCCCTGGACATCGGCCTTTTGGCCTGTTTGAGGGGACGATAGCCGATGGGCGCGGAGGGAGGCAACCGGCAAGGCCGCCCACGCTCTCGACAATTCGGATGACGGAAGGCCGCAGGCGCGTTTCACTCTCTCACATGGTGAGAGTGCGGGTGCGAAGGGAGGGTTCCTGTGAGGATGTTGTGCGCAGCCGCATCAACAAACTCGGTTGTCGTCCCGGCGCAGGCCGGGATCCATACCGCGTGATCTATCGGTTGCGCATGATGGGAGTACCGAACGACTAATCATCGCCAAACCACTCCCTGGGGTTATGGGTCCCGGCCCCCGTGCGCAATTGCGCACTAGGCCGGGACGACACCGCGTGTGTGGCGCGAGATCGCCCAAACCCCTCACACGATCCGCGATGCCTTGTTCCCCCAGTACCGGTCCCGCAGCAAGCGCTTGTACAGTTTCCCCGTCGGCAGTCGCGGCAATTCCTTTTCGAAATCGACCGAGCGCGGCATCTTCTGCCGCGACAGCGATTTTGCGCAGAACGCGATCAGCTCTTCCGCCAGCGCGGGGCCCGGCACGACGCCCGGCATCGGCTGCACCACCGCCTTCACCTCTTCGCCGAGATCGGCATTGGGCACGCCGAACACCGCGGCGTCGGCCACCTTCGGGTGGGTGATCAGCAGATTCTCGCATTCCTGCGGGTAGATGTTCACGCCACCGGAGATGATCATGAAGGTCGCGCGATCGGTGAGGTAGAGGAAGCGGTCCTTGTCGACATAGCCGACGTCGCCGACCGTGCTCATGCTGCCGTCGGCCGAGCGCGCCTCCCGGGTCTTCTCCGGATCGTTGAAATATTCGAACGGCGAGGCGGTCTTGAACCAGACCTGGCCCGGCGTGCCGGTCGGGCATTCCCTCATGTTCTCGTCGAGGATGTGGAGGTCGCCGAGGAGAACCTTGCCGACGGTGCCGCGATGGGCGAGCCACTCCTCGCTGTTGCAGGCGGTGAAGCCGAGGCCCTCGGTGGCGCCGTAATATTCATGGATGATCGGTCCCCACCATTGGATCATGTCGTCCTTGACGAGGGCCGGGCAGGGCGCCGCGGCGTGGATCGCGATCTCCAGCGAGGACAGATCGTAGCGCCTTCGCACCCCCTCCGGCAGCTTCAGCATGCGCGAGAACATCGTCGGCACCAGCTGGGTGTGGGTGATGCCCCATTGCTCGACGAGCTCAAGGTAACGCTCCGGATCGAAACTCTCCATGATGATCACGGTGCCGCCCATACGGATCGTGAGGTTCACGGCCGCCTGCGGCGCAGAGTGATAGAGCGGCGCCGGGGACAGATAGACCATGCCCTCGCGGTAGTGCCAAAGCTTCGTCAGAAAATCGAACAGCGGCAGATTGTGCTTCGGCGGCTCCTCCGGCAGCGGCCGCAGGATCCCCTTGGGCCGCCCGGTCGTGCCCGACGAATACAGCATGGCAGTGCCGAGCCACTCGTCTGCGATCGGCGTCGTCGGCAGATCGGCGGTCACCTCCGCAAGACCGACGATGCGGTCGCTCTCGCCCGGGCCATCGGCGACGACGCAGAGCTTGACGTCGGGACAGGCCTGGATCGCCTCGCGCGCGATGTCGAGTTTGGCCACCGACGTGATCAGGATCTTGGATTGGCTGTTGACGAGGAGATAGGCGAGCTCGCCCGGTGTCAGGAAGGAGTTGATGCAGGTGTAGTAGAGGCCAGAGCGCTCGCCTGCGCCGCAGGCTTCGAGATATCGCGAATTGTTCTCCATGAAGATCGAATAATGATCGAGCCGCTTCAGGCCGTGCCTACGAAACAGATGCGTGAGGCGATTACTGCGCGCCTCCAGCTCGCGATAGGTAACGGTCTCGCCCGTCGCCGCCATGATGAAGGCAGGCTGGAGCGGGCGTAGGCGGGCATGCTGACCTGGGTACATCAGTCCTCCGGCTTTTGGATCATGCGGCAAGAAGCAGGATTTCTCGCACCTGCGCCGGGCTGTCGATCCTGCGCGGATTGTGCGGGATCCAATTCGTCCGCATCGCCTGTTCGGCGATGGCGTCGAAATGCTCCGGCGACACGCGCACCTCGGCGAGGCTGCGCGGCATGCCGAGCGAGCGAATGAAGGCATCGAGCACGTCGGCGGCATCTCGGCCAGGAAAGCCCATGGCTGCCGCGACGATCATCTGGCGCTCGGCATTGTCGGGCGCATTCCAGCGCATCACCGCCGGCAGCATCACGCAGGAGGTGTAACCGTGCGGCACGTCGAGGGCCGCGCCCAGCGCGTAGCCGATGCCGTGGCTCGCGCCCATCGGTACGCCCGCTGCGAGTGCGCCCATCGACAGCCAGGTACCGATCTGCGCATCCATCCGCGCGTCGAGATCGGCAGGATCGGCCTTCACCCGCGGCAGCGCGTCGGCGAGCATGGCGAGGCCCTTCACCGATTGCGCATCGGCATAGGGGTGCGTCTCGCGCGAGCAGATCGCTTCCACGCAATGATCGACGGCGCGGACGCCGGTGGAGAGAAACAGCCATTCCGGCGTGTGCACGGTGATCGCGGGATCGAGGATGGTCGCGCGCGGCACCATGAGCGGATGCCGCAGCATCTGTTTCACATGCGTGCTGCGATCGGTCACGCCTGCGATCGCGCTGAACTCGCCGCCGGCAATCGTGGTCGGCACGCTGATCTGCCGCACGCTTGGCGCGGTCATCTCGGGCGTCACGCCCTTGTGCACGCGGATGCGCTCGATGCCGCCGATATCGTCGATGCCGTTGGCGAGGCACAGCTGCACCGCCTTGGCGCCGTCGGTGATGGAGCCGCCACCGACGGTAACGATCAGATCGGCATTCACCTCGCGCGCCGCATGCGTGGCGGCGATCACCGCCTCGCGCGGCGTATGCGCCGGCATGGCGTCGAACAGGCCGGCGCAGCGCTCGCCGAGCGCCTCCTTGATTTTCGTAATTTCGTCGGTCTGCCGGTTGAGCGTGCCCGAGACCATCAGGAAGGCGCGGCGCGTTCCCAGCCGGTCCATCTGCGCGACGATGGCCTCGGCCGCAGGATGGCCGAACACGACCTCCTCGATCGCGCCATAAACGACACGTCCCTGGTGCACGCCTGTCCTCCCCGGACAATTCGTCTTGTTTTTGTAGGGGGTAGTCTAGACGAGCAGTTGCGGCCCGTCATGCGCGAAGACGCTGGCCGCGTCTTCTTCCTCTCCCCGCCTGCGGGGAGAGGGTTGGGGTGAGGGGGACCCTCCGCGAGAAAGGTGATAGTAGGACTCGCGGAGGCTCCCCCTCACCCGGATCTCATCTTGCGATGCGATCCGGCCTCTCCCCAGCACGCGGGGAGAGGCGAAGATTGTGCCTCCTCCATTCATGAGCCCCGCGAAAAAGTCCATTCGTGTCTCGCCGCTAATCATCGCGTGCGAGGCCGGCTAATCCCCCTGTCAACCCGCCATCCGGTCAGGGCATGCGGCCGGGCATTGCGCGTGCATTGGTCTTGAAGAGTTCATCATTGCCGCCCATGTTGTGTCCCCCGCGAGTGGGCGCTTATCCTGCATTTTCCGCGGCTTTTATGCGAGGACCTGGGATGACTGGACCGGACGGAAGCGAGCAGTTTGTCAAAAAGCACGATTTCGTTCAGCACAGCGCAATCGCCGGGCTTCTCGCCGCGGCATTCGCCCTGTCCGGCTGCGACAAGCCGGCGTCACAGGCCGCTGCCCCGCCGCCGGCGCCGGTGACGGTCTCCCAACCGGTCAAGCGCACTGTCACTGATTGGGACGAGTTCACCGGTCGCTTCGAGGCGGTCGAGGAGGTGCAGGTGCGCCCCCGCGTCGGCGGCTTCGTCAACTCGGTCGAGTTCCAGGACGGCGCCATCGTGCGCCAGGGCGATCTGCTCTACGTGATCGATTCCCGTCCGTTCGAGGCGGTGGCTACACAGGCGGAAGGTCAGCTGTCGGACGCGCGGGCCAAGGTGGAGCTTGCCAAGCGCGAGCTCGACCGCGGCCTCAACCTGGTGCAGACCAGCGCGGTCTCGGAGCAGGTCGTCGATCAGCGCCGCCAAGCCTTGCAGGCCGCGCATGCGGCCGAGACGCAGGCCGAGGGCGCGCTGAAGGCCGCCAAGCTCAACATCGAGTTCACGCATGTGACGGCGCCGCTGACCGGTCGCGTCAGCCGCCACCTCGTCAGTCCCGGCAATCTCGTGCAGGGCAGCGACAACGGCGCTTCGACGCTGCTGACCTCGATCGTCACGCTGGATCCGATCTACATCTATTTCGACATGGATGAGGCGACCTTCATCAAATACAGCAAGCTGTGGTTCGAGGGGCGGCGCCCAAGCTCGCGCGACACCGCAAACCCGGTGCAGGTGACGCTGGCCGGTGAAACCAAGCCGTCGCATGAGGGCACCGTGAACTTCCTCGACAACCGCCTCGATGTCTCGACCGGCACGCTGCGCAGCCGCGCGGTGGTCAAGAACACCGACCTGTCGATCCTGCCGGGCCAGTTCGGGCGCGTCCGCCTGATCGGCAGCGCGCCCTACGAGGCGCTGCTGATTCCGGACGTCGCTATCGCGACCGACCAGTCTCGCAAGATCGTGTTCGTGGTGAAGCCCGATGACACGGTCGAGGCGCGTCCCGTGGTGCTCGGGCCGCTCGATGACGGCCTGCGCGTGATCCGCGAAGGGTTGAAGGCGGAGGACCGCGTCATCGTCAATGGCATTCAGCGTGCCCGCGTCGGCGCCAAGGTCGCCCCGCAGACCGCGCAAGCCCCGGCCGGTGGCAAGTCATGAATCTTGGCCGCCTCTCCATCAACCAGCCCATCCTGGCGATGGTGCTGTCGATCGTGCTGCTGATCGTCGGCGCGATCGCCTACACCACGCTGCCGGTCTCCGAATATCCGCAGGTGGTGCCGCCCACCGTGGTCGTCACCACGCAATATCCCGGCGCCTCCGCGCAGACCGTATCCGACACGGTCGCAGCTCCCATCGAGCAGGAGATCAACGGCGTCGAGGACATGCTGTATCTCTACAGCCAGGCGACCTCGAACGGCCAGCTCACCATCACCGTCACCTTCAAGCTCGGCACTGATCTCGACAAGGCCCAGGTGCTGGTGCAGAACCGCGTCGCGATCGCACAGCCGCGTTTGCCTGAGGAAGTGCAGCGCAACGGCGTCACCACGCGCAAGAACTCGCCCGACATCCTGATGGTCGTGTTCATGCTGTCGCCCGACGACACGTTCGATCAGCTCTACATCTCCAACTATGCGCTGCTCCAGGTCCGCGACCAGCTGCTGCGTCTCGATGGCGTCGGCGACATCCAGATCTTCGGCGCACGCGACTATTCGATGCGACTGTGGCTCGATCCTGACCGGATCGCCAATCTCGGCCTGACCTCGGCCGAGGTGCTCGCGGCGATCCGCGCGCAGAACGTGCAGATCGCCGGCGGCCAGATCGCCGAGCCGCCGATCGCCGACCGCTCCTTCCAGCCGAACCTCACCTTCACGGGACGCTTGAAGGACCAGAAACAGTTCGAGGACATCCTGATCAAGGCCGGCTCCGACGGCCGGGTCGTTCGTTTGCGCGACGTTGCCCGCATCGAGCTAGGGGCACTGGCGTATTCCACCAACAGCTTCCTGCTGCGCAAATCGGCTGTGGCCATGCTGGTGACCCAGCGGCCCGGATCAAACGCGCTCGCGACGGCGAAGAACATCTCCGACACGATGACGAAGCTCAAGGCGAGCTTCCCTCGCGGTCTCGACTACAATATCGGCTACAACCCGACCGAGTTCATCGCGCAGTCGGTCCACGAGCTGATCAAGACCATCTACGAGGCCATGCTGCTCGTGGTCGTCGTGGTGCTGGTGTTCCTGCAGGGGTGGCGACCTGCGATCATTCCGATTATCGCGATACCGGTGTCGCTGGTCGGCACTTTCGCGGTGATGGCGGCGCTGGGCTTCTCCATCAACAATCTCACGCTGTTCGGTCTCGTGCTCGCCGTCGGCATCGTGGTCGACGACGCCATCGTCGTGGTCGAGAATGTCGAGCGGCATCTCGAACATGGCATGAGCCGGCGCGATGCCGCGCTGAAGACCATGGAAGAGGTCGGCGGCGCGCTGGTCTCGATCGCGCTGGTGCTGTGCGCGGTGTTCGTTCCGACCGCGTTCCTGGGCGGCATTTCCGGCCAGTTCTTCCAGCAATTCGCGGTCACCATCGCGGTCGCGACTGCGATCTCCTGCTTCTGCTCGCTGACGCTGTCGCCGGCGCTGGCCTCGCAGATCCTGGTGCCGCACGAGGAGAAGAAGCCACCGGCCGCCTGGAATGTCATTGCGCGGGGCTGGGATGCTTTCACTGGGGTCTTCAACCGCGTGTTTGAACGGCTGGCGCATGGTTATGCCGGTCTTGCCAATTTCGTGATCCGCCACTCCGTCGTGATGCTCCTGATCTACGTCGTGCTGATCGGCAGTGCCGGCTGGCTGATCGTGACGACGCCGCAGGGCTTCATTCCCGCGCAGGATCGCGGCTACGTCATCATCTCCGTGCAATTGCCGGGCGCAGCGTCGCTGGCGCGCACCACCGAGGTCGTGCGCGAGATCGAGCGGATCTCGCTGGATACGCCGGGCATCGTCCGCGTTGCGGCCTTCGCCGGCTTCTCCGGCGCCACGCGCACCCAGGCCGGCAATGCGGCGGCGCTGTTTCCGGTGTTCGAAGAACCCGAGGCACGGCTGAAGAAGGGATTGTCGGCCAACGCCATCACGGCCGAGCTGCGCAAGCGCCTGTCCGCGATCCAGGGCGCGTTCATCATCGTGATTCCGCCACCAGCCGTGCCCGGCATCGGCACCGGCGGCGGTTTCACCATCCGTGTCCAGGATCGCCAGGGTCGCGGGCCCGAAATGCTCGCAGCCGCGACCGACGAGCTGGTCGCCGCCGCGCGCAAGGCACCCAGTCTCACCTCGGTGTTCTCGCCGTTCACGGCCAACACGCCACAGCTCTTCGTCGACATCGACCGCACCAAGGCGCAGAAGCTCGGCGTTCCCATCTCCAATATCAACGACACGATCCAGACCTATTTCGGATCGACCTATGTCAACGACTTCAACCTGTTCGGCCGCACCTACCACGTCACCGCGCAGGCCGATTTCCCCTACCGCAAGGAGCCCAGCGATCTCGCACGGCTGCGCACGCGCAACGCCGCCGGCGACATGGTGATGCTCGGCAGTGTGGTCGAGTTCAGGGATGTCTCGGGTCCCGACCGCGTCGCGCGCTATAATCTTTACGCGGCGTCCGAACTGCAGGGCGAGCCGGCGCCGGGCACCAGCTCGACCACCGCGCTCAACACCATCAAGAAGCTCGCGGACGATACGCTGCCGAGCGGTTTCAGCTTCGAATGGACCGACCTGTCCTATCAGCAGGTCACCGGCGGCAATGCCGGTCTCTACGTGTTTCCGATCTGCGTGCTGTTCGTCTATCTCGTGCTCGCCGCGCAATATGGCAGCTGGACCCTGCCATTCGCGGTGATTCTGATCGTGCCGATGTGCCTGCTCGCCGCCACCATCGGTGTGCGCATCATGGGGCAGGACGTCAACATCCTCACCCAGATCGGATTCGTGGTGCTGGTGGGATTGGCGGCAAAGAACGCGATCCTGATCGTCGAGTTTGCACGCGACATCGAGAACGAAGGCAAGCCGCGGTTCGAGGCCGTGATCGAGGCCTGCCGGCTGCGCCTGCGGCCGATCCTGATGACCTCCTTCGCCTTCATCCTCGGCGTTCTGCCGCTGGTGATCTCGAGCGGCTCCGGCTCGGAGATGCGGCAGGCCGTCGGCGTCGCCGTGTTCTTCGGCATGATCGGCGTCACCCTGTTCGGGCTTCTGTTCACGCCGATCTTCTACGTGGTGGTGCGCAACCTGGCGGAGGGGCGGCGGGATAAGAAGGCGGAGGTCGCGGGCTGACTCGGGTTCGTGTGGCCTACCGGCATCTCCACAATCACGCTGTCGTCCCGGACAAGCGCAAGCGCAGATCCGGGACCCATAGCCACAGGATCGAGTTTGGCGAAGACTCGCGGCGACCAGCTGCGCGCGATAACTGCTCCCTGGGGTTATGGGTCCCGGATCTGCGCGCGCTTGAAGCGCGCTTGTCCGGGACGACAGCATTTTTGTGGGGCGCGCCCATACTAACGGCCTACGCCGAAATGGATGGGCACGCGCGGGGTTCTTCACTAGTATCCGCGCGATTTCACAACAGAAGACTGCTGGGAGACAACATATGAAATCAGCATTTTTGGCCGCCGCGGCCTCGGCCGTATTGTTGGCGGTGCCTGCCTCGGCGCAGGGTGTCAAGATCGGCATCCTCAACGACCAGTCCGGCGTCTATGCCGATTACGGCGGCAAATGGTCGGTCGAAGCCGCGAAGATGGCGATCGAGGATTTTGGCGGCGAGGTGCTCGGCCACAAGATCGAGCTCGTCACCGCCGATCACCAGAACAAGCCGGATCTCGCCAGCTCGATCGCGCGGCGCTGGTACGACGTCGAGAACGTCGACATGATCACGGAGCTGACGACCTCCTCGGTCGCGCTCGCGATCCATGAGCTTTCCAAGGAAAAGAAGAAGATCGACATCGTCGTCGGCGCCGCGACCTCGCGCCTTACCGGCGATGCCTGCCAGCCCTATGGCTTCCACTGGGCCTACGACACCCGCGCTCTTGGCGTCGGCACCGGCGGTGCGCTGACCAAGGCCGGCGGCGACACCTGGTTCTTCCTCACCGCGGACTATGCCTTCGGCTACGCGCTGGAAAAGGACACCAGCGAGATCGTCACCGCCAATGGCGGCAAGGTGGTCGGGTCGGTGCGCGTGCCGCTCAACTCGTCGGACTTCTCCTCCTTCCTGCTCCAGGCGCAGAGCTCGAAGGCGAAGATCGTCGGCCTCGCCAATGCCGGCCTCGATACCACCAACTCGATCAAGCAGGCGTCTGAGTTCGGCATCGTCGCCAGTGGCCAGAAACTCGCGGGCCTGCTGATGACGCTCGCCGAAGTGAACGGCCTCGGACTTCAGGCGGCGCAAGGCCTCGTGCTCACCGAGGGCTATTACTGGGATCTCAACGACAAGACCCGCAATCTCGGCGAACGCTTCTTCAAGCGCACCGGGCGGATGCCGAGCATGATCCACGCCGGCACCTATTCGGCGACGCTGAGCTACCTCAAGGCGGTCAAGGCCGCCGGCACCAAGGATCCGGACGCGGTCGCCAAGAAGCTGAAGGAGCTGCCGGTCAACGACGACTTCGCGCAAGGCGGCAAGGTGCTCGAGAACGGCCGCATGATCCACGACATGTATCTGTTCGAGGTCAAGAAGCCCTCGGAATCGAAGAAGCCCTGGGACTATTACAAGCTGCTCGCCACGGTCCCCGGCGACAAGGCCTTCTTCACCGCCAAGGAAAGCGGCTGCCCGCTGACGAAGTAGGGCAAGAGGGGTTCAACAATCTCGGTGTCGTCCCGGCAAAGGCCGGGACCCATACCGCGTGATTTCTCGGTGGCGGAAGGTAGACGTACCGAACGACTAGTCTTCGCCAAATCAAATCCTGTGCCTATGGGTCCCGGCCTTCGCCGGGACGACGGCTGAATGTGTTGCGGCGTAGTTGCTTCACACCATCCGCAACACCACCGCCCCCAGCGCCCCCGCCCACAGCGCCATGGCGGCGAGGCTCTGGATCGCAAAGCCTAGGCTGCGCTTTGCCGCCGCCTTGGAATAGCCGACGAAATAGACGAAGCGGCCGATGATCCAGACCACGCCGATGCTGGCTGCGATGGCGTCGCTGATATAGGTCGCGAACAGCCACAGCGCCGGCAGGAAGATCGGCATCCATTCCAGCGTGTTCATCTGGATGCGGAAGGCGCGTTCGAAATCCGGATGGCCCGACATCGCCGGCACCTTGACGCCGGTCTTGTCGCGCGACCGCGCGACGTTAATGGCGGTGAAGAAATAAAATGCGATCGCCAGCAGCGTGACGAGAGCGGTGAGATGATACATCGCTAGTCCCTTCGAAGAGATCGCGCTTCAATAGCCGGTCAGCTCGAGATAGCCAACGCCATCGTGCGTTCCGGCAAAGCTGATCGGCCCTTCCCAATAAGAGAAGCCGGTCCCCATCCAGGCCTTGGGATTGAGTGGCTTGCACAGGATCGAGAACGATCGCGAGGGGATTGCGATCTGCCATTCCACCGGCAGCTTGCGTCCCGCAACGTCCGCGGTTGCCTTCGGCGTCATCTGGATGTCGCTCCCTGCAATCATCTGCGTCTCGCCGGCGGCGCTGATCCAATTGCCGAACGGATAGCTTTGGCCGTCCTTCTGCCGCAGCCGGTACAGCATCAGCTTGTCGCCGGTTGCGAGATGCAGCGACAGCCAATCCCAGCCGGTCTGGTCGGCATCGAGCGGCTGGCTGCTCCATTCGCGGTCCATCCAGGCCTGGCCCGACACCTCGACCTGCTTGTCATCGATGGTGAGCGTGCCGCGCGCGCGGTAGAACGGCTGGCTGTAATAGTAGGACGCCTGCCCACGTTCGGACTTGCGGCTGTAGCCGCCGTCGCCCTGCAACACCACCGGACGGTCGGCCTCCAGCGTCAGTGCGTAGCTGAAGTCGGTGGCGGAGGCCTTCAGCGTCAGCGGCGCCAGCGTGCGATCGTCGGTGCGCTCAAGACCCTTCATCTCCCAATCGTCGATCCAGGCCTCGAACGGCTTGGCCATGACGCCGGCCTGCCCCACACCACCGCGTGAAAACGTCTCGTTGAAGCGATGGGTGTCGGCGCGCGTCACCGCCGCATGTCCCATCCACACCTGCTGATTGCCCCAGCCCTCGGCTTGCGGGCCCGGCTGCGCCGCCTGGCGGAACAGCGTCCATTGCAGGCCGCAAGCCGCGCCGCTGGCATCGACGAGATTTGCCGTGAGATACCACCACTCGATGCGAAATTCCGGATGCGGTCCGTGATCGCTCGGAAAGGTGAAGACCTTCCCCGGCGTCACCTTGGCAAAGCCATCGGTCGTCTCGCCGAGCCCGGCATAGCCCTGCGCGCTCGCGCGACGTGCGAGCGCCAGCGCGGCAACGCCGCCGACGAAGGCGCGTCGCGAGATTTTCTCAGCGCTCATTGGCGAACACCTGGACGAGGCTCGCCGGCTGCATCCGCGCCAGCCGTAGCATCGGCAGCAGTGCGGCAAGCAGCGAGGCGAGCAGCGCGACCGCGACCAGCTCGACCAGCTGCAGCGGAAACACATGGAACGGCAGCCGCCAGCCGAACGCCTTCACATTGACGATCGCGATCAGGCACCACGCCACCAAGAGGCCGAGCGGCACCGCCAGCAGCGATGTGAACAGTGCCA
Organism: Bradyrhizobium genosp. SA-3; assembly: GCF_004212635.1. Classification (GTDB taxonomy): domain Bacteria; phylum Pseudomonadota; class Alphaproteobacteria; order Rhizobiales; family Xanthobacteraceae; genus Bradyrhizobium. Next base: position 39,127 of record NZ_PSRT01000049.1, on the reverse strand, counting down.
CCGACAGCGTCTTGGTCAATTCGATCGCGGCAAGGCGCGGCCGGGTGAGGCCGATTGCCCACAGCGGCGCGAGCTGCGGCAGGCGGGAGTTCGCCAGCGTCAGCAGGCTCGTGAGCAGCGCGATGCCGGCGACGCCGAGCGTGAAGGCATTCAGCGCGGAGGTCACCGCAAAGGTGCGGTTGAAGATGCGGATCGATTCCGCCTTCACCGTCGCCTGATCGGCAATGCTTCGATCGTCGAGTGCAAACTGCTTCTGCAGGGCCGCGATCAGGCCAAGAATATTCTCCTTGGCGACGATGAGACCGATCCGCGTCTGCGGCGTCTGCGGAAACTGCCGGATCAGCGCCGCGATGTTGACGGCGAGCTGCCCCTTGGGATTGCCGTAATCGGCATAGATGCCGACGATATCGAGCTCCCAGGTCCCACCCGGCGCCGGCACCTCGACGACGTCGCCGACGCGGACGTTCAGCCGCCGGCTCAATTGCTCGCTGATGAAGGCGGCATTGCCCGGCACGAGCCGGGTCCAGGCGCGCGGCGCGGATTCCAAGAGCGGCCAGCGCTCGCGATAGAGCGCGTGGTCGGGCAGGCCGAGCAATTCCACCGGCTGGCCCTGAACTTGCGCCTCCGCACGTCCGCCCGAGAGGATCGCCTGGACATCGCTACGCTCGCGCAGCCAGTTCCGGATCGCAACACCTTGCGCATTGTCGGACGCGCTGATGTAGACGTCGGCCGCCAGCCGTCCATTGAGCCAGCCGATGAAGGTCCGGCTGAACGTCTCCACCATGGTGGACACCCCGACATTGACGGCGAGCGCGAGCAGCAGCGCCATCAGCGCCAGCGACAGTCCGGAGAGTTGTTGCCGGCTGTCCGCCCAGAACCACAGCGCGAGCGGCTTACGCGCAAAATGCTGGCCGACGAGCAGGATGAGTTCGAGAAAGGCCGGAAGGATCAGCGCCGCGCCGAACATCAGCGCCGCCAGCACGCCAAAGCCGGCGATCAGCGATTGCCCATAGTGAAGCAGCAGCAGCGCGACCGCGAACACCATGCACGCCGCAGCACTTTGCAGGATCAGCCAGCGGCGTTGCCGCTGCTGCCAGGCACGTGGCTGCGCGGTTGCCAGCACCGGCATTCTGATCGCCTTGATCAGGCTGGTCGCCGCCGCGACCAGCGCGCCGGCAACGCTGATGCCGACACCGGCCAGCCACCATTCGGAGCGCAGCGTCAGCTGCCCCGGGATCTGCGCGCCATAGAGCCCGCGCAACGATGCCGCGACGTCGGGCAAAAGCGCGGCCGCGATGAAATAGCCGCAGACGAGCCCGATCAGCCCGGCGACCAGCGCCAATACGACCAGCTCGACCACCAGCACCGTGTTGACCAGCCGCGCCGACGTGCCGCAGGCGCGCAACGTCCGCAGCATCGGCAGCCGCTGCTCGAAGGCGAGGCCGACGGCCGAGTTGACGATGAAGAGCCCGACGAAGAACGACAGCAGACCGAAGGCGGTGAGATTGAGATGGAAGCTATCGGTGAGGCGCTCGAGCTCCGTCTCCGCATTCGGCTCGATCCGCTGCAACTGCTCGCCGACGACGCTTTGAAGCGCCGCGGGCTTGCCCTTCGCCTTGCCGAGCACGAGCCGCGACACCTGGTCCGGCTTGTTGAGCAGCCGCTGCGCCACGCCGATATCGACCACGAGTACGTCGGGCACGAGCTGCGGCAGCACGCGCAGCGGCGGCAACTTCACGCCGCTGCTGATCGCCGGCGCCGCGCCTTCTATTTCCTGCAAGTCGGCCAGCGTCTCCCGCGCCACCAGCGTCTGGCCCGGCGGTGCGACGAAGCGGCTCAAATCAGAAGCGCCAAGGCGCGGCGCGTTACCGACATCGGCCGGCAGCGTCACCGGCTCGATGCCGAGCAGCCGCACCGAACGTCCATTGATCTGGACGCGTCCCTCCAGCACCGGCGAGACCGGCCAGCCCGCGCGGCGGAGTTTTATGAACAGCTCTTGGGAAAAGGTCGCGGTATCAGGCGCGACCAGCGTCGCGGTGCGAGCGCCGCCAAACGTCGCCGCGGCGCGGTCATAGGCGCTGCGGGCTTGCTGGTTGATCGCCTGCACGCCGCTCCACAGCGCGGTCGCCGCGATCAGTCCGATCAGCAGCGTTGCGAACTGCATCCTGTGGCGCCGCCAATGGCTCAGCAGAACGACGAAGACCCACAGTGCGCGCCTCATGCGATGCGCCCCCCATGCAAAGTGAGATGGCGGTCGAGCGTCGCTGCCAGATGCAGGCTGTGCGTCACCATCAGGAAGCCGCAGCCGGTGCGCGCCACGAGATCGCGCGTCAGCGCCAGCACGTCCTCGGCGGTGGCTTCGTCCAGATTGCCGGTCGGCTCGTCCGCCAGCAGCAGCGAGGGCTTTGTCGCCAGCGCCCGGCCGATCGCGACCCGCTGCTGCTGTCCGCCTGATAATTGCTCTGGATAACGCTTGAGCAGGCTGCCAAGTCCGAGCCTTTCGATCAGCTCTTTCGTCCAGACCGCATCATGCCGGCCCGCGATCCGGGCCTGGAAGGCGAGATTGTCCGCGACCGACAGGCTCGGGATCAGGTTGAACTGCTGAAACACCAGGCCGATCCGGTCGCGTCGCAGCTCCGCGCGTCCCGCATCCGACAGCTTGGTGACCTCGATATCCGCCAGTCGGATCGAACCGCTATCAGCGGCATCGAGCCCGGCGATCAGGTGCAGCAGCGTGCTCTTGCCGCTACCGGATTCTCCCGTCAGCGCGACGCGCTCGCCGGCCCGGAGGTCGAGATCGACGCCACGCAGCACGTGGACCGGCTCGCCGGCCGAGAAGAAGGTCTTGGATAGATTCTTGATGCTCAGCACGGGCCTGCCATTTTTTCACCTCTCCCGTCGGGAGAGGTCGCGCCGAAGGCGCGGGTGAGGGGTTAAGGCCTATCGTGGGACCTGAGCCCCTCACCCGATTTGCTGCGCAAATCGACCTCTCCCCAGCGGGGAGAGGTAAGAATGCTGCGTAGCACACTTGCTGCGGAAATGCCGGGTTGCGTTGGTCTCGAACCCGTTGTTAGCTCCCAAGACGGCCAAATCAAAAAACTGCCGAAAAGACATAAACGGGGAGATTCATGAGCGCTCAGGGAACGCCGTCCGCGGCGAGCAAGCCGACCGGGACGCCGAAGGGCGCCTGGACCATCACCTTTCTCCTGTTCCTGTTCATGCTGGTGAACTTCGCCGACAAGATCGTCGTCGGCCTCGCCGGCGTGCCGATCATGGCGGACCTCAAGCTCACGCCGGAGCAATTCGGCCTGCTCGGGTCCTCGTTCTTCTTCCTGTTCTCGATCTCGGCCATCGTGGTCGGCTTCGTCGTCAACAAGGTGCCGACGCGCTGGGTGCTGTTGGCGCTCGCGGTGGTCTGGGCGCTGGCGCAGTTTCCGATGGTCGGCACCGTCTCCTTCACCGCGCTCCTGATCTGCCGCATCGTGCTGGGCGCCGGCGAAGGCCCGGCCTTCTCGGTCGCCGCGCACGCCATCTACAAATGGTTCCCGGACGAGAAGCGCACGCTGCCGACCGCGATCCTGTCGCAAGGCTCGGCCTTCGGCGTGATCATCGCGGTGCCGGCGCTGAACTGGATCATCGTCAATCATTCCTGGCACTATGCCTTCGGCGCGCTCGGCGTCGTCGGCCTGATCTGGGTCTGTGCCTGGCTCGCGCTCGGCAAGGAAGGCCCGCTGGAGGACACGCAGGCGCTCGCCGCCACCGAAACCAAGATTCCCTATATTCAGCTTCTCACCTCGCGCACCTTCCTCGGCTGCGTCGCGGCGACCTTCGGCGCCTATTGGGCTCTGTCGCTCGGGCTGACCTGGTTCACGCCGTTCATCATCAAGGGCCTCGGCTTCTCGCAGAGCCAGGCCGGCTGGATCTCGACCCTGCCATGGATCTTCGGCGCCACCATCGTGATCCTGACCGGCTGGATCTCGCAATTGATGATGGCCCGCGGCTCCACCACGCGCGTCGCCCGCGGCGTGCTCGGCTCCGTGCCGCTGGTCGTCGGCGGCCTGATCCTGGCATCGATGCCGCATGTCCAGGGCGCCGGCCTTCAGCTCGCGCTGCTTGTGGTCGGAACGGGCCTGTGCGGCGCGATCTATGTCGTCTGCCCGCCCATGCTCGGCGAGTTCACGCCGACCTCGCAGCGCGGCGCGATCCTCGCGATCTACGGCGCGCTCTATACGCTCTCGGGCATCATCGCACCCGCCGTGATGGGCACCGTGATCCAGCACGCCGGCAGCATGCTCGACGGCTACATGACCGGCTTCACCATCAACGCCGCGATCATGGTCGGCTCCGGCCTGCTCGGTCTGCTCCTGTTCTGGCCGAACACTGAACGCGCCAGGCTGACCGGTGGTGCCGCTCCGCAGGCGGGCGCGCTGAAGAGTGCGGTGTCGCCGACGTAAGCGACATAGGGGGCGTTGTTGCCAGCCCAAACCTCAATCGTCGTCCCGGCCTAGTGCGCAATTGCGCACGGGGGGCCGGGACCCATACCCCCAGGGAGTGGTTTGGCGAAGACTCGGACTGGGCGTTCTGCAAGCCAACTCCCTTTCGTGGTTATGGGTCCCGGCCTTCGCCGGGACGACGGCGAGATTGAGGCGCGGTCATCGCGCCTCAATCTCCGCCTGCGCTAACTCGCCACCCCCTGCGCGCCGCGAATCAACTTCCCCGGCCGGCGCCCGGTCGCCTCGCCCTGTCGCCGCGTCACCACGCCCGACACGATCGTCGCCTCGTAGCCGTCGACGTCCTGCAATAGCCGTCGGCCGCCGACCGGCAGATCGTAATGCACCTTCGGCGGATGCAGATGCAGGCGGTCGTAGTCGATCACGTTGACGTCGGCCTTGTAGCCGGGGGCGATCAATCCGCGATCGGTGAGGCCGACCGAGAGCGCGGTCTTGCGCGACTGCGCCGCGATCACGAACGGGATCGACAGCTTCTCGCCGCGCTTGCGGTCCCGCGTCCAGTGCGTCAGCAGATAGGTCGGGAAGCTGGCATCGCAGATGATGCCGCAATGCGCGCCGCCGTCGGAGAGGCCAGGCACCGATTGCGGATCGATCAGCATCTCGCGCGTCGCATCCAAGTTGCCGTCGGAATAGTTGAGGAAGGGCACGTAGAGCATGCCGCGGCCTTCGTCCGACAGCATCGCATCGTAAGCGAGCTCCTCCGGCTGCCGGCCTTGCTTGCGCGCCTGTGGCCCGAGCGCATTCTCCGGCGGCTGCTCGTAATCGGGGGGATCGCCGAGCAAGAACATCTTGTCGTAGTTGGGCCGGAAGAACAGCGGATCGTCGGTCGCGGTCGCCGTCTCACTCAGGATCGCCTTGCGCACGTCGCTCTGATGCAGCCGCGCGAGGCGCTCCTGCAGCGGCAGATGCGCGATCGCCTTGTAGCTCGGATGGGTCTGGAACGGGTTGCGCGACAGCTCGAGCCCGAGCAGCAGCCCCACCGGGCGCGCCGCGATCTGCGCGGTGATGGAGAGGCCGCGCTGTGCGGCCGCATTGATCTCATCCAGCGTCTGGCGCCAGCGCTGCGGCGCCTTGTCGTTCTGGGTGATCGAGAACGAGATCGGGCACTTCGTCACGTCCGCCACCCGCAGCATCATCGGCAGGTCTTCATGGATGGTGGAGAGATCGAGCACGAATTGCAGCACGCTGCGGCCCTGCCGATGCATCGCGCCGGCAATTGCGGTGAGCTCGTCCTCGCCCGCCTTCAGGGTCGGCGTGAAATCGCCGGTCGAGGTGCGATGGTTGAGCGTGCGCGAGGTCGAGAAGCCAAGCGCGCCGGAGCGCACGGCCTCGCCCGCGAGCCTCGCCATCGCCGCATTGTCCTCGGCGGTCGAGGGATCGCGGCGGGCGCCGCGCTCGCCCATGACATAGACGCGCAGCGCCGCATGCGGCAGCTGCGCGCCGACATCGATGTCGAAATCGCGCTTGGAGAGCCAGTCCATGTAATCCGGAAAGCTTTCCCAGGCCCAGGGAATGCCGGCGCTCAGCACAGGCTCGGGAATGTCCTCGACGCCTTCCATCAGCTGGATCAGGCGGGTGTGGTCGGCCGGCTTGCACGGCGCAAAGCCGACGCCGCAATTGCCCATGATCGCGGTGGTGACGCCGTTCTGCGAGGACGGCGTGATGTCCTGGCTCCAGGTGACCTGCCCGTCGTAATGGGTGTGCACGTCGACAAAGCCCGGCGTCACCAGTTTTCCGCGCGCGTCGATCTCCTCGCTGCCTGTGCCTGCAACCTTCCCGACCTCGCTGATCCTGCCGCCGGTGATGGCGACGTCGGCCTCGAACAATTCGCCGCCGCGCCCATCCGCAACGGTGCCGCCGCGGATCACGAGATCAGGGGTGTTCATGGTGTTTCTTCCCGTTTTGTTTTTGTAGTTGCTGCGCAATTCGCTCTACTCGTCGTCCCGGACAAGCGAAGCGCAGATCCGGGACCCATAACCACAGGGAGTAGTTTGGCGAAGACTCGTGGTGACCAGCTTTGTGCTCCAACTTCTCCCTGTGGCTATGGGTCCCGGCCTTCGCCGGGACGACGACTGAGTGTGTAGCTACGGTTTGCCTCGTGCCTTCCGCTCCGTGAACGGTGACAGCACCACCGTCGCGACCATGAAGATCACGGAGGCGCCGAACACCCAATGCGGCGCGCTCTGGTCCATGATCCAGCCGAACAGCAGCGGGCTGACGATGCCGCCAAGATTGAATCCGGTGGAGACGATGCCGAAGGCGCGGCCCGCAGCGCCGGCAGGCGCGGCATTGCGGACTAGCATGTCGCGCGAGGGCGCGATCACGCCGGACAGGAAGCCCGCGGCCGTCATCGCGGCGGTGAGAGCCCAGCCCGGCAGCGTGACGAGTGCGATGAGCAGCACGATTCCCGCGTTCGCGGCAAAGCAGGCCGCGGCGACCTGGCCGTGCCGCTCGGTCCGGTCGGCGAGGAAGCCGCCCGCGAGCACGCCGATGGCGCTGGCGCCGAGGAACGCCGTCAGCGCGACATTGGCGGCGGAGTAGGAGGCGCCATAGCCGCTCATCAGCGCCACCACGCCGAAATTGTTGATGCCGGCGACCGACAGGCTCAGCAGCATGAACAGCGCGGTCAGCGTGATCAGCGCCGGCGTGATGACGGCCTGTTTCGGCGCGTTTGCGCTGCCCGGCTTCTTCTTATGTGCGCCGGCGTCGGGAATGTTTATGGCGATCAGCAGCAGCGCCACCGCGACACCGATCGCGCCCGAGGCGATCAGCGCCCCGGTACCACCGGACAAGGTGACGAGCGCCGCCACGATGGCCGGTGCGACGGCGCCGCCGAGAAAGCCGGCAAAGGTGTGGATCGAGAACGCGCGGCCCATCCGCGCCTCGTCCATGTGTTCGGCCAGAATTGCGTAGTCGGCGGGATGATAGACGCTGTTGGCGAGGCCCAGCAGCACGGCGCAGGCGATCAGCGAGGCGTAGCTGAGGTGCAGGCCGAGCAGGATCAGCGCGACGCCGCCGAGCGCGAGCCCGGCCAGCAGAATTCGCCGCGCGCCAAAATGATCGACGAGATAGCCGGTCGGTGCCTGCGTCAATCCCGACACCACCGCAAACACGGTGAGGGCGAAGCCGAGCTCGATATAGCCGACGCCGAGCTGGCTCTTGAGGAACGGGAACAGCATCGGCAGCACCAGCAGATGGAAATGGCTGACCCAATGCGCAATCGAAATCCCCGTCAGCGTGCGCAGCGCGCTGTCCGCCTTGCCTTGCTGCGGTGCGGCGAGAACGTCGACCATTGCAGTTCCGTCTTGCGTCCGAAAGGGAGGCGCAAACTATCGGGCAGAGCGGTTATTTGTCCATGAACGCAGGCGCATGGCAGGTAGTGCGGGCGGGGACGTGAGGGAGGTCGCTATGCCCCACGTCGTCGTCCCGGCCTAGTGCGCAAAGCGCACGGGGGCCGGGACCCATAACCACAGGGAGGAGTTTGGCAGCGGATCGTCGTTCGGTACTGCGACCTACCGCAATAGAGCGATTACGCGGTATGGGTCCCGGCCTTCGCCGGGACGACATTGGAGAATGTTGCGCCAGCGTGCATTCAACCGGCCAGCAGCGCCCTCACAACGGCTCGTCGTCCGGCCCGTAGCGGTCGCGCTTCGGCGTTGCGATGTCGCCGTCTTCGTAATCGTCGTCGATCTCGCGCGGCGGCGGGGGCTTTTTCGCCTTGTCTTGCGCTTGCCTGTCGTCCGCGATCTTGGGCGGCTGGCTCGGCTTGCCGGTCTTGGCCATGGCTGGTTCCGGATGGTGATGCTGCACCCGATCCTATCCGGAAAATATGTGCGGTACCTGACCTATCGCAAGAAGGGGCGGCCGTTCAGTGCATCACCGGCCCGCCCGCCTTCTTCCAGGCATCCAGGCCGCCGGCGATATGGGCGGTGTTGGAAAGGCCGGCCGCCTTGGCGGCGGCCACCGCCATCGCCGAGCGTTCGCCGAAGGCGCAGAAGAACACGACGCGGCGGCCGGTGGCGGCCGCGACCTCGCGCAGCATGCCGCCGGGCTTGAGGCTCTCCTCCACGGATTGATAGGGCGTGTGCAGCGCGCCTTCGAGCATGCCGTGCTTCATCCGCTCGTTGCTCTCGCGCAGATCGACCAGCAGGACGTCGGGACGGCCGAGGATGCGGATCGCCTCGATCGCGCTGAGCGCGCGGCCCTCTTTCTCGAGCTCCTCCTGATGCAGGCCGACATGCATGTTGGCGGGGACCGCCACATCCATCATCTTCGGATTGGGCAGCTTCAGATTGGCCATCAGCTCGATATATTCGTCGACCGAGCGCACCTGGAGCCGCGGATTGTAGCGCTTCTCCTCGCCGATGGTGGAGACGGTGTCGCCCTTGTAGTCGTGCGCCGGGAACACCATCGTCTCGTCCGGCAGCTTGAGCAGGCGGTTGAAGATCGAGTCGTATTGCGCGCGCGATGAGCCGTTCTGGAAATCGGTGCGGCCGGTGCCGCGGATCAGAAGCGTGTCGCCGGTGAAGACGCGGTCGCCCATCAGATAGGAGTAGGAATCGTCGGTGTGACCGGGCGTGTACATCACGTCGAGCGAAAGTCCCTCGATCGTCACCTTGTCGCCGTCGGCGACGCGCATCGCGACGACGTCGGCCTTGGTCTGGTCGCCCATCACGGTCATGCAATGGGTGCGGTCGCGCAGCTCGCCGAGACCGGTAACGTGGTCAGCGTGCAGATGGGTGTCGACCGCCTTGACCAGCTTGAGGTCGAGCTCGCGCAGCAGCTGGCAGTAGCGATCGACCTTCTCCAGCACGGGATCAAGGATCAGCGCCTCGCCGCCTGGACGGCTCGCAACGAGATAGCTGTAGGTGCCCGAAACGCTGTCGAAGAGCTGGCGGAAGATCATGGCAGGACCCGGCGTGGAACTGACTTCGAGGATTCTACTACGTCGGAGGCCAGGAAGAGAAGCAATTCACTGTGTAGACAAGAAAATTTGGAAGATTTTTATTGTGCGTGAGGTGGGGACAGGCGCCACAAATTCGGTGTCGTCCCGGCGCAGGCCGGGACCCATACTCCCAACGAGGAGTTTGGCGAAGACCAGTCGTTCGGTACTCCCACCGCCCCTCTCGAAAGATCACGCGGTATGGGTCCCGGCCTTCGCCGGGACGACAGGGGAGGGGTGGCCAAGATTACGGCCGCACCACCGTGTACCCGTTCTCCGCCAAAAACAGGATCTGCCCGACCCCGACCTGCACCGGCGTCGCAGCTTGGATGAACTCCGGCCGCTTGCCCGTCTCCCGCTCGAGCGTGTCGACGGTGTTGAGGCAGATGTCGAAGCGCACGCCCTGTGCGATCAGGCTCTCGACCTGCTTGCGGCGCTCGCTGCCGGACAGCAGCAAATCGATGCCGGGACCGAATGCCACCACTTCGATCGCGATCTTGTCGGGGTCGTAAGCCTTCAGCAGATTGTTGGCGACGCTCAAGACCAGCGCCTGCTTCCTCGCATCGCCGTCGGAGAGCTGAAGCACGACCTTGTGCTCGGCGAACGGCTTGTCCTGCAGCGGCACCTGCTGGGCAGAAGCCTGTGGGATCGCTGCCCAGGCGAGCACTGCCAGAAGCATCGCGGATAAGTGTTGCGACCGCATCATCCCTTTGCTGCAATGCCTGGATTGCCCTCGGCCCCTTTCAGCGTGACGCCGGAGCCGAGCCGCTCCTGAAACATCCGGCCCGAGCGCAGATATTTGCCGACGACGTCCCACACCGGCGCGCCCTGCTGGCCGTTGATCGAGGCCCAGCCTGCGACCTTGTAGCGGTGGCTGGCGCTGAGCGCCTCGCCGCTATTCAGCTTCAGCTCGGAGATGCGGCTGCCGATCGCGGCGTCCAGTGTGCAGGTGTAGCTGAGCCCGCCGGCACGCACCATGTCGCCACCCTGCTGGTAATAGGGATCGGCGTTGAAGAGGTTGTCGCAGATGTCCTCCAGCACGTCCTTGATCTGTGCGCCGGTCATCTCCTGCACATAGGTCTCGGGATAGCTGATCGCGGTTTCCGCGAGCAGATCCTCCATGGTCAGCGCCTGGCCTGACAGCGCGGTGACGCCCCAGCGGAAGCCCGGCGACAGCGCGATCTCGGCATCGAGCTCGGTGCGCAGCGCCGTGCAGATCAGCTCGTCGACGGGCCCGGAGAAATTGCCGCGGCGGTAGAGCAGGCGATCGGGCGTTGCGATCTTCTCCGACCAGTCAGTCACGTGCGGCGCGCGCAGCCGGCCGATCAGCTCAGCCATCCCGGGATCCGGCTTCAGCAGCTCGGAGAAGACCGGCAGCAGATGATAATGAATGTCGCTGACCTTGCCCTTGCCGATGGCGAGATCGAGCACGGCCAGAAATTTTCCGTTGGAACCGGCATTGGTGACGAGCGTGGTGCCACCAACGTTCTTCACAGGAATCGGCTGCGGCACGGCGTCATGGGTATGGCCGCCGAGGATGACATCGATGCCGGTGACGCGGCTTGCGAGCTTGAGATCGACGTCCATGCCGTTGTGCGACAGCAGGATGACGGCATCGACCTTGTCGGTGCCGCGCAAGGCATCGACATGCTTCTGCAACTCCTCCTCGCGTATGCCAAAGGTCCAGTCCGGCGTGAACCGCTTGGGATGCGCGATCGGCACATAGGGGAAAGCCTGACCGACGATTGCGACGCGATGGCCACCGAGCTCCTTGATGATCGACGGCTTGAACACGCGCCCGCTGGCCTTGTCGAAGGCAGGGGCGTCGTTGAACGCGGCCTCTTCGGTCAGGAACACGTTCTGCGCCAGAAACTCGCCCTTGAAGCGCCCGAGATTGTCGCGCAGCGCCTGCTCGCCATAGGTGAATTCCCAATGCCCGGTCATCGCCTCGATGCCGAGCAGATTGGCGACCTCGACCATGTCGCGGCCCTGCATGACGTTGGCGAGCCCCGTGCCCTGCCAGAGGTCGCCGCCGTCGACGAGCAGCGAATGCTTTTCCCCGGCGTCGGCGCGCAAGCGGTCGACCAGCGTCTTCAGATGGGCAAAGCCGCCGAGCTTGCCGAAGCGGCCCGCTGATTTCTCGAACTCGAAGCAGGTGAAGGCATAGGCATCCGCACTGTCTGACCGGATGCCGAAGCGCTCCAGGAAGGCGCGCCCGACCAGATGCGGCGGCCGCCCCGCCATCTCACCGATGCCGATATTGACGCTTGGCTCGCGAAAAAAGACTGGGTTGAGCTGCGCATGCGTGTCGGTGATGTGCAGAATGCGCGCATTGCCGAAGCGCTCGATGTCATAGATGCTCGCGGTGTCGGCGCCGCGCGCGAGCCGCGGCAGTCCAACAGATGCGACGGCAAGACCTGCGCTCTTCAGGAAATCGCGGCGCCGGATAGCCATCTCAAATTCTCCGCGCCCCCGACGCTGTCGACTGTTCCACAAGCATGATCCGGACCCTAAGGGCCGTGTTAAAGCATGATCCGGAAAAGTGCGCAGCGGTTTTCCGAAAAGATCATGCTCAAACAATCTAAAGCGCGATGACGATTCATCCTAATCTCATCGCGCTTTAGCGCAAAGTGTGGTGCGGCTTTCCGACAAGATCGTGCTCAAAGAATGATCTGGAGCCCGATGTTCTCGCGCGCCAGGCCCAGTCTAGCGGATTTCCATCGCCTTCCAGGCTTCTTTTTCGGAATTTGCCTGAAAGATCGACGCCTTCGCCAGCGCCTCGGCCTCTTTCGCTGCGGCAAATGCGCGGTCGAAATCGCGGCCATCGGCCGCCTTCTTCGCCGCCGCCAGCGTCGAGACGGTCGTGGTCCATTGGTGACGCAGGCCGGCCGCCTCCTTGGCCGCGGCCTCCGCGGCAGCATAGGCCGCCTTGTAGTCCGCTTCCGTTGCCGCGCGCGCCGACGGCAGCGCGATGGTCAACGCAAGCAATATGGCGATGAGACATGTCCGCTTCATGGCCGCGCTCCCGGCCCCGAGATCGGCAGGCCGTTGGCGACATAGGAGAGGAAATATTCGACGTCGCGATATTCGTCCGATTGCGGCTCCAGCGGAACCGCGCGGGTCTGGCTGTTGCAGGTGACGAAGCGTCGGCTGGTCGTGCCCATGCCGCTCCATTCGGAGCGGTATATCGGCATCGCGTTGAGGATGCCGAGCGCCGGCGCCAGGGTCTCGGCACGGATGCGCTCGCCCGGGCTCTGCACGTGACAGCTCGCGCAGGAGAAGTTCATCTGGCCGCGGCGCGTGTAGAAATAGCGCTTGCCGTTCTCGAACGCGGCGAGCGCGCGGGGGTCGTCGGGGATCTTGATGTCCATCGGCTTGCCGCGCGAGGTGAAGGCCATGTAGGCCGTCAGCGAAGCCATCTCGTCCTTGACGTAGGAATAGGGCGCCTCGCCATTGGCCTCGCGGCAGCGGTTGAGCGCGAGCTCCAGCGTGACGACCTTGCCATCCTTCGTGTCGAAATAGGGATAGTTCTGACGGATGCCGATGCCGCCGTTCGGGAAGCAGTCGGCGTAAGTCTTGCCGTTCTTGAACGGGGTGGCGAACATTTCCTTGCCGGCGTCGAGCGCGAACTCGTAAGGTGGGAATTCTTCCTTCTCCTGCCACTGCCGCTTCATGTCTTCGTTCATGGAATAAGGACCGTTGACGAAATCCTCCTGCTTCACGTTCGGAAACTTCTGGAAGAAGAAATTCTGGAACGCCTTGGCATCGGCGACGGGATCGACCTTGTCGGCCGCGACCACGCGCGGAGAGGTGAGGGCGAACGCAACGAGCGCGGCGCTGAGCGAGCCAAGCAGGAGGGCAGATCGGGTCTTTATCACGAGATCTTCGCGGCGGTCGTATCCGACGCACCCTTGTTGTCGGTCCACGATATCTTGAGCTCGTCGCCCTTCTTGGCGCCCTTGAAGCTGAACTTGACGTAGGGGTCCTTGGAGATCGCAGTGCCCCAATTGGCGACGAAGACGTCCTTGCCGTTGCATTCGAACTTCAGCTCCTGGATGAAGTGCGCCGGGATCAGCTCGCCCTTGGAATCCTTGACCAGGCCGGTATCCATGGGGTGCTGGATCAGCGCCTGCACCTCGGTAATGTCGCCGTTGGCGGTGGCGCGGACGCGAATGCTGGATGCCATCTCGGTTCTCCTTAGCCGCCGCAGCCGCCGACGGTGACCTTCACTTCCTTGGTCGCGCTGTAGAGCTTGCCGTCCGCCTCGACGATGGCGACCAATTTGGTGGTCTTGGCCATCTTTAGCCGGTTGGCGACGCCCGGAATCGTGCCGTCGGCGATCTTGTAGGACGCTGCGAGCGCAAACGGGTTCTCGGCGACGAAGAACGAGATCGAGGTCACCTTGTCGAGCGTCGTCGTCACCGAGACCGGCACCACGCCGCCGTTTTCGGCGATCTCGGGCGCATCCAGCTTGACCTTGTCGGACGGCTCGGCGGTCTTGCCGTAGAGCGCCTTGATCGCGTCGGCCTCGCTCTTCTGCTTGAAGGCCTCTTCCGGATATTTGTCGTTCGCCGCCGCGCGCGCAGGGCTGGCCGCGAACGGCAGGTTGCCAAGCCCGATCAGCGCGACAGAGGCCGCGCCCTGAAGGATCAGGCGCCGCGTCGGGTGAGGGCCGGTGGTCGTGGTCATCAGAGGTCTCCTGGCGTGCCGGCCGTTACAGCGTTTGCAGGAAATCAACGATCGCGTTGATCTCCTCTTCGGTCAAAATCCGGTTCCGGCCGAACGGCGGCATCATGGTCTGCGGATTGCGCTTGGTCTCGTCGAAGATGATCGCGGCCAGCTCGTTGCGGTCGGGGTACCTGGCTTTGATGTCCTTCAGTTCCGGCCCGATCGTTCCCGGCAGGTCGCCGCCCTTGATCACGTGGCAGGTCAGGCAATTGCCCTTGCCGCGCTCGAAGGCGAGCTTCCGGCCCTCGTTCACGGCGGACTGCGCCCGCGCCGGGCTGGCGAGGCCGGCGGCAATGGCCAGCAGGAGGAACAGGACGGGCGTCCGGGACAAGGCAGTCAAGGCGGCATTCCGAGGCATTATGGCGATGATCTCGATCGCGGAAATAAAGGCGTTCCAAAGCATAAAGGGCATCGTCTGACAATCGAGACTATGCACGGAGCAAAATGGAGTTAATATCTTCCGCATTGCAATTAAAGAGATTATTGGTTCGGCCGATTTGGCCCCAACAATAAGGACAAACGGCGCGGGCCGGCTTTTTCCAGGGCGCTTTGGTGCCCATCCTGTTTTCATCGCGTTCTCGAGTTTTCAAGGGGACCTCACTTGACTGAATATCTCGCCGAATTTGGCAGGGACGGCGGACGGGTCGAGTCGGATGGGCGGCTCGATGCGCCGGCGTTCCATCGCAATCACGAGCCGATCTGGGCGGCGCTGGAGAAACATCTCGCCGGCTTGACCGGCAACGTGGTCGAGCTCGGCAGCGGAACCGGGCAGCACGTGGTCCACTTCGCCCGTCACACGCCCGGCCTGATCTGGTGGCCGAGCGACCTCAACCAGCGCCATCTCAAGAGCATCGAGGCCTGGCGCGTTCATTCGGGCCTGCAAAACATCCGCTCGCCCTTACGGATCGATCTCACCGACCCCGACTGGTGTCCGGAGATGAAAAGCGGGCATGGGCCGACCAGCCTCGCCGCCGTGTTCTGCGCCAACGTCATTCACATCGCGCCATGGAGCGTGGCCGAGGGTCTGTTCGCCGGCGCCGGCCGCTATCTGCGGGCCGACGGCAAGCTGTTCCTCTACGGTCCGTTCAAGCGCCACGGCAAGCACACCGCGCTCAGCAACGCCGTGTTCGACACGTCCTTGCGCGAGGGCAATCCCGAATGGGGCGTGCGCGACATCGGTGACGTCGAGGCGCTGGCGCAAGGCGCGGGCCTCGGCCTCGTCGACAC
This sequence comes from Bradyrhizobium genosp. SA-3, assembly GCF_004212635.1. GTDB lineage: Bacteria > Pseudomonadota > Alphaproteobacteria > Rhizobiales > Xanthobacteraceae > Bradyrhizobium. The sequence goes on along the minus strand of NZ_PSRT01000049.1, from coordinate 23,719 downwards.
CATCGAGATGCCGGCGAACAACCTCACGCTGGTGTTTTCGCGCGACTGAGCGCGAGGCCGTCAAGCCTCGCCGTCCCGCCACCCGATCTTCTCCTTCAAGAACCGATAGCTCAGCACCTCGAAGCCGGCGCGCTCCTTGTTGTCCTTGCCGTAGCCGTGGCCGCCTGCCGCGGGCTCGTAGAACCAGGCCTCATAGCCCATCGCCTGGAGCTTGGCGGCCATCTTGCGGGCGTGTCCGGGATGGACGCGGTCGTCGCGCCGCGTGGTGGCGAACAGGATCGGCGGATAGGCTTGGCCCGCCTTCACATTGTGATAGGCGGAATAGGTCTTCAGCCAGTCCCATTCCTCCACCTTGTCGGGGTCGCCATATTCCGCGATCCAGCTCGCGCCCGCGAGCAGTCTTGTGTAGCGGCGCATGTCGATCAGCGGGATGGTGCAAAACAGCGCGCCGAAACGCTCGGGGTAGCGCACCAGCATGTTGGTGATGAGGATGCCGCCGTTCGATCCGCCCTGTGCGGCGATGCGCTTGGCTGTCGTCACGCCGCGGCGGACGAGATCGGCGGAGACGGCGGCGAAATCGTCATGCGACAGCCTCTTGCCGGCGAGCCGGCCGGCATCGTGCCAGCGCGTGCCGAACTCGCCGCCGCCGCGCAAATTGGCCTGCACCGTCGTGCCGCCGCGCTCCAGCCACAGCTTGCCGAGCGAGGGGTTGTAATGCGGCTTCACGGAATGGGCGAAGCCGCCATAGGCGCTCATATAGACCGGCGCATCGCCGGTCTCGCTCGCTGGGCCGGTCTGCACATAGGGAATGCGCTCGCCGTCGATCGAGATGGCCTCGTGCTGCGTCACCACGAGGCCGTCGGCGGTGAACGTCCTCGGCGCCTGCTTCAGCACGGTCGGGCTGGCGACACCACGTGCGATCAGCAGCAGCGACGGCGGCGTCAGCGGATCCTGCACATTGGCGAGCAGATCGCCATTGCTCTCGGACGGATGGCGATCGAGCGGCCAGACGTCGACCACGCCGATCCGCGGCAGGCCGGGAAGCGTGTCGCGGCTCCAGCCGGCAGCGGATGGTGTGCAGATCTCGAAGCATGGGCGCAACTCGTCGAGGATTGACAGCACGAGCTTGCCCGCCGCCCAGAACAGACCTTGCAACGCGCGCCGCGGCGCCGGTTCGAACAGCACCGAAAAATCGCGGCTGCCGGCGAGGAACGCCGACAGCGAGATGCCGAGCACCGTGTCAGCGGTGTAGGTCCGGCCTTCGATGGACCAGTCCTTGCGCAGCTTGATCGCGAACCAGTCGCCATGCGCCTGCATCCAGATGCCGGTCGGCAGGTCGAGCTTCGTCGTCGCACCAGTCGCATCGCGCAGCCAGATGGCGTGATTGAAGAAGTCGATCTGATCGACGAGCCAGACTCGCGGCTCCGCTCCGGTGTCATCGGCGCTGCCATAGATCATCATGTGATCGGCGGCGGTCTCGATGATTGTTTGCACCTGATCGACAGGCTGGCCGCGCCGCCACAGCCGGACGGTCCGTGCATATCCCGAGCTCGTGGCCATGCCCTCGCCATGGGCGCTCGACAGCAGCAGCGTGTCCGCATCGAGCCAGTCCACGCCGCCCTTCGCTTCCGGCAGCGTGAACCCGCCGGCCACGAAGCTCTTGGTCTCCATGTCGAACTCGCGCAACGTCACGGCATCGCTGCCGCCACGCGACAGGCTCAGAATCGCCCGCGAGTGTCCCGGCATCGTGGCGATCTGACTCAGCAGCCAGTCCTCGCCTTCGTTTGCCGCGAGCTGGTCGATATCCAGCATGGTCTCCCACGCTGGGTTTGCTTTGCGGAATTCCGCCAGCGTGGTCCGTCGCCACAGGCCGCGCGGGTTGGTGGCGTCCTTCCAGAGATTGTGCAGATCGCTGCCGCGCCGGCTGACATAGGGAATGTTGTCCGGCCGATCGTAGATCGCCGCGAGGATGTCGCGGTCGTGCTCGAAGGCTTTCCCGCCGAACGCGTTGAGCGTCAGCTGGTTCTGCCGTTCGACGAAATCGAGCGCCTGCGTGCCTTCGATCTCCTCCAGCCACAGCCAGGGATCGTCGTCGGGAGCGCTGAGCGTAGGCCTGTCGTCGACGGTCATGAGCGAAACTCCAGGAAGATCGCGGCGGATAGGATTTGATCGAGCGCAAGCCGTCAAGGGCGCGGCCCGCTATCATCCGTCCGATTGCGTCACGGGCATGGCCCGCGCCCGTTTGCGCCGGTTGCCCGCCCATCAGCGCCCCTCCATAGTGCCGGGAATCAACGAGAGCCCTTTGGGCGGAAATGCCGATGCTGGACGTGACCTCGACCGCCGAAATCGTCGACGATACGCGCGCGCGTGCCAATGTGGTGCGCCTTGCCGCCGCGCAGGCGCTGACCGGCGCCAACTCGGCGGTGATCTTCGCCACCGGCTCGATCGTCGGCGCCACGCTCGCACCCGACATGTCGCTCGCGACCGTGCCGCTGTCGATGTACGTGCTGGGGCTCGCCGCCGGCACGCTGCCCACCGGCGCGATCTCGCGCCGCTTCGGCCGCCGCGCCGCCTTCGTCATCGGCACGGGCCTCGGCACGCTCACAGGCCTGCTCGGCTGTTTTGCGATCCTGCACGCCTCCTTCGCGCTGTTCTGCTTCGCGACTTTCCTCGGCGGCCTCTATGGCGCGGTCGCGCAATCCTACCGCTTCGCCGCCGCCGATGGCGCCAGCGCGGCGTACCGGCCCAAGGCGGTGTCGTGGGTGATGGCGGGCGGCGTGTTCGCCGGCGTGCTCGGTCCGCAGCTCGTGCAATGGACCATGGACGTCTGGCAGCCTTATCTGTTCGCCTTCAGCTTCCTGGTGCAGGCGGCGGTGGCGCTGGTCGCGATGGGCATCGTCGCCGGTGTCGACATGCCCAAGCCCGCGCCGGCCGATCTGCATGGCGGACGGCCGCTGCTCGACATCGTGACCCAGCCGCGCTTCATCGCGGCCGCTTTGTGCGGCGTCATCGCCTATCCCATGATGAACCTGGTGATGACCTCGGCGCCGCTCGCCATGAAGATCTGCGGCCTCAGCGTGTCCGATTCCAATTTCGGCATTCAATGGCACATCGTCGCCATGTACGGGCCGAGCTTCTTCACGGGTGCGCTGATCGCGCGCTTCGGGGCTCCGAAGGTGGTCGCGGCCGGCCTGCTGCTGGAGGCAGGCGCCGCCGGTATCGGCCTTTCCGGAATCACAGCAATGCATTTCTGGGCGACGCTGATCGTGCTCGGCGTCGGCTGGAATTTCTCCTTCATCGGCGCCTCCGCGCTGGTGCTGGAGACGCACCGTCCGCAGGAGCGCAACAAGGTGCAGGCGTTCAACGATTTCCTGGTGTTCGGGATGATGGCGATCGGCTCGTTCTCCTCCGGCCAGCTGCTCGCCAATTACGGCTGGTCCGCTGTGAACATGGTGGTGTTCCCGCCGGTCGCACTGGGCCTTGCCGTGCTGTCGCTGGCGTCCTGGGCGCGTCGCCGCAAGGCGCGTCTGGACGCTGCGATGGGCGAGTTCCCGGATGCGATCTGAGTTGGCAGGAGGCTGTCAGCAGCGTTGATGCTTCGATCGCCGTCGAAGTGATTTTCGGATGGGATTTATTAGATGCGTCATGGCCGGGCTTGTCCCGGCCATCCACGTCTTAGGCGCGCGGATCGAAGAACGTGGATGCCCGGGACAAGCCCGGGCATGACGGAGTAGGTAGCATGCTCGACAACCCTCGGACTCCGGCGATCGACGAATCCTCGCTCCGTTACGAAGGCTGGCGTATCGTCGCGGTCTGCTTCCTGCTCGCGACCTTCGGCTGGGGACTCGGCTTCTACGGCCAGAGCGTCTATGTCGCCGAGCTCCAGCGCGCGCACGGCTGGTCGGCCTCACTGATCTCGTCGGGCACGACCTTCTTCTATCTGTTCGGCGCGCTGCTGGTCGTCTTCGTCGGCGAAGCCGTCCACAAATACGGCTCGCGGCTCTGCCTGATTGCGGGCACGCTGGCGATGGCAGCGGCCGCTATCGCGATCGGCGCGGTGCGCGAACCCTGGCAGCTTTATCTCGCCAATGCCGTGCTCGCCTTCGGTTGGGCCGGCACCAGTCTCGCCATGATCACCAACACGATCAGCCTGTGGTTCGATGCCAAGCGCGGCATGGCGATCAGCCTCGCGCTGAACGGTGCCAGTTTTGGCGGCATCGTCGGCGTGCCGCTGCTGGTAGCGTTGATCGGCCAATTCGGCTTCGCCAGCGCGATGTACGCCGCTGCCGGGGCCATGCTGGTGCTGCTCCTGCCGGTCATTCTCGTTCTCGTCGACCGGTCGCCCGATCTTCACGGCTGGCATGCAGCGGCGAAGCCGAAGCTGCAATCGTCGACGCAGATCCGCGCGCAGGCGCTGCGAGACGTCGGCTTCCTCTCGGTGACGATCGCCTTCGCGCTGGTGCTGTTCGCGCAGGTCGGCTTCATCGTGCACCTGATCTCGTTCCTCGATCCCGTGATCGGCCGCGAGCGCGCGGCGGTCGCCGTCGCCGTGCTGACGGCGATGGCGGTGGTCGGCCGCGTACTGTTCTCGCTGGTGATCGACCGCCTCGACCAGCGACTGGCCTCGGCGCTGTCGTTCCTCAGCCAGGCCGCGGCGTTGTGTGTCGTCATCAACCTGCACAATGACTATGCGCTGATCGCCGCCTGCGCGGTGTTCGGCTTCTCCGTCGGCAACCTTATCACGCTGCCGTCGCTGATCGTGCAGCAGGAGTTCGACAGTGCCTCCTTCGGCGTGCTGATCAGCCTCAACACTGCGATCAACCAGGTCACCTATGCGTTCGGCCCGGGCGTCGTCGGTTTCCTCCGCGATCTCTCCGGCGGCTATGGATTGCCGTTCTATCTCTGCATCGCGCTGGAGGTGGCGGCAGCAGCGCTGATCATGGTGCGGGGAGGCCGCAATCGAAGCTCTCGTAGGGTGGGCAAAGGCGCATAGCGCCGTGCCCACCATCTGTCTCTCCACGCGTGCCGCAAGAATCGGTGGGCACGCTCCGCTTTGCCCACCCTACGGGATCTACGTCTTAATAGCGCGCCGGCGCTCCAACAGACTCCGTCATTGCGAGGAGCTCGCGACAAAATTGCGGAGCAATTTTGCGCTGATGCGACGAAGCAATCCAGACTGTCACCGTGGTAACAGTCTGGATTGCTTCGCGGAGCCTGTCATCGGGCCGCGCTTCGCGCGGACCCGGTGGCTCGCAATGACGGTGAAGGATGCAGCGGAGCTCACGCCTCCCGCTGCTTCAGCAAATCCTCCACGTCCAGCCGCTTCGTGAACATCGCGAGCTTGCCGTCCGGCCCGAACGGCCATTGCTCCCTCGGCTTGTCCCAATACAGCTCGACGCCATTCTGGTCGGGATCGCGCAAGTAGAGCGCCTCGCTGACGCCGTGGTCGCTGGCACCATCGAGCGCAATGCCGGCCGTGAGCACCCGGTGCAGCGCATCCGCGAGCGCCGGCCTGGTCGGATACAGGATAGCGGTGTGGTAGAGCCCGGTCGTGCCCGGCGGCGGCGGCAAGCCGCCCTTGCTCTCCCAGGTGTTGAGCCCGATGTGGTGGTGATAGCCGCCGGCCGAGATGAAGGCCGCGCCCGAACCCATACGCTGCATCAGCTCAAAGCCGAGCACGCCGCAATAGAAGCCGAGCGCGCGATCGAGATCGGCGACCTTGAGATGAACGTGGCCGATCCTGGTGCCGGCGGCGACGGCTTGGTTCTGCGACATGTGGCTGCTCCGTTGATCAACTCCACATAGGGCGGGCCCCGGGACAGTGCTACCGGCCCATCCTGAAACCCTTCGTTTCCGGATGGGAAACTAAGCCAGCTCCGACACCTCACCTTCCGGCAGGCCGAATTCAAACGTGTTCAGCGTCATCGACACCAGCGTGTAATAGCCGCACAGCCCGATGACCTCGACCACGCCGCGTTCGCCGAGCAATCTCACCGCCTCATCATAGAGCCCCTTCTCGACGCCGTGGCCCTCATGCAGCGACTTCGCGACGTCGTAAATCATCTTCCCCTTGGGATCGTCGAACTCAGGCGTGCGGCGGTCGCGGATCGCCTCGATGATCTCGAGCTTCATGCCGCCCGCAAGCGCCAGGCGCTTATGCGCATACCATTCGTAATGAGCGGTCCAGTGCCGCGCCGTCACCAGGATCGCGATCTCCGAGAGTTTTGCGGGGAAGATCGTGTCGAAGCGCAGCACTTCGCCGAGCCGCGTGGCGTGGCGTGCCATCTCCGGGCTGTTGAGCCAGGCCATCATCGGCGCCGGCGGCTTGCCGCGCTTGCCGGCAATCGACTCGTCATAGGTCTGGCGCTGGCTCTCGTTCATTTCGCCAGGCGAAAGAAGTTTCAGGCGCATTGTTGTTTCCTCTTTGTTTTCAAGGCTCGCCGTAGCGGCGACTATAGCCGAATGCGGGCTGCGGAAGTGGTTGAATTCCACGGGGCGATGGCTCAGAGTCGGCGGCAACAAGTCGATTTTGATTGATGGAAACGACCCATGACAGATTCTGAGACCGCCGATCTCGAAACATTCCGCAACGAGACGCGCGCCTGGCTGGAAGCCAACTGCCCGCCGGAGATGCGCAAGCCCGCGACATCCGATGCCGATGTGTTCTGGGGCGGACGCAACGCAAAATTCTCGTCCGAGCCGCAGCGCATCTGGTTCGAACGCATGCGCGACAAGGGCTGGACCGTGCCTGATTGGCCGAAGGAATACGGCGGCGGAGGCCTGAGCGCCGCCGAGCACAAGGTGCTGCGCGCGGAGATGGCCAGAATCGGCGCGCGTCCACCGCTGTCGAGCTTCGGCATCTGGATGCTCGGGCCGGCGCTGCTGAAATACGGCAACGACGCCCAGAAGAAGGAGCATCTGCCGAAGATCGCCGCGGGCGAGATCCGCTGGTGCCAGGGTTATTCCGAGCCGAACGCCGGCTCCGATCTCGCCTCGCTGCAGACCCGCGCCGAGAGTGAAGGCGACGACTTCATCATCACCGGCCAGAAGATCTGGACGTCCTACGCCAATTACGCCGACTGGATCTTCTGCTTGGTCCGCACCGATCCCACTGCCAAGAAGCACGACGGCATCAGTTTCATCCTGTTCGACATGACCTCGAAGGGCGTCTCGACCAAGCCGATCCTGTTGATCTCCGGCTACTCGCCGTTCTGCGAAACCTTCTTCGACAATGTCCGCGTGCCGAAGTCGCACGTGGTCGGCACCGTCAACCGCGGCTGGGACGTCGCAAAATATCTGCTCCAGCACGAGCGCGCGATGATCTCGGGCATGGGCGAGCGCGGCGTCGGCCGTCCGCTCGGCCAGATCGCGGCCGACTCCGTCGGCACCGACGCGCTAGGGCGGCTCGACGATGCCATGCTGCGCGGCCAGATCGCGCGCTTCGACGTAGATGAGGCCGCGCTTGCGGCCTGTGCCGAGCGCGCAGTCGATCTCGCCAAGGCGGGCCAGGCGCACCCGGCATTCTCCTCCGCGATGAAATATTACGGCACCGAGCTCAACAAGCGCCGCTACGAGATCTTGATGTCGGCCGGCGGCGTCGATGCGCTGGAATGGGAGAGCGAGCGCTCCAAGCAGGGCGCCCGCCCGCGCGCCTGGTTGCGCACCAAGGCCAACTCGATCGAGGGCGGCACGTCCGAGGTCATGCTCGGCATCGTCGCCAAGCGCATCCTGGATCTGCCGGGGGCGTGACCGCACTCTCACCAGCCGTCATTCCGGGGCGCGCAACGCGCGAGCCCGGAATCCATTCATCCACCAATTCCGCCGCTTGATGGATTCCGGGCCTGACCATTCGGGTCATCCCGAAATGACGAACCAAGATAGATTTCGAATCGGAAACCCCACCATGGCCCTCGTCCTCACCGAAGAACAATCGATGCTCCGCGACAGCGCGCGCGGGCTGATCAGCGACAAGGCGCCGGTGTCGCACCTGCGGCATTTGCGCGACAGCAAGGATCCCACCGGCTTCTCCAAGGAATTTTGGCATTCCTTCGCCGAGATGGGCTTTGCCGGCCTCTTGGTGCCGGAAGAGTTCGGCGGCTCTGGTCTCGGCTATGTCGAAGCCGGTGTCGTGATGGAGGAGATCGGCCGCACGCTGATGCCCTCGCCCTTCCTCGCCACCAGCGTGGTCGGGGCCTCCGCGCTGAACCGTGGCGGCAACGCCGCGCAGAAATCGGAATATCTGCCAAAGATCGCGAGCGGCTCGCTGCTCGCGACGCTGGCGATCGACGAGGGTGCGAAACATCGCCCGCTGCAGACCAGTCTCAAGGCCGTGCGCGCCGGTAACGGCTTCAAGCTTTCCGGCGCCAAGGCGCTGGTCATCGACGGCCACGTCGCCGATCTCCTCATCGTCGCCGCGCGCACCGCGGGTGCTGCCGGCGAGCGTGAAGGCCTGACGCTGTTCCTGGTCGACCCCAAGGCGAAGGGTGTCGCGGTCGAGCGCACCATCATGGTCGATGCGCACAACGCGGCGCGGATCGAATTCGCCAATGTCGAGGTCAATGCCGACAGCGTGCTCGGCGAGCTCGATCAGGGCGCAAGCCTGCTCGACGGCGTGCTCGACATCGGCCGTGGTGCGGTCGCTGCCGAGATGGTCGGCCTCAGCGACGAGGTCTTTGGCCGCACCGTCGAGTACCTGAAAAGCCGCAAGCAATTTGGCAAGCTGATCGGCGAATTCCAGGCGCTGCAGCACCGCGCCGCCGAGCTCTATGTCGACATCGAGATCACCCGCGCCGCCGTGATGAAGGCACTCCAGACGCTGGATGCGGATGTCGCCAAGGCCGCATCAAGCGTCGCGGTGGCAAAAGCCCGCGCCGGCACCACCGCCACCCGCGCGGTGCAGGAAGGCGTGCAGATGCACGGCGGCATGGGCATGACCGACCAGTTCGACATCGGCTTCTTCATGAAGCGCGCGCGGGTGTGCGAGGAGCTGTTCGGCGATGCCAACTACCACACCGAGCAGCTGGCGCGGGCGCGGGGGTATTGAGACGGGGCAGCCGCCTCGTTCTCCGCTGTCATCGCCCGCGAAGGCGGGCGATCCAGTACGCCGCGGCTTTTCAGTTTATCACTGACGTCTCTGGAATACTGGATCGCCCGCCTTCGCGGGCGATGACAGTTGAGAGTATGGAAAGCACTGCCCCAAGCTCGTCATTGCGAGCGCAGCGAAGCAATCCAGAATCTTTCCGCGGAGGCAGTCTGGATTGCTTCGTCGCTTACGCCATCGCTCGAAGGGCGACGGCGTCCGCTCCTCGCAATGACGATGGTAGACGGTCTCACCGCATCGGCGGTGCGTACTGCACGCCGCCGGCATTCCACAGCTGGTTCATGCCGCGCGGGATCTTCAACTTCGACTTCTCGCCGATGTTGCGCTCGTACATCTCGCCGTAATTGCCGACGTGGCGGATGATGCGGACGGCCCAGTCCTTGGTGAGGCCGAGCTGCTCGCCGTAATTGCCTTCGGTGCCGACGAGGCGCATCACGTCCGGCTTCTTCGACTTCAGCGCCTCGTCGATGTTCTCCGAGGTGACGCCGAGCTCCTCGGCATTGATCATCGCATACAGCGTCCACTTCACGATCATCATCCAGTCGTCGTCGCGCTGGCGCACGACGGGGGCGAGCGGCTCCTTGGAGATCATGTCCGGCAGGATCATTTGGTCGCCGGGTTTTGCGAGGTTCAGCCGCAGCGCATAGAGCTGGGAGACGTCGGCGCTGAGCGTGTCGCACTTGCCGGTGTCGTAGGCCTTCACGACGTCGTCGAGCTTGTCGAACTTCACCTCGTCATACTTCATGTTGTTGGCACGGAAGTAATCGGCGACGTTGAGTGCCGTCGTAGTGCCGGACTGGACGCAGACCTTGCTGCCGGTCAGGTCCAGCGAGGTCTCCTTGTTGCGCGAACGCGGCAGCATGAAACCTGCGCCGTCATAATAGGCGACGGCCGGGAAATAGAGGTCGTAGTCGAGCTCGCGCGCCATGCTCCAGGTCGAGTTGCGGGAGAGGATGTCCACCTTGCGGCTCTGCAATTCCTTGAAGCGCTCGCTGGCGTCGAGTGCGACGAACTTCGCCTTGGCCGGATCGTTGAAGATCGCCGCGGCCACCGCGCGGCAGAAATCGACGTCGAATCCGGTCCAGTTGCCTTTGTCGTCAGGGATCGAGAAGCCCGGCAGGCCCTTGTTGACGCCGCACAGCACCTCGCCGCGGCGTACGGTGCGCTTCAGGGTGCGGGTGTCGTAGAATTCATAGACGATGGCCAGAACGGCGACCAGCACGGCGACCGCGAGCCCGATCAGCAGGCCGCCTCGAAAACTGCGCATCATGTTGCTCTCTCGAAAAATCGGGAAATGGGATATTCGCTAAGGCGAAGAAGATTAGAGCTCGGGCTTCTGCCGGATGACGACCTTGGTCCCGACCGGGACCCGATCGTAGAGATCGGCGACGTCATTGTTGACGAGACGGAAGCAGCCCGAGGACACCTTGGTGCCGATCGTATCAGGACGGTTGGTGCCGTGGATGCGGTAGACGGTGGTGCCGAGATACATGGCGCGGGCCCCTAGCGGATTGCCGGGGCCGCCGGCCATGAAGCGCGGCAGATAGGGCTGGCGCTGGATCATCTCCGGCGGCGGCGTCCAGTCCGGCCACTCCTTCTTGTTGGTGATGTTCACCAGCCCCTGCCACTGAAAACCATCGCGGCCGACGCCGATGCCGTAGCGGATCGCGCGCCCGCCCGGCTGCACCAGGTAAAGGTGACGTTCGGCGGTCGAGATGATGATGGTGCCGGGCGCCTCGGTGGTGCGGAAGTAGACCACCTGCTTCTGCCATTCCGGATCGAGCTGGTAGGCGTCGTCGGCGATCAGGCCCGGCTCGTCGCCGCGATCAGGCTGCTGGGCGAAGGCTTGCGGCGCCCAAAGGATCAGGCCGATCGCAGCCACAAACATCCCGGTCAGGCGACGAAAATCCGTCATGTAAAGCTCTCCCCGCTGCCACGGCGCAAATCATTCAGAACCATCAAACCTGAGGGGCAAGTTCATGGCAAGTTGATGGCGCGCCGCCCTGGTATGTCACGACAATGCTTTGGTTTTTTGACGCGCCGGGCAATGCCACAAACAGGGGATGGCGCGAAAAGCATACATTGTCGCGGCGAGGCCGGTGCGCTCCCTCCCCCGCTTGAGAAGAGGGCGGTCGCATAGGACTGCTTGGCGGCGGCCGGACCGCGCGCCTCGTCCTTCGAGACGACCGCTCTGCGGTCTCCTCAGGATGAGGCTCAGAGGCATCGGTGCCCGTCGAAAACTGCTGCCGCACACTCCGCCCTCATCCTGAGGGCCCGCCGGAGGCGGGCGTCTCGAAGGATGGCCGCAGGAGACTTGCTAGCCCCCTCGAATGCGATCGCTGTCACAGGCGGGAAGGGCTAAATCCGGTTGCTCTCCGGCGCGATTCCCAGCCGCCGGACGATCTCGGCGCCTACGGCGCGGGCCTCGAGCCGCGATCCGATGCGGGGGCTGCGAAAGCGCCGTCCGGAGTGCAACCGGATCACGACGATGCAGTGCTCGTCCTCGGACCGGCCGCGGCGCTCGACCGTGATCGTCTTCACGTCGCGCCCTTCGATATGGTCCGCGCGCGGCGTGCCGTCGCCCCACAGGCGTTCGACGCGAATGTCCCCTTGCCGGATGATCCAGAAGGCGCCGGTCACGAGATTGGCATATCTGTGCACGGCGAGCGCGGCGATCGCGCCAACCGGCAGCAGCATGATGTCGATCGGGCCGGGCGGCAGGCCGCGCCAGAGCTTGTAGGCGTAGGGAACGGCGCATAGTGCGACGGCGATCAGCGCAACGATGCGGATGTCGCGCGCGGAAAACGGCTCGAGGGGTTCGCCGAGATGCATCTCGGGATTGCTGGCATCGAGCGGATTGCGAGGTGCCTCGACGTTGGGAACGCCGAATTGCGCGGCGATCCGGGCCACGGTGTCGCGCACATGCGTGACGTCGGAGATCGGCGGAGACGTCAGGCGTTCCCCGGAGGCCAGCGTGAAGGCCAGCTGGAAACGGGCTTTCGCCCGCTTGCTGCCGGGAACCTGCAATTCCCTGATGTCGTCCTTGGGGACGAGCCGCGTGCGGAGCTTTCCGAACGGACGCTGTTGCCCGATCAGGATCTCGTTCGGGGTGATGATCCACACCACCGCCGGCGCCAGCATGATGCCGCAGACGAATGCCGCGCCCAGGAGGAGCGCGGCCACCGAGATGATCACTTCCAGTGTGTCGTGTGTGAACAGGCCGGGCGTGAAGCACAGCGCAACCGCGGCCGCAGAGCCGGCCATGATCAGCCGCTGCGCGATCGAGGAGCCTTCACGAAGGCGGATGTCGTTGCTGGTGGTCGCGTCGTCCATCGCGGGCGGCTGATTCCAAGGCTGCGAAACTCCACGGACGGGTCCGTGGAGTCAAGCAACAAGGACGACAGATGAATCCGGCCGCGCGATGTCGGCGCGGTATCAGCTGTTCACGTTCAGGAGCCGCGCCACCGTTCCGTCGATCTGGTCGTAGCTGCCTTCGCCTTCGTGCTGGAACACGATCTTGCCGGTCTGGTCGATGATGTACTGGGCCGGCCAATATCGGTTGCGGTAGGCGTTCCAGGTTTTGGAATCATTATCCTGCGCCACCGGATAGGTGATGCCGTGGCGTTTCAGCGCAGCCTGCAAATTGGAGGCGGAACGCTCGAACGGGAATTCCGGCGTGTGAACGCCGACCACGACGAGGCCCTTGTCCTTGTACTTGGCGTAGAGGTCGGTGACGTGCGGCAGCGTGTTGACGCAGTTGACGCAGCCATAGGTCCAGAAGTCGACCAGCACGACCTTGCCGCGCAGGTCGGCCATGCTCAGCGGCTTCGAGTTGAACCAGTTGTTGATGCCGGTGAAGTCGGGCGCGGTCTGCTGGCTCGCGGCGGCGGTGACGATGGGGGCAGCGCGCACGGCCTCGTCGCAGATGCCGGGGATGACGGCGCCTGATCCGGCCATGCCGATCAGGGCGGCGGCCACAGTGAGCAGTTTGAAAGTCATGGACGAGTCCTCCGGTTGAGATGCGCGATGATCACAGGCCGATCTGGCCGGTGGGATAGAAGCCGGTGAGCCACGCCACGATCAGCGTGTCGTATTGGAAATAGGCGGCGACCGCGAACGCGATCACGACGATTCCAAAGGCCTGCTGCAGCCGCGGCGAGATGCGGGCGAGGCTGCGCACCCGCGTGGTCGCGGCCTGGCCGCCATAGGCGATCGCCAGCATCGGAATCGCCGCGCCGATGGCGTAGGCGACCAGCAGCGTGCCGGCCCAGCCTAAGTTCTTCGAGGTCGCAACCAGCGTCAGGATCGAGCCAAGCACCGGACCGGCGCAGGGCGTCCAGACCAGGCCGAGCGTGGTGCCGAGCACGAGCCCGCCCAGCGCGCCCTCGCGCTGGGTGGCGCTGGAATTGCCAAGATCGAGCCAGCCGTTGAGCCGGATCGACAGCCATTCGAATGGCGCGGGCCACAGCATCAACAGGCCGAAGCCGAGCAGCAGGATGGATGCCGCTTCGCGCAGTACGTTCGGATCGAAGTCGAACAGCCGCGTGATCGCTCCGAGCAGCAGCGCGGTCGCCGAGAACGAGATGACGAAGCCGAGCGCGATCATCGCCGGCCGCAAGTGCCCCGCGCGCCCGATCGAGGCGCCGAGCAGAATCGGCAGCATCGGCAGCGTGCACGGCGCGGCGATGGTGAGGATGCCGGCAAGGACGGCGAAGAGAAGTTCGAGCATCGGGCACTCGTGGATGAGGTCACGAGGGCTGTTCGGGCGCGACGCGTCAGTCGTTACGCAGCGTCACGCATTCGTGACGGCCGAGCTGCGTGCCACGGCAGCGGTGTGCTTCCTCCCCCGCTTGCGGGGGAGAGTTGGGGAGAGGGTGCTTCGTCAACGAAGACTCCCCAAGAGGAACGAACCCTCACCCGCCGCGCGCGGACGATGCTTCGCATCGCCCGGGGCGCGTCGGCCTCTCCCGCAAACCGGAGAGGCGGGAGCCCGGGGCGACAGCCCAAATACAAAACGACCCGGAGGGGGGCATCCCGTCCGGGTCGTTGGAGGTCCTTGGGAGGTTTAACCAAAACCGTATGTGAGCTTTATAGGAGGGAAGTTTTTCCGCCTGATGTTGTGCTTTGTTTCAATTGTTTCGTCGGCGGTAACACTTCCGTGTCCAGGGACAGGGCCAAAGGCGCGGCCCTATCCCATTGAATCCGTTGGGTTTAGGCGGCGAAGCGATCGACGCCGGCGCCCTTAAGCAAATCGGCCAGCTGCTTGCGGGCGTAGAACATCCGCGTCTTCACCGTGCTCTGGGGGATGCCGATGATCTGCCCGACCTCCTCCACCGACTTCTCGTGGTAGTAGACGAGATTGATGATCTCGCGATGCGCAGGCGACAGCTTCTGCACGCAGGCGCGCAGGATGGCGCTGGTGTCGCTGCGATCGAGCGAGGTCTCCGGCGTGTCGGAATCGTCGGGGATCTGACGCACGTCCTCCTGGTCGATGTCCTCGAAACGGCGCTGGCGCATCGCGGTCAGCGCCTTGAAGCGGGCGATCGAGAGCAGCCAGGTCGAGACCTGCGAGCGGCCCTGGAATTGGCCGGCGGTCCGCCACACGTCCAAAAACACCTGGCTGACGAGGTCTTCCGCCGTGGTGGCGTCGCGCACGATGCGCAGGATGAAACGGTAAACCCGCACATTGTGCCGGCAATAGAGGATGTGCATGGCCGTCCGGTTGCCGCCGGCAATGCTTTCGAGAAGCATGTCGTCCGAAGTCGCCTGAACGGCAATGATGCTTTGGCTGGCCTGGGCGTTGATGGCAATGACGTTCGGCATGAAATTAGCTCCCCGTAGCGCCGCGACCGAGCGGCGTTTCCTTAGGCCAAAGTGTTAATCAGCCAACGTTTCGGGACGTCTGCACGAAAAGCGGAAAATGGTTTCGTGCGCCGCCAAATTGTTTCGTCGAAAGGGGTGCGATGAAACATTCGGAGCGAAAAAGCGTGGAATTTCAATGTACGGGAAATACGGGGTGGGATTGGCGGCGAACTGAGGCTCCGGGAACGTATTTCGGGCCTTTGCGTTCGGTGTCGCCACGCCTTCCGCTGTCGTCCCGGACAAGCGTCAGCGCAGATCCGGGACCCATAACCACAGGGAGTGGTTGGGCGAAGACTCGGGGTTACCAGCTCGCGCCACACGTCTCCCTGTGGTTATGGGTCCCGGATCAGCGCGCGCTTAGGGCGCGCTTGTCCGGGACGACAGCGGAGAAATGCCGCGGTCCCCGCTTACGCCTTCTCGCCGCCGGCGAGAACAGATAGCCGCCGCCGCGGATGGTGCGGATCACGGCGGGCTTGGCGGGATCGGGCTCTATCTTGCGGCGGATGCGCATGATGCGGAGGTCGACGGCGCGATCGAAGGCTTCGGCGTCGCGCGCATTGGCGAGCTCCAGCAGGCGCTCGCGCGACAGCACGCGCTTCGGATTGGCCGCGAACACCTTGAGCAGACCGAACTCGGACGCCGTCAGCGGATGCTCGTTGCCCTCGTCGTCGCGCAACGCCTGCGCTTCGAGATCGAGCCATTTGGTGCCGAAGCGCACCAATTGATCCTTGTCGGACTTCGCGGCGGCGTCCGGCGCGGCAGCCTTGGCCGGCCCGCTCCGCCGCAGCACAGAACGGATGCGCGCCATCAGCTCGCGCAGCTCGCAGGGCTTTGCCACGTAATCATCGGCGCCGAGCTCGAGCCCGACGACGCGGTCGATCGGGCTCGCGGTCGCCGTCAGCATGATCACCGGCACGTTGATGCGGCTCTTGAGGTCGCGGATGATCGAGAGCCCATCTTCCTCGGGCATGTTGAGATCGAGCACGACGAGGTCGGGCATGCTGCCCTGGATCGCGGCGCGCAAGGACTTGCCGCCGTCGCACAGCGTCACGGTGAAGCCGTGCATCTTGAGATAATCGCCGACCATCTCCCGGGCCGGGGCCTCGTCGTCGACGATCATGATGTGCTGGCTTTGGGTCATGGTCTTGAGATCACGGCATTTCAGTCGCGGGGAGCGTGATGGTGAAGGTCGAGCCCTTGCCGGGCCCGTCGCTGTCGGCCGTCACCTCGCCGCCATGCATGTCGATAATACGCTTCACGATGGATAACCCAAGCCCCGTCGAGCTCTCGCCGGCGGTCGGTTTTGCCGACAACCGCTGGAACCGGCCGAACAGGCGGCCGAGATCCTCCGGCGACAGGCCGGCGCCCTCGTCGCTGACGCGGACGATGGTTTCGCTGCCCTCATGGGTCACGGCCACGGCGATCTTGCCGCCGATCGGCGAGTATTTGATGGCGTTGCTGATGAGGTTGTCGATCGCCTCGCGGATGCGGTCGGTGTCGCACATGGTGACGATGTTGGGCGGCGCGGTGAGGCTGATCGTCTGCTGCTTGTTGACGGCGAGCGGCTGGTTGGCATCGGCGACCTCCTTGACCAGGGCCGCGACGTCGACCGGTTCGCGGCGGATGGTGATATCGAAGGCATCGGCCATCGCGTCCGAGATCAGGTGATCGACCATCGTGGTCAGCCGCTTGGTGGCGTCGCGGATGTGATCGACCTGGGCGACCACGCCGCTTTGCGAGGCGCCGGTCGAGATCAGCTCCTTCAGCATCTCGGTGCGGCCGAGGATGACGCCGAGCGGATTCTTCAGATCGTGCGCGACGGTGCCCAAAATCTCGTTCTTGAAGCCATTGGCGCGCTGCAGCCGCAGCCATTGCGCGGACAGGCGGCGGTTGGCCTGCATCAGCGCGCGGGTGCGCTGGGCGACGCGGTCCTCCAGCTGCGTGTTGGCGTCCTGGAGCTGCTGGTAGAGGATGACGTTGTCGAAGGCGATCGAGAGCCGGCTGGAGAAGATCTCGACCAGCGAGCGGTCGGTCTCCGACAACTCGCGCTCGGCCTGCAGCAGCACCACCACCTCGCGGCCGCTTCCGGTGCGCAAATAGATCACGCTGCGGTGGTCGGCGAATTCGTTCTTGCGGCGCTGGAACGCGGCCTCCACCATCTCGCGCAATTCGGGGTCGAGCGCCTTTGACGAGGTGGTGCCGATGAAGCGGCTGTAGCAGCCGCTGCCGGCGAGCACCGAGAGCTCGGGGTCGACCCCGCCATTGTCGCGCAGGACCAGGATGCCGGCGCAGTCGACGTTGAGCAGCGAGGCGAGCTGGGTCAGCACGCCCTCGGCGAGCCGCTGCATCGACTTGAAGTCGTAAAGCGTCGAGGCGGCATCGATGATGATCTCGAGCCCGCGCCGCGTCTGCACCATGCGCTCGAGCTGCTGATAGGAGCGCAGCGCTGCGGTCAGCGAGGTGAACAGCTTGTCGGCGGTGAGCTCGGTCTTGGCCTTGTAGTCGTTGATGTCGTACTGCACGATCACGCGCCGCTCCGGCGCCTGGCCGGGCTGGCCGGTGCGCAGGATGATGCGGACGGTCTCGTTCTTGATCTCGTTGCGGATGAATTCGACGAGCTCGAGGCCGGCGACGTCGGTCTCCATGATGACGTCGAGCAGCACGGCGGCGATGTCGCCGTGCTCGGCCATCAGCTTGCGACCTTCCGCCGCCGAATAGGCCGACAGGATCTCCAGGCTCTGGCCGTTGAGGCTGTAGTCGGACAGCGCGAAGCGGGTGCCGTCATGCACGGCCGGATCGTCGTCGATGACGGCGATCTTCCATTTCCGGGCGTTGGCGTCCTCCGACGCGGTACCGGTGTCGTCGATCAGGTGGAGGACATCGTCCTGTTCGGCCATTGAGAAGTCCCGTCACTTTCTGTGCTTTGTGCGCCCTTGGCGACGCGGGGCATGATAATGCGAAAAGTAGTGCCTTGTCCCAGCTTGGATTCCAGCATCATGCGGCCGCCGAGCTGCTGGGTGACGAGGTTATAGACGATATGCAGGCCGAGTCCCGTGCCACCTTCATTGCGCCGGGTGGTAAAGAAAGGGTCAAAGGCCTGGCGCTGCACGTCCGGGGTCATGCCGGCGCCGTCATCGGCGAAGCTGATCTCGATGTCGTCGGCCCCGCGCGGCCGCGCCGAGATCGCGATCGTGCCGGCGCGGCCGTCGGCGAAGGCGTGGTTGGCGGCGTTGAGGAACAGGTTGGTCAGGATCTGGCCGTAGGAGCCGGGATAGCCGTCGAGCAGCAGCCCCTCGGGCACGTCGACCTGAAGCGTGATCGGCGAGCGCTTCAGCACGGGTCGGAGGCTGGCGATGATCTGGTCGGTGGCTTCACTGAGCGAGAACTGCCGCCGCTCGGCATGGGAGCGGTCGACCGCGACCTGCTTGAACGACTGGATCAGCTCGCCGGCGCGCTGCAGGTTGGCGACGAGCTGCTGCGAGGCGTCGCGCGAGGACTGCACGAACTCCTCGAGTTGGGAGCGGCGCAAGCCCCCGTCGCCCTTGAGCTGAGCCTCGAAGATCTCGCTGCGCCGGGCAAAGCTCGATGCAACGGTCAGGCTGATGCCGATGGGGTTGTTGACCTCGTGGGCGACGCCGGCAACGAGGCCGCCGAGCGCGGCAAGCCGCTCGGCGTCGATCAGATTCTGCTGCGCGGTGTTTAGCTCGAGCAGCGCGCTCTCGGCCTTCTCCTTCGACGCGCGCAGCTCGTCCTCGGTCTGGCGCTTGGCGATCGCGTTCTCGCGGAACACTTCCACGGCGCGCGCCATGGCGCCGACCTCGTCGCGTGCCTTGGTGCCCTGCACCTCGCGGTCGAGGTCGCCGAGCGTGATCGCGCGCATCGCCGCCATGAGCTGCTGGAGCGGCAGGCGGATCGACAATGCGATCATCACGCCCGCGGTGAGGATGACGCCGAGGAAGATCACCGCGATCGACAGCACGCGACGGGAAATGTCGGCCAGCGTGCGGTCAAAAGTCGCCTGCGCCTTCTGCTCGCGCTGGCGCATCTTGGTCGAGAGGTCGTCGATGGCGCCGATCGCTTCGGCCTGGCTGGCGTCGATGGTGTTGCGCAACAGATCGGTGCGGCTCGCCAGCTGTTCGGAGAGTTTTGCAAAGCCTTCGCGCAAGGACGCGGTGCGCTCCGCGAGCCGCCGCAAGGCCATGCGCTGGAGGTCGTTGTCGGCGAGGTCGATCATCACCGGGATGGTCTTCTCGATCGTCTCGGTGTTGCGCCGCGCGTCGTCGGCCGCGCCCGGTGACAGCGACAGATAGTAGGAATTGGCCGCGACCAGCATCGCGGTGAAGGCTTCGCGGGATTTTCCAAGCGAAGGCCAGATCAGCGCGTCGCGATGGCCGGTGGCGCCTTCGATGATGGAATAGAGGCCCGCCATGTCCTTGGCCGGGCCCTGCACCTGCTCCTCATAGGTCTTGGCGATGGTGGCCTGCACGCTGCGCAGCTCGCCAAAGCCGTTGAGGAAGCGGTCGGTGGTGCGCTCGAGCTCCTCCACCGAGCCTGACAGCATCGGATCCTTGGTGGCGCGGTTGGTCAGCGTGCCCAGCACCGCCTCGCGCAGCAGCAGGATCTCGGCGAACAGGTCCGGGCTCGGCTGGTTGATGTAGCGATGGATCAGGTTTTGCAGACGCCCGGTCTCGCTTTCGAGCAGTGCCAGGATCCGGTCGGACTCGCGCACCTGGCGTACGTCGTCCCAGGCCGAGCCCAGCACCTGCGCGCCGTTCCAGATCATCGCCACCAGCACCACGACGACGGCAGAGTTCAGCGCCGCGATCGACAGGATGCGCCAGCGGATCGGCACCGCCCGCAGCGCGCCGACCAGACGCGCGCGCAGGCGCCCGATCGGGCCGGGCGGCCTCTCTGTGGTCTCGCTGCGTCCAAGCCCGGCCAAGAGGCTCTACTCCACCTTGCGAATGCGTTCGATCAGCGCGGCCGCGGCCGGATCGCGCCCGGCCTTGGCATAGATTGGAGCCATCGCCTCCTCGAACGGCTTGCGGTCGATGTCCTTGATGATGGTGACGCCTGCGTCCTGGGCCCTGCGCTGCGACTGCTCCTCGAGGTCGCGCCATTTCTCGCGCATGAATCGGCTGGAGCGCTGCGCGGCCTCCTTGAAGATCGTCTGCTCCTCCGCCGAGAGGCCTTTCCAGGCCTTCAGCGAGATCACCAGCACTTCCGGGCTCATCGTGTGCTCGGTGAGCGCGTAGTGGCCGGCAAGTTTGTAATGGTCTGTCGTCACGAAGGATGGCCAGTTGTTTTCGGCGCCGTCGATCAGATGATTGGCAAGCCCGGTGAGTACCTGCCCGTAAGGTAGCTCGATCGGTTCGGCGCCGAGCGCACGCATCATCTGGCTCATCAACTCCGACTGCTGTACCCGGATCCGCAATCCCCTGAGATCCGCGACACTCCTCACGGGCCGGACGCTGTTGTAGATCGACCTCGCGCCGGAATCGTAGAAGGCGAGCCCGACGAAGCCATAGGGCTCGAAGCTGCCGAGGATCTCGCTGCCGATCGGCCCGTCCAGCACCTTCTGCATGTGCTCGATGGACCGGAACAGGAACGGCATCGCCAGCACGTTCATCGCCGGGACGAAATTGCCGATCAGGGCGACGTTGGTCCGGTTGAGGTCGATGGCGCCGGCCCGGGTCTGCTCGATCGTCTCCTTCTCCTCACCGAGCTGGCGGGAGTGGAACACCTTGATCTCGTGCCGGCCGCCGGTGCGCTCGGCGATCAAGGCGCCCATGTAGCGCAGCGCCTGGACGGTCGGGTAATCCTCGGTCTGGGTGTCGGCGGCGCGAAATTCGCGTGCGACCGCGTCCGTCGTACAGACGGCAAGCAGAAGCGCGACGAAGATCACCCCGGTCCGCGAGAGTTCGGCACGGCTCAACACTGGCACACTCAACCCCTCAGTGGTGGAGTCTATGGCGGAAGGAAAAGGTTCAACGCAATCTAGCAAATGGTAAAGGGAAGGCCATCCCGCTCCGGGCGTTGGGCCGATTGTGCGGCGCGGCCGCCGCTCATTCCCGGTTGAAACTGCCAATGCCGCGCCTTAAGCAGGGCAGCCGACTTTTGTCGTGCGACACGGGAAGAGCCATCGTGATTTCAGCATTGCGCTTTTTGCAGGTCGTCGCCGTCCTTGCGGCTGTCAGTATCACCACTCCAGTGCGTGCTGCCACCGACATCGCGCTGTGGCACGCCATGTCCGGCGAGCTCGGCCGGCAATTGGAGAAGCTCGCCGCCGACTTCAATGCCTCGCAGTCCGACTACCGCATCGTGCCTGCTTACAAGGGCAATTACACCGAGACGGTGACGGCGGCGATCTTCGCTTTCCGCTCGCGCAGCCAGCCCGCCATCGTCCAGGTCAACGAGGTCGCTACCGCCACCATGACGGCGGCCAAGGGCGCGATCTATCCGGTGTTCAGCCTGATGCGGGATCAGGGCGAGCCGTTCTCGCTGAGCGATTACCTACCCGCCGTCTCGGGCTACTACACCGATGCGGCCGGCAATCTGTTGTCGTTCCCGTTCAATTCCTCGACGCCGATCCTGTATTACAATAAGACCATGTTCCGCGATGCCGGCCTCGATCCGGAGACGCCGCCGAAGACCTGGCCGGAATTGGGGCTAGCGGCCAAGCGCCTGCGCGAGCGCGGTGCGGCGTGCGGCTTCACCACCTCCTGGCCGTCCTGGATTCACGTCGAGAATTTCTCTGCCTTCCACAATCTGCCGGTGGCGACGCGGGCGAACGGCTTTGCCGGGCTGGATGCGGAATTGACCATCAACAATCGGTCGCTCGTGCATCACATCGCAGCGCTCAGCGAGTGGCAAAAGACAAAACTGTTCGACTATAGCGGCCGCGGACAAGCGGCCGAGCCGCGTTTCCAGAAAGGCGAATGCGGCATCTTCATCGGCTCCTCGGCGACGCGCGCCGACATCAAGGCGAATTCGAAATTCGAGATCGGCTATGGCATGATGCCGTACTGGCCCGACGTGAAGGGCGCGCCGCAGAATTCGATCATCGGCGGCGCCACGCTCTGGGTGCTGCGCGACCGGCCGCGCGAGGAGTACAAGGGCGTGGCACGGTTCTTCGCCTATTTGTCGCAGCCGGGCGTGCAGGCCACCTGGCACCAGAACACCGGCTATCTGCCTGTTACCCGCGCCGCCTTCGAGCTGACGCGGTCGCAGGGCTTCTATGAGCGTAATCCGGGCTCGGCGATCTCCTTCGAGGAGATCACGCTGCATCCGCCGACGGAGAACTCCAAGGGCGTCCGGCTCGGCTCCTTCGTGCTGATCCGCGGCGCGATCGAGGACGAGCTGGAGCGGGCCTTCGCCGGCCACAAGAGCGCGCAAGCAGCGCTGGATTCCGCAGTCGAGCGCGGCAACAAGCTGCTCCGCCAGTTCGAGCGCGCCAGTCCCGAGCGGTAGAATGTCGCTATTAGACATCGCTGCTACTGCGCGTGAGGTGCGCTCCCTCCCCCGCGTGCGGGGGAGGGTCGGGGAGAGGGTGTCTCCGCATCGGGACAATCACCTAGAGGAGAAAGCCCTCACCCGGCACTACGTGCCGACCTCTCCCGCAAGCGGGAGAGGTGCACCGTCTCCTGGGCTTGCAGCCAACCAAAGCTGACGCTGCTTTCGATACGCGAGTGCAGATGACCATCACGCCGTCGCAACAACTCCCTCACTTCGCCGACGCGGAGAGCTTTCGCGCCTGGCGCTCCGACCCGGCGCAATGGCTGGGAATCGCGCTCGACATCGCGCGCGGCCACGGTCTCGATATCAGCGCGCCGCACGTGTTCGCGACCGGCACCAATCTCGTCGTGGGGCTCGGCGACAAGCTGATCCTGAAAATCTTCCCGCCGCTGCTGCGTACGCAATTCGTGTCCGAGCGCGGGTCGCTGGCGCAACTGAAAGGCCATCTCGATCTACCGATTCCCGAGATCGTCGCCGAAGGGGAGCGCGACGGCTGGCCATACCTGATCATCACGCGCCTTGCCGGCGCGCTCGGCTCGGAGGTCTGGCCGCACCTGCCGGAAGACCAGAAGGAGCGCGTGCTGCGCCAGATCGGCGAGACCATCGCGGCCGTGCAGCGCGCGCCGCTCGGAGAGCTCGCACACATCGAGCCGCGCTGGGACGGCTTCATGCGCCAGCAGATGCAGGGGTGCCGTGCCAGGCACGAGCGTCTCGGCCTCGCGCCGAAATTCCTCAAAGGCTTCGATGATCTCCTGCGCGACGCGGCAAAGCTCATTCCGATGGATGCGCCGCCGGTGATCCTGATCGGCGAATACATTCCAGAGAACTTTTTGCTCGCCTGCGATGACGGCAAATACTCGCTCGCCGGGCTGTTCGATTTCGGCGACGTCCTGGCGGGATGGCGCGATTACGATCTGCTCGGCCCCAGCGCCTTCATGGCGGCGGGCCGGCCGGGCCGGGTGCGCAGCCTGCTCGAAGGCTTCGGTTATGCAAAGCCGGATTTCGAGCTGAAGCGCCGCCTGATGGCCCTGATGCTGCTGCACCGCGCCAGCGACCTCAACAGCCACATCTGCATCGAAGGCTGGCAGGACAGGGCGGGCAATCTGGTCGAGTTGCAGGAGCTGATCTGGGCGGAGTGATCGCTCCCTGTCTCCCTCCGTCATTCCGGGGCGCCGCGGAGCGGCGAGCCCGGAATCCATTGTCCCGCGCGTTCTGTGGCCCGATGGATTCCGGGCTCGATGC
>NZ_PSRT01000048.1 GCF_004212635.1 Bradyrhizobium genosp. SA-3 | reverse complement strand
CGCCCAGCGCGGCCAGCGCCTCGGCCGACGACTTGCCGATGCCGGATGCGGCGCCGAGGACGACCGCGGTCTTGCCGGTGAGATCGAAGAGCTTGCGATAGTCCGTCACTGATGGCTTCTCCCTGGTGCTGCTAGCCCTTGTAGCCCATCAGCAGGCGCGGCAGCCACAGCGAGAATGCAGGGACATAGGTCACGAACATCAGTGCTGCGATCAGCGCGGCATAGAACGGCAGGATGGTGCGCATCACCGCGCCGACCGAGATGCCGCCGATGGCGCAGCCCACGAATTGCGTCGTTCCGACCGGCGGCGTGTTCAGCCCCAGGGCGCAATTGATCAGCATCAGCATGCCGAACTGCACCGGATCCATGCCCGCCTTCATCGCGATCGGCAGGAAGATCGGGGTGCAGATCAGGATGGTCGCGGCCATGTCCATGAACGTGCCGAGCACGAACAGGATGACGTTGATGAGCAGGAAGATCATCCAGGGCTGCGTGGAGACCTTGCTCATCATCTCGCCGGCAAGATCGGCCACCTCGTAAAGCCCCATCAGATACTGGAACATGGTGGAGACGCCGATCAGCAGCAGCACCACGCCCGTCGTCTTCACCGCCTTGGCGGCGGCGCGCAGGAAGTTGCCCCAGGTCATGGTGCGGTAGATGAAGAAGGTCAGCAGGATCGTGTAGGTAACCGCGACCGCTGCGGATTCGGTTGCCGTGAAGACGCCGGACAGGATGCCCGCCAGGATGATGCCGACGATCAGAAGGCCCGGCAGCGCGGCCGCGAGCGAGCGGAAAACCTCGGCCCAGCCCGGAAACTTGCCGGCCGGATAGCCGCGCTTCACCGCGACCGCGTAAGCAGCGACCAGCATGCAGACCATCAGCACGAGCGCCGGTAAGAGGCCGGCGGCGATCAGCGCGCCGATCGAGACCTTGCCGCCCGCGGCAAGGGCATAGATGATCATGTTGTGACTGGTCGGCATCAAGGCTCCGACCAGCGAGGCATGGGTGGTGACGTTGACGGCGTAGTCGGTGTCGAAACCCTCCTTCTTCATCATCGGGATCATCACCGCGCCCATCGCCGACACGTCGGCGACGGGCGAGCCGGAGACGCCGCCGAACAGGGTGCAGGCGACCACGTTCGACATGCCGAGCCCGCCGCGGATGTGCCCGACGAGATTCTTGGCGAGCTGCACGATCTTGTCGGCGACGCCGCCATGCAGCATCAGCTCACCGCTGAAGACGAAGAACGGGATGGCGAGGAACGAGAAGATGTTCATCCCCGACATCATCTGCTGGAAGATGACGGCGACCGGCAGGCCTTCGTAGAGGATGGTGCAGATTGCCGAGAGGCCGATCGCGAACGCGACCGGGACACCGAGGATCAGGAAGCCGAAGAAGGTGGCGCCGAGGATGATCAGTTCCATGAGGGGACGACCTCTTCGCCGCGCGAGAGAGCAATGATGTGCTCGATTGAAAAAGAGATGATCAGGATGCCGGAGGCGATCAGCGGCACGTAGCGGATCACCTCAGGCAGGCCGAGATTGGGGATCTTCACCGTTCCGACCGACGCCCCGAGGATCCAGCCATTGTAGGCCATCGCAATGCCGAACACGGCCACCAGGACGTGGATCACGAGCTCGACCTTCTCCCGCATGTGATCCGGAAGCATCACCAAGAGACTGTCCATCCCGATGTGTCCGGCATCGCGCACGCCGACGGCGGCGCCGATCAAGGTGACATACAGGATCAGGACCAGCGCGAGGTTTTCCGTCCAGGTCGGGCTGGAATTGAGCACGTAACGTCCGAACACCTGGTAGAACACGATGACGACGATGACGAGCAGGCCGGCCACGGACAGATACATGCCCGCGCGCGCGACGGGAGCATTGATCCGCGACAGCAATCCGGTGGACGGGCGACCAGTGACCGCCTCGTGCTCGTGGCTTGCGACGTGTGGGTCTGTCATCCCGCGCCTCCCTCGCGAGGGTCCGGTGCCGCAACTGGCGACTCCGGACCCGACACCGCTATGTTTACTTCGTGTCCTGGATGCGCTTGACGAGGCTCTGGAGCTTCTCGTCACCGGCGAACTTCGTGTACACCGGCTTCATCGCGTCGACGAACTCCGCCTTGTTGGCGATGGTCACGACCTGAACGCCGGCGGCCTCGACGGTCTTGCGGGCGGCCTGCTCGCGCTCATCCCAGAGCTTGCGCATGACGGGCACCGATTCCTTGGCCGCCTTGCGGATCATCGCCTGATCCTCCTTGCTCAGCGTGTCCCAGACCTTCTTCGACATCACGAGAACTTCGGGCGCCAGCGAGTGCTCGGTGACGTTGTAGAACTTGGCGGCCTCGAAATGGCGCGAGGACTCGTAGGACGGCCAGTTGTTCTCGGCAGCGTCCACGAGGCCGGTCTTGAGCGCGGTATAGACCTCGCCATAGGGCATCGGCGTCGGGTTGGCCCCGAGGCTCTGGATCATGCCGACCCACAGGTCGGATTGCTGGACGCGGATCTTCAGGCCCTTGAGGTCGGCGAGCGACTTGACCGGTGCCTTGACGGTGTAGATGGACCGGGCGCCGCTGTCGTAATAGGCAAGGCCGACCAATCCCGCGGGCTCCATCGCCGCCAGGATCTCATCGCCGATGGGCCCGTCGAGGACGGTGCGCATGTGCTGCGTATCCCGGAAGACGAAAGGCAGGCACAACGCGATGGTTTCCGGCACGAAGTTGTTCAGCGGCGATGCGTTGATCCGCATCATGTCGAGCGCGCCGATCTTGAGCTGCTCGATGGTGTCCTTCTCGGATCCCAGGGCTCCGTTGGGAAACACCTTAACGCCGAGCTTGCCGCCGCTCGCCGCCGCGAGCTGCTTGCCCATGAACTTGACGGCCTCGACGGTCGGATAATCGGCGGGGTGGACGTCGGCGGAGCGGAAATCGCGTGCGGTCGCCAGGGGCGCTGAGACCGCCAGTGCAACGGCTGTGATGATACCGGTGAGTGTCTTCATCTGGGCTTTCCTCCTGGTCGACTGGGTTGATTATGTCGTTGTCGGGCCGGCTGCAGGCCGCCTTGGGTCGCCCCACTTCCGGTGTGAAGTCAAGCGCCAATGTCGTCCCTAGGGCGGGCGGCATTCTGAGTCCAAGCCAAATCCAGCATTGATCAATGCAAGAGTTGCATCGATCAATTTCTGGCGCAATTCGCATTAGGGTGGGGTACGGCGGGCTGGCTCGACGTCGCCGGCACGTGACTTGACGCCACCCGCGGAGCCACCTCAACATGTTCGAAACAGCGGACCATCTCGAGGGAATGCCCATGCCGCGGAAGCTGATCGATATCTCAGTGCCGCTCCGAAATGACGTGACGTCCGATCCGCCCGGCAACCATCCGACGATCCAATACATCGATCACCAGCAGGGCCTGCCGCGCATGCTGCAGTTCTTCGACGGCCTCAAGGCGCAGGATTTGCCGGACGGCCAGGGCTGGGCCGTCGAGCAGGTCTCGCTGTCGACCCACAACGGGACGCATCTCGATGCGCCCTGGCACTTCCATCCGACCATGAACCGCGGCGAACGGTCATGGACGATCGACGAGGTGCCGCTGGAATGGTGCTTTCAACCCGGCGTGAAGCTCGACTTCCGGCATCTGCCCGACGGCTACGTGGCGAGCGCCGGCGATGTCGAGAAGGAGCTGAAACGCATCGGACATACGCTGTCGCCGCTGGAGATCGTCGTCGTCAACACCAGCGCCGGCGCGAAATTCGGCCAGGCCGACTACGTCAATTCCGGCTGCGGCATGGGCTATGAAGCCACCATGTACCTGCTCGAACGCGGCGTCCGCCTGACCGGCACCGATGGCTGGAGCTGGGACGCGCCGTTCGTCTACACCGCGAAGAGATACGCCGAAACAAGGGATGCCGGCCTGATCTGGGAAGGCCACAAGGCGGGACGGCACATCGGCTATTGCCATCTCGAGAAGCTGCACAATCTCGATCAATTGCCCTCGACCGGATTCACGGTCTCATGCTTTCCGGTCAAGATCGAACGCGCCTCCGCGGGCTGGACGCGCGCGGTCGCCATCATCGATAGCTAGAGCGTGATGAGATCAGCGATCGCTACAACGGAGGTGCACTCCCTCTCCCGCTTGCGGGAGAGGTTGCACCGAGCCCGCGGCAATCGATTCAACCTAAGGCCATTCCGCTTTAGGCGGACGGCGTCACTCGCCGGCGAGGCCGCTCTCCGCGAGTTCGCGCAGCGCATCGGTATCCAGCACGACGATGGCGCCGTGCTCGAGACGAACCCAGTTGCGGCCGGCCCAGGCGCGCAATTGCTTGTTGATGCTCTCGCGCGTCATCCCCACCATCTCGCTGATCTCCTGCTGGGTGATGGCGAGCGTGCCGCTGCCGGAGTCGAGCTTGCGCTCCTCGGTGAGACCGAGCAGCGCGCTGGCGAGCCGACCCGGCAGATTCTGGAGGATCACCTGCTCGACCTGCTGGCTGGTCCAGCGCAGGCGCGCGCAGAGCAGCTCGATGAATTTCATCGCCAGCGCCGGCTGGCTCTTCACGAATGGCAGGAAGTCCCGGCGATCGATGATGTAGAGCTCACAATTGGTGTTCGCGGTGGCGTCGGCCGACCTGGGCGCGCCGTCGAGCACCGCGATCTCGCCAAAAATTTCTCCGGGACCGATCAGATTGAGAATGGCATTCCGCCCATCCGGCGACGAAGAGGAGATCTTCACCGTCCCCGTGACCACCGCGAATAGATTGTTGCCGGGATCGCCCTTGGCGGCGATCGTCGCACCGCGCTTCACGGTGGCGTGCTTGGCATAGCGGCAGAGCTGATCGAGCGCCTCCGGCTCCAGATCCGCGAAGATCGGGTGCTTGCGCAGCACCGATAGTTTGTTGCCCGCTGACTGTCGGGGGTCGCCGGTCTTGTCCTGAGGCACGCCGCTGGGCTCCTAAGACTGCGAGGCATTGGGGTTCCTGCGTAGTCAACGTTATCAGGCTTTTCAACCGGAAAGCACGGGCGCCGTTTTAGGCAAATGCCCTGAAAACGCCGTGGTTAGGCGGAAGGCGACATCCGAAGGATGCGCCGATGCATTTGGCTCGATGCAGAGTTGCAGATTGCGCAAGTCGCGATTGCGTTGAGGCGCTGCCGAACGGCCGAGACTGGCCGGGCGAGCATCGGCGGTCGGCGCGTCGGATCGGAGGATGATCTCAGGAGCTTCAGCGCCCAGAATTAGGATCGAGCGGCTTTGCGCTGGTTTGCCGGTCCGCCCAGGCCAGAGCTGCGGCGAAAGCGACGAAGATCGCGACGACGACGACAGTCACCAGCAATGCGTCAGCGGGCATCATGCTTCTCCCGGATTGTCTGAGGCACTATTTTGCGGCGAATGGCCGGCGTCATTGATCGGGATCAAAACCGGTGAGTGTTGCCGACAGAATGTCAGGCCGCGGCCAGGGCCTCGACGCGCGCAGGGTCGCGCAGGCTGATACCGCCATGAAGGATTTCGATTGCGCCGTGACGCTCCAGCTTGGTGAAGGTGCGGCTGACGGTTTCGATGGTCAGGCCGAGATAGTCGGCGATGTCCTGCCGGCTCATCGGCAGCGGAACGGTGTCCAGCGATCCCCCGAGCGCCAACAGACGCTGGCGCCAGCCGAGCAGAAACGTTGCGACCTTCTCGTCAGCCGAGCGGCGGCCGAGCAGGACCATGTGGTCGCGTGCCTGGCTCAGCTCGCGAATGGCCAGCTCGTTGATCCGCCTGAGCAGCTGCGGCCGGCTCTCGATGAAACGGCCGAAAGGTACTTTGGCGAACTGGCACACGGTCACCGCGCCGATCGCGTCGGCCGAAAAATTGTGGCGGCCGGAGATGTTCATTCCCAGGAAATCGCCCGGCAAGGCAAAGCCCACGATCTGCCGCCGACCGTCGGGCAGCAGCTTGTACAGCCGCATGACGCCTTCGATAACATTGTAGAACGAGGTCGTGATGTCCTCTTCGGAAAACACGGTCTCGCCTGAGCCAAAATGGACACGGCGCCCCAGATGTTCGAATTCCCTGAGTTCGGCTGCATCCAGTGACGAGCAAACCGCCGATGCGCGTACGGCACAATCGCTGCAGAAATGCCCGTTCGGCTCAATCGTGACCACGGAAGGCTTCATCCACCGCTCCAAGCGTCGGCCCAGCTCTGCCCCCAGGCCGAGTTGCCACGCACCTGCATTTTACTGCGCTGTGACAAAGCCGATTGACTCAGATCAATTTTGACCGAGGTCCCAGCTCTATTCTGTCCTTCCAGAGTACGACGGGGATCACTTTCCATGCTGCAAAGCGCGCTGCGTCACGGCCTGATTGGGCTGCTCCTGATCACGCCTGCGCAAGCCGCCACGACCGCCGAGCAGCGCGGCAAGGCCTTTGCACGGGCAAATTGCGCTCGCTGCCATGCGATCGACCGTGTCTCCGAAAGTCCGCTCAAGAGCGCGCCAGCGCTGCGCAATCTGCATCGGCGTTATCCGATCGAGACCCTTGGTGAGGCACTGGCCGAAGGTATCTACACCGGCCATGCCGACATGCCCGCCTTCGAGCTCAATCCGGACCAGATCCACGACCTCCTGTCCTACCTGAAGACTCTGGAATAGCAGGCATCACACCGCCTGCACGGTCCAGCCGATCAGCTCCTTTGCGATCCGGGCAAAGGCGGCATCGAACGCTGCGACTGAAGCGGCCGGCTCGACCTTGTCGAGCTTCTCGCTGGTCTCAACGAGGCGCGAAGCAATCACCTTGCCGTTCTTGTCGACGATCCGCGCCGACAGTCCGATCTCGACTTTCGCCTCACCGTCCGTCGCGATCCGAAAGCGTCTGATGTCGATCAGGAGCTGGTAGTCCGCCTGACCGAGATCGGTCGTGCGTAGCGGCGCGTGGGCAATGTCGTAATTCTCGAAACTGTCGATCAGGCGTGCCTGCACCAGTTTTGGAATGCTGTCGGCCCAGAGGAAATCGGCAAAGCCTGGATTGTCCCCGACCGGCGAGAACAGCATGCGCTGGGTCTGGAGCATCGCGACCGCGGTCGGCTCGGGAATGGCCAGTGACGCAGACAGCGTCTTGCCGGCCGGTCCCAGATTCTTAGGCGTGCGCAGGTCGTAGGTGACCTTCTGCGCGGGCGCTCCGCCACCGGTCATCTTCTCGAGGCCCGCCAGAATGCCGTCGATCTTGCCGGTGTTGCGCGCGAGCCCGTCGGAGAACGTCTTGAAATTGGCGATGGTGTCCTTCAGCGGGCCGGAATTGTCCTCCAGCACGGTGTCGACCCGCCGCAGCGCATCGCGCGCCGCCTGCGTCATGCTCTGGCCTGCGCCGGCCTCGGCAATCAGGGTCAGCGTCTCGCCGGACTTGGCATCGGACCTGGCATCGGACTTGACATCGGACTTGACATCGGACTTGGCGCCCGACTTGGCGACGATCATGCCGCCCTCCAGCGTCACCACCGGCACGCCGGTCAAGCCCTGGAAATCGAGCCCGACCTTGGTGTCGGCACGCACTGGCGTCGCCGCGGCCACCGAGATCGTCGCATTGACGAAGCGCGGGTTATCCGGCGCGAGCCCCAGCTGGGTCACCTCACCGACGCGGATGCCGTTGAACAGCACGCCGGCGCCGACCAGCAGGCCGGGCACCGGTCCCTGAAATTGCACGTGGTAGTTCGTGCGCGGCCCGATACCGCCGGTGTTGTTCAGCCAATAGACGAAGCCGAACACCGCAAGGATCGCAGCCAGCACGAAGGTGCCGATCAGCACGTAGGAAGCGCGGGTTTCCATGTGTCATCTCATTTCGTGTTGCAGCATCTGCGAGCGCTTGCCGTGGAAATAGGCCCGCACCCAGGGATGCTCGGATTGCAGCAATTCGCGCATCGGGCCGATCGCGACGATCCTGCCGTCGGCGAGGGCGGCGACGCGGTCGCAGACCGTGGTGAGGCTTGCAAGGTCGTGGGTGACCATGAACACGGTGAGGCCCAGGGTCTTTTGCAGCGTCTTGATCAGCGCGTCGAAATCGCCGGCGGCGATCGGGTCGAGGCCGGAGGTCGGCTCGTCCAAGAACAGGATCGGCGGATCGAGCGCGAGCGCGCGCGCCAGCGCCACGCGCTTGGTCATGCCACCCGACAGCTCCGCCGGAAATTTGTCCGCATCCTGCGCCCGCAGCCCGACCATTTCGAGCTTGGCAATCGCGATCTCGTCCATCAGCTCCTGCGACAGGACGAGATTTTCCCGCAGCGGAAACTGGACGTTCTGTCTCACCGTCAGCGATGAGAACAGCGCGCCCTGCTGGAACAGGATGCCCCAAGTCGTGGCCGCACCTTGAGCGCGGCCGCCGATGGGCTGTCCCATGACTTCGATGGTCCCGCTTCGGCGCGGGATGAGGCCGATGATGGTGCGCATCAGCACCGACTTGCCACCGCCGGACGCACCGACCAACCCGAGGATCTCACCGCGGCGGACGTCGAGCGACAGATGGTCGAGCACGGTCTGGCGGCCGAAGCCGACCACGAGGTCGCGGACGCGGATCGCGAACTCCTGCTGTGGGTCTCCCATCGTCACATTCCGATCGAGGCGAAGAAGATCGCGAACAGGCCGTCGAGCACGATCACCAGGAAGATCGACTTCACCACCGACGTCGTGGTCTGCCGTCCGAGCGACTCGGCGCTGCCCTTCACGCGCAATCCTTCGCTGCAGGCGACGATCCCGATCACCAGCGCCATGAACGGCGCCTTGAGGATCCCCACCTCGAAATGGGTGATGGAAATGGCGTCGTGCAGCCGTGCGATGTAGATCGCCGGTCCCATGTCGCCGTAGAACTGCGCCACCAGCCCGCCGCCATAGAGCGCGGCAATCGATCCGATGAAGGCGAGCATCGGCAGCGCGATGACGAGCGCGGCAATCCGCGGCAGGATCAGGACGTCGACGGGGTCGAGGCCCATGGTCGAGAGTGCGTCGATCTCCTCGCGCATCTTCATCGAGCCGAGCTCGGCGGTATAGGCGCTTCCCGACCGTCCGGCGACCATGATGGCGACGATCAGCACGCCGAGCTCGCGCAGCACCAGGATGCCGACCATGTCCACGGTGTAGGACTCCGCGCCGAACCTGCGGAAATGAAAGAATCCCTGCTGGGCGATGATGGCGCCGATCAGGAAGGTGATCAGCACGATGATGGGGATCGCCTGCCATCCGATGCGGTAGAGCTGATAGACCAGCGAGGTCAGCCGCAGCGATCTTGGCCGGCGCAGCACACCGACCAGGGCCACGAACAACGCGCCGAGCATCTGGAGGAAGATCGCGACGTCTTCCCGCGCACCGATCGTGGCCTTGCCGAGATCGCCGAGCCTGAGCAGGAGCGGATTTGACGCAGCCGCCGGCGCCGGCGTGTCGCGGTTGACCTGGCGCACCTCGTCCATCAGCCCGCTGAACTGATCGGCGACACCGACGAATTCAGCCGATCTGCCGGATGATGCAGCCCGGCGCGAGAGCTTCTCCAGGACCCAGGCTCCGAGCGTGTCGAGCGCGCTGACGCCCGACATGTCCAGGGTCACGGCTCTGGACCGATCGACATCCGCCCCGACCGACCGGGACAGCGTTTCGAGCGTCACCACATTCGCTGCGGTCCACGGCCCTTCCGGGCGCAATTTCAGCACATCGCCGGACGGCGTCGCCAGCAATAGCGGTTCGGGGTTCACGCTTCCACCTCATCGGGACGATTGGCGCCCATTCAGCCGGGATTTCTAGGCCAGCATGTGGCGGCCGGGTTGACCTGTCTCAAGACCAGGACAACATCGCACCTCCTTGACACATATCAAGCATCGTTGCGCCCGCGGATCCTAGGTTCGCTGGCGATCAATGGGGATATCAAATCCATGTTCGACAGCGACAAGATGAGCGACGAACTGCGAGCGCTGAAGGTTGACGTCACGCGCCTTTTGAACACCGCCGGCGAGGAGATCTACGACAGTTCGAAAGATCGGGCCGAGGCGCTGGCCGATCGGATCAAGGCTGCGCTCACCGAGCTCGGCGAGACCGTCGACGAAGAGCAGGAGCAGCTTCAGGGCCTCATTGCGGATCGGCCGATCACATCGCTCGCCTTCGCGCTCGGCGTGCTAGTCGGCTTCATGCTGAGGACGCATTAGGTGAATACCGAGAATGTCGTCAAACATCTGCGCGTGCTGTGGCGCACCGATCGGATCATCGCGGACATCAGGCTGCGCCATCTGTTGATGGGGCTTGGCCTTCGCGCCTTGGCGCTAATCGCGGCCTTCGGACTCCTGATGCTGGAGCTCTCGGCCTATTTCGCGCTGGTGCAGATCTGGAGTGCGATTGCCGCAGCCGCCATCCTCGGCGCCGTCAACTTCGCCATCGCGGCCGCTCTGTTCATGGTCGCCGGCCGCGCTCCGTCAGGGCGTGACATCGAACTTGCGAACGAAATTCATGACGCATCCATCGAAGCCCTTCAGCTCGAGGCGCGCGCGCTCCAGGCCCAGGTGTCAGGCGCCGTGCATCATCCGCTCAGCACCGTCGTGCCGGTGCTGGTGCCGCTGATTGCGATCATCGTCAAGAATTTGCGAACGACGGCCAAGAAATCCACCGCAACGTCGGCTGAAGCGCACTCCTAAAGCGCGCGCTCAGAGTTTCAGCCTGACGTCGCAGATATCAGGCTCGGCGGGATCCGGCTTGACCTCGAAGCCGAGCTGCCGGCACATCTCGAGCATCACTATGTTCTCCTGGAGCACGTCGCCCGATATGGTCTTCAACCCTTCCGACTTCGCGTAGTCGATGATCAGCTGCATCAGGGCCCATCCGAGTCCCCTGCCCTTGAGATCGGACCGCAGCAGAATGGCATATTCGCCGCTCTCGTAGATCGAATCCGAATGGAGCCGGACGACGCCGACCATCTCGCCGGTCTCCTGGTCGAATGCGATGAAGGCCATCGCGCGTGCATAATCGAGCTGGGTCAGGCGCGCGATGAACTCGTGGGTGAACTCCTTCATCGGCGCGAAGAAGCGCAGGCGGAGGTCGTGCGGCGTGACGTGACGAAGGAATTCGTGGATGGTCGGCTCGTCCTCGGGGCGCATGGGCCGCACGAAGATCCGCCAGTCGTCCTTGAGCTTGAGGCGGCGCTCCCATTGTGACGGATAGGCCCGAACGGCGAAATTGGCCGGGCCGGAGCCGGCGAACTTTCGCTGCGGCGGCCCCACGGCGACGCGGGCATCGACCGCGGTCACGCCGGTTTCGTCCGCGAGCAGCGGGTTGATGTCGAATTCGCGGATTTCGGGAATGTCAGCGGCCATCTGCGCCAGCTTGACCAGCACCATGGCGACCGCATCCGGCTTCACTGCCGGCACGTCCCGGTAGGCGCGAAGCAGCCGTGACACGCGCGTGCGGTCGATCAGGTCGCGGGCGAGTTGCAGGTCGAGCGGCGGCAGCGCAAGCGCCTTATCATTGATGATCTCCACGGCCGTCCCGCCCCGGCCGAAGACGACGACGGCGCCGAAGGTGGGATCATCGGCGAGACCGAGGATCAGCTCGCGCGCCTTCGCCTTGACCACCATCGCTTGGACGATGACACCGCCGATGCGGGCTTCGGGTCGCAGCTTCCTCGCCCGGTCGAGAATGTCGGTGGCAGCCGCGCGCACCGCATCCGGCGTGGTCAGATTGAGGACGACACCGCCGACATCTGATTTGTGGACGATGTCACGCGACATGATCTTCAGCACGACGGTGGCGCCTTTCGCGAACATGTCGTTCGCATAGGCCACCGCCTGCTCGATATCGGTTGCGGCATAGGTCGGCACCATCGTAATGTCGTAGGCTTCGAGCAGGTGCTTGATCTCGACAGGCTCGAGCCATTGACGGCCGTCTGCGATAGCGGCAGTGACGATCTGCCTCGCCGCCTTGGCGTCCGGCACAAACGTATCGGGCATCGCGGGCGGAACCTGGCTCAGCTCCTCCACCACTTCGCGGTGCCGGACCAGATGCATGAAGCCGCGCACGGCATCATCCTCGGTCGGGTAGTTCGGAATGCCCGCGCCGGAGAGCGTCTGAATGATGTTCTGGTCGGCTCCGACCCAGGCGGCAAGGACGGGCTTTGCCCACCGACGGTGCTGCTCACGGTATTTTCCGACGAGCTCCGTCACCGTCGTGGCGATGTCGGCCGCCGAAGCGATCGCCGTCTGCACGTTGAGGACAAGCACGGCGTCATTGTCGGGATCGGCGAGCAGCACCTCCAGTGCCGCGGCGTAGCGCGCGGCGTCGGCGTCGCCCACGATGTCGACGGGATTTGCACCGGACCAGGTCGGCGGCAGCACGATATCGAGTTTCTTGCGCGCGTCCGCCGAGATCGATGCCGGAATTCCGCCAAGCTCGACCAATCGATCGATGGCGAGGACCCCGATGCCACCGCCATTGGTCAGGATGGCAAGGCGCTTTCCTGCCGGCGATTCGACGCGGCCGAGCGTCTCGGCGCAATCGAACAGCTCGCGCAGATCGGAGACCCGCAGCACACCCGCGCGGCGGAACGCCGCGTCATAGACGGCGTCAGCGCCGGCAAGCGCCCCGGTATGCGTGGCAGCGGCCTTCGCCCCCTGCGCCATCCGGCCGGACTTCACCACGACGACCGGCTTCACGCGTGCGGCGGCGCGCGCCGCCGACATGAACTTGCGAGCATCCTTGATCGCCTCGATATAGAGCAGGATCGCGCGGGTCTTGTGGTCCATCGCGAAATAGTCGAGCAGATCGGCAAGGTCGACGTCGATCTGGTCGCCGATCGAGACGATGCCGGAGAAGCCGACGCCGCGCTGCGCCGCCCAATCGACCATGCCGGCCGCGATCGCGCCCGATTGCGAGATCAGCGCGAGATTTCCCGCGCCTGGCATGTGCGCGGCGAAGCTGGCATTGAGGCTCACGGCGGGCATCATGATTCCGAGACAGTTCGGGCCGATCAGCCGCATGCCGTATTTGCGGGCCGCGGCGATTGCAGCCTCGTGCAGGGATCCCGGTCCGTGGCCGAGCCCGGCCGAGACGATCAGCGCGCCCGCCGAGCCGCGCCGTCCGGCCTGGTCGATGATGCCGGGAACCTCCCGCGCCGGCGCGGTGATGACCACGAGCTCGGGGACGAAGTCCAACCTGTCCAGACTCTTCACCGCGGCGATGCCGCCGATCTCAGCGTGGCGCAGATTGACGAGGCCAAACTCTCCCTTGAATTCAGCGCTGCGGATGTTCTCCAGGACGGCGCGTCCCACCGAGACCGGGCGGGCACTCGCGCCGACCAGCGCGACCGAACGCGGTGACAGCAGATTCTTCAGGCGGTAGGTGGACATGAAAGCAAATGCGCCCAGTCGCTGGCGGTTCCGAGGATGGAAGATCAGGCAGGAAACTGCGTGCCTAGTGCGAGATCATAACCCAGCACGGTGGCTGGCCAATGACGGTCTTTGTCACACCGCCCCAAACGATCTCGTTCAGGCGCGAATGATGATAGGCGCCCATCACGATCGCATCGACGGCATGGGAATTCGCCCAGCTTCCGAGCACCTTGCCGATCGAACTGCCGCCGCATTTCGTCGTTTCGAACGAGGCGTGAACGCCGTGTTCCCTGAGGTGGTCGACGAGTGCCGTTCCGGATTGCACGATCGCGTCGGTCTTCTCGTCCGCCACGGTCACCACGCGGACCGAGGCGGCCGCCTGCACGACCGGCAGCGCATCGCCGACCGCACGCGCCGCACGCGCGGAGTGATCCCACGCGATCATGACGTTCTCGAATTCCGGTCGCAGCTCATCGACGTGCTGTTCCGGGCAGAGCAGGAGCGGCCGCCCGGATTCGAACAGGAGCGTCTCGATGATGTGTTCCGTTCGGCTGTCGTGCGGCTTCACCGGGAGCAACGTGAGATCGCTGAAGCGCGCATGCTCGGCCAGGATCGAAGCGATCTGGTCTGCCGGCACCTTGGCCGATCGGCCATGGGCGCGAATGTCGGCGCGGGACGATGCATCAGCAAAGGCATTCAGGAGCAGCTGCATATCGCCCGCCCCAAGCAACCCCGTTGCCTCGGCCGCAGCGGGATCGTCCGGCAGCAGCACTTTCGGCCGCACGAAAACATCTTCCTCGAGTGCAAGTGCGGTGATCCTGGCGCCGAGGTCCGCGGCGACTGCCACGCATTTCTCGATCGCGGCTAGAAGCGGCCGGCGCGGCTGGCCGACAAGCGGCAGAAAGACGTCCTTGATGGCCATCGGGATTCTCCTTAGCCGCCAGAATAGGCCGTGTTTCGTCGGGACGCTTGATCCTCGTCAAGCCCGGGGAACTCTGCCGGTCGGTTGGCGACGGCCCGTTGACCAACATCAAGGACTGGCCGCTCGACCATTCTATGAATAAGTCAGTCCGAGCGGTTCGCCCGGGAGAGGTTCATGCGTGCGATGGTGTTGCCGGCCTCACGAGCGCAGCTCCGGATGGAGGAGCGGCCCGATCCTATCCCCGGCGAAGGCCAGATCCGGGTGAAGGTCAGCGCCTGCGGAGTATGCCGCACCGATCTTCATGTCGTCGACGCCGAGCTGCCCGATATTCGCTATCCGATCGTGCCTGGCCACGAGATCGTCGGCCGGGTCGATCTCGTGGGTCCGAATGTTGCAACACATGCGATTGGTGATCGGGTTGGCATTCCCTGGCTTGGTTTCACCTGCGGACATTGTCGATTCTGCCGCGAGGGCATGGAAAACCTCTGTGACGCACCCTTGTTCACCGGCTACACACGCGACGGCGGCTATGCCACGCATACCATTGCCGATGCGCGTTATGCGTTTCCGCTCGGTGAGGCCGGCAGCGACGTGGAGATTGCTCCTCTGCTGTGCGCAGGGCTGATCGGCTGGCGCTCGCTGGTAATGGCCGGCTCTGCCAGCAAGCTTGGCCTCTATGGTTTTGGCGCGGCCGGCCACATCATCGCGCAAGTTGCGGTCTGGCAGGGACGATCCGTCTATGCATTCACCCGGCGTGGCGATGCCGCTGCGCAAGGCCTTGCTTATCGTCTCGGCGCCGTCTGGGCGGGGGCATCTGACGAAACGCCGGACGAGCCGCTCGACGCCGCCATCATCTACGCGCCAGCTGGCGAACTCGTCCCGGCCGCGCTGCGCGCCGTACGCAAGGGCGGCCGCGTCGTGTGCGCCGGAATCCACATGTCGGACATTCCAAGCTTTCCATATGAGCTGCTCTGGGAGGAACGGCAGCTGGTCTCGGTGGCCAATCTGACCCGGCAGGATGGCCTCGATTTTCTCAGGATCGTCCCGCAAGCTGGCATACGCACCGAGACCACAGCATTTCCGCTCGATCAGGCCAACGAAGTTCTGAGAATGCTGCGGAATGGCCAGATTCTCGGCGCGGCCGTGCTGACGCCCTGACGGTGACGCAGATGCCAAAATCGATCAGAGATGAGACGGAGGCCCAGGACCGGATATTCCAGTCCCTAACTGGACATCCTGGCGTGAGACGGATCGATACCCACGCGGCTTCAGTATTTCTCGACGGCGACCGCGCGCTGAAGATCAAGCGCGCTGTGCAGTTTCCGTTCCTCGATTATTCGACGATCGACAAGCGCAAGGCGGCCTGCGAGGAGGAGATCAGGATCAACCGGCCGCTGGCGCCGCAGATCTATCATCGCGTCGTGGCGATCACGGAGGAGCCGGATGGGTCGGTGAAGATCGACGGCCCCGGCCGGCCGATCGAGTATGCGGTCGACATGTCGCGCTTCGACGAAAGCCAGACGCTGGATCATCTGGCCAAGGCCGGCCCGATGGATGACAATCTAGCCTCGGATGCCGCCGACGCGATCGTGGCTTCGCATGGGGCGGCGGGCCGCTCCGACGGCAAGGCGTGGATCTCCTCCATCCCAGGCCTGATCGACGGCAACTGCAATGGCCTGGGAAAAGGCAATCATTTTGAAGCTGAAGAAATCGCGCAGCTCGGCAGAGCCTCGCATGCGATGTTTCTGCGCCTCCACACCTTGCTCGAAGAGCGCAGCCGCCACGGCTTTGTGCGGCGCTGCCACGGCGACCTGCATCTTGCAAATATCGTGTTGATCGGCGAACGGCCAGTCCTGTTCGACGCCATCGAGTTCGATGCCCAGATGGCAACTGTCGACGTGCTCTACGATCTCGCATTCACGCTGATGGACCTGTTGCATCACGATCAACCGCTCGCGGCCAACATTGTCCTGAACCGGTATCTCGCTGCGACGCCATCCGACAATCTCGACGCGCTCTCCGTCCTGCCGTTGTTCATGTCGATCCGGGCGGCAATCCGCGCTCAGGTGGCGCTGGCACGGCTGAAGCCGCCGCGTTCTGATGATGCCGGCATCCTCGACGATGCACGGCGCTATTTCGGCCTCGCCCGAGCGCTGATCCACCCCCCAGCTCCGCGGCTGATTGCCGTCGGGGGACTGTCCGGCACCGGAAAGACGGTTTTGGCGCGCGCGCTCGCACCGGTCGTCGCGCCACAGCCGGGGGCGATCGTGCTGCGCAGCGACATCGTCCGCAAGCAGATGTTCGGGATCAAGGACACGCAGCGGCTGCCGCCATTCGCATACACGCCAGAGGTCACGGCCCGGGTTTACGGCACATTGGCTCGTTACGCCCGGCGCGTGCTGGCGCAAGGCCATTCGGCGATCATCGACGGTGTATTCGCCGCCGAGGCCGAACGAGACGCGATCGCCGCACTGGCGCGCGAGCGCAACGTGCCGCTGAGCGGCCTGTTTCTCGTGGCCGACCTCGCGACCCGGCAGGCGCGCATCGGAAGCCGCCGGAGAGATGCATCCGACGCCACGCGAGAGGTTGCCGCGCAACAGGAGCGCTATAATATCGGTCATGTCGGTTGGGCAACCATCGATGCATCCGGGACACAGGAGCAGACGCTCCAGAGCTGCCGGGACGCAATCGCTGAGGTCAAATAAGGCAATCTGATTGACGCGGGCAAGGATGGCGCGACCCAGCACGACCTCGACGGCCGCCCGCGCAATGCCGGCAACGCGGCGCAATGCGCTGCCCGGCCGCCTCAGCCCCGGCATGGCCTGCGACACGGCGTTCCGGATCATCGCACGCCGTAACCTTGATGCCGTCCTCGCCCAGCACGACGGCACCTGCCGCGGCGATCCCGACGCCCTGCACCAGATCCGGATCGCGCTGACGCATCTGCGCACCGCCATCCGCTTCTTCTCGCCGATGGTCGACGACGCGCTGCGGCCGAATGTCTGGGCCGAGCTGAAATGGCTCAACAGCCAGCTCGGCATGGTGAGGGACCTCGACGTGGCGATCGAGCGGGTCTCGCCGAAAGTGGCGACGAGCTCGCGGTGATCGCCGAGCTCCAGCACTGGGACAAGAAGCGCGCCGAGAGCCACCGCCTGCTGGCGCGCGCGCTGCAATCCGCGCGCTATCGCCGCCTGGTCGAGCAGACCTCGGCCTGGATCGAGAGCGGCCCCTGGTCGACCCGGCGCAGCAAGGAAGCCATCAGATTGCGTCGCTGCTCCCTCGCCGACCATGCGACAGCGCGGTTGACCGCGTGGGAGACGACGCTGCTCAAGAAGGCTCGGAAGCTGAGCAAGCTCGACGTCGAGAAACGGCACAGGCTGCGGCTGCTCAACAAGCGGATGACCTATTCGGTCGAGTCGCTGGCGGATCTGTTCACCGACGGATCGGCGACGAAGCAGAAGTCCATCCTCAAGCAATTGCGCAAGGCGCAAAGATCTCTCGGGCAATTGAACGACGATGCGCGAGGGCAAACGCTGGCGGCGTCGTTGAACGGTGTCGGCTTCGAGGCCGGCACTCGCTTCCTCGACCGCAAACGGGAAAAGAGGCTGTTGCGAACCGCCGCAGCGGCTTACCGCAAACTGGACAAGGCCAAGCCCTTCCGCTCCTCGGACCTCGCGCCAAATGCAGAGCCTGAGGACTAGGTGCGGACGTAGTCTCCCGGCGCTTCGGGCAGGCCTCGCGGGTCGCCAAGCCCGATCTGCGGCGGATCACAGGGCTCCCCGGAGCGCGCCGCCAGCCATCCGGCCCATTCCGGCCACCAGGAGCCCTCAACTCGCGGAGCCAGCTTCAGCCACTCATCTGCACCGACATAGGGCGCGTCCGCGGCCTTGGTCATGACCTGATAGCTGTGCCTAGGGTCATCAGGTGGAGCGACGACACCGGCATTGTGGCCACCGCTGGTCAACAGGAACGTCACGTCGGCATCAACCTGATAGTGAATCTTGTAGACGGATCGCCAGGGCGCCACGTGATCGGCCAGCGTGCCGACCACGAACATCGGCGCATGGATGTCCGAGAGCGAAATGCCCCTGCCTTCGACGCGATAGCGGCCTTCGGCCAGCTCATTCTTGAGAAACAGTTGGCGCAAGTACTCCGAGTGCATGCGATAAGGCAGCCGCGTCGCGTCGGCATTCCAGGCCATCAGGTCGCTTGGCGGACTGCTTTCGCCCATCAGATAGTCATGAGAGAGCCGCGACCAAATCAATTCGTTGGAGCGCAGCAGCTGGAACGCACCGGCCATCTGCGCCGTGTCGAGATAACCGCGCTGCCACATCATGTCTTCGAGGAAAGCGACCTGGCTCTCGTTGATGAAGAGCGTCAGTTCGCCGGCCTCGGTGAAGTCGGTCTGGGCGGCAAGGAGCGTGATCGTGCCGAGCCGCCTGTCGCCGTCGCGCGCCATTGCGGCAGCGGCAATCGATAGCAACGTTCCGCCCAGACAATAGCCCAGCGCATGGGTTTTCCGACCCGGCATGATCCGGCCGATCGTGTCCAGCGCGGCCATGACGCCCAGCTTGCGATAATCATCGAAGGCAACATCGCGGTCGTTGGCATCCGGATTGCGCCAGGAGATCGCGAACACGGTGAAGCCTTGAGCGGTCAGATACTTGACCAGCGAATTCTGCGGCGACAGATCGAGGATGTAGTACTTCATGATCCAGGCCGGCACGATCAGGAGCGGCTCGGGCCGCACTTGCGCAGTCGTCGGATGGTACTGGATCAGCTCGATCAGCTCGTTGCGATAGACGACATTGCCGGGCGAAGCCGCCACCGTCTTGCCGACGACAAATTGCGCGTGGCCCGCGGGTTTCGATACCGAAAGCAGACGCATCAGATCGCTGCACCAGTTCTGCCAGCCGAAGACGAAATTTTCCCCGCCGCTCTGGAACGCCTTCTCCAACACCTGCGGATTGGTCGCCGCGAAATTCGACGGCGCCAGCATGTCGAGCATCTGGCGCACCGAGAACTCGACGATGGCTTCATTTGCATGCGACACGCCGCGCACGCCGGTCGTGGCATCGTGCCACCAGCGCTCTGCGAGCAGAAACGCCTGCGCTAGCAGATTGAACGGCGGGACCTCCCATTGCGGTTGCCTGAAGCGGCGATCGCGTCCCTGCGGCTGAATGACGGACCACGGTTTTTGCGACGTCGCGTGCACGACAGCTTCCAGCAGCCGGCCGGTGTCGCGAAGAACGTTGCGGGAAATCTCCATCTGGCGCTGCGGGGCTGCGGCGAGATGCGAGCTCCAATCGAGCCAGGCGATCGACAAGGCCATTGGCGAGATTCCGCCTGTGAACCGTGCCAGCATGGCATGAAACGCGCGGTCGAGGGGATACGGCTCCGATGCTGGCGGCAGATCTGCGGTGACCGGCTTCCCTGCGGGCTTTTCGGGGCCTGCCGCAGCGGCTCGAGGGCCGGCAACGGGATTGACGAGAGCATGCGCCGCCGGCTCATCGACCCGTGGAAATTTCTGCACGACGCTCATGGCTGAATGTTCCCTGCCGGCTTCCGGTCTACGTCGGCAGCAGGATATGGCGACGCTTCGGATGCGCGTTGAGCTGCATCAAATCCGGCCCAGATCACAATCGCTGAACCAGGACCAAGCGGCCTCGTCCACTTGACCTGGGTCAAACCGCATCTCGACGTCCCCGCTAGGTTTTGCGCATCGACATTCGACGAGCCAGCGGAGTTCTTCATGCGCGCCCACCAGATCATGACTCGGTCGGTCATTTCGGTTACTCCTGACACCAGCATCGTCGAGGCGGCGAACATCATGCTGAAGCGGCATGTCAGCGGCCTCACGGTCGTCGACAATACCGGCAAGCTGGTCGGCGTCGTCTCGGAAGGAGATTTCATCCGCCGCAGCGAAATCGGCACCGGACGCAAGCGGGGGCGCTGGCTGAGATTCATCCTTGGTCCGGGCAAATCGGCCAGCGACTTCGTCCACGAGCATGGCCGCAAGGTCTCGGAGGTGATGACAGCCTCGGTCGTGACCATCACCGAGGATACCGCGCTCGCGGAGATCGTCGATCTCATGGAACGGAACAACGTGAAGCGGCTGCCGGTGGTGCGCGGCGACAAGGTCGTCGGAATCGTATCCCGCGCCAATTTGCTACAGGCGGTGGCGGGGCTCGCTCGCGAAGTGCCGGATCCGACGGCGGACGACGATCACATTCGCAGCCGAATCATCGACATCATGGAGAAGAACGACTGGTGCCCATTCGGGCTGAACGTCATCGTCCGTGACGGCATCGTTCACCTCAGTGGCGTCATCACCGAAGAACGCGCACGGCAGGCGGCCATCGTCGCGGCGGAGAACGTCGAAGGCGTGAAGACGGTGCACGACCATCTCTGCTGGGTCGACACCATGTCCGGCGTCTATCTGAACTCGCCCGAGGACGACGAGCTCGCCAAGGCGAGCTGATCAAGCCGAGCTGATCAGGGCCGAACTCAGCGAGGAATGACGGCAGTGGCCTCGATTTCGACGCGCGCCGCCTTCTCGACGAGCCGGACCACCTGAACCAGCGCCATCGCAGGGTAGTGCGCTCCGAAGACGTCGCGGTAGACCCTGCCCAGCTCCTTCAGATTAGCCAGGTACTCGTCCATGTCGACGACATACCAGGTCAGGCGCACGAGGTGTTCGGGCCGGGCGCCCGCTTCGGCCAGGATTTCGGCGATGTTGCTCAGGGTCTGGCGCACCTGCGCGACGAAGCCGTCCGCGAGACGCTCTTGGGCATCCCAGCCGATCACCCCGCCGGTGACGACGATCCGCCCATCGGCAGCCATGCCGTTGGCATAACCCTTTGGCATCGGCCAGCCGGACGGCTGGAGGATTTGCGCGCGGGAGCGGGTTTCGTGCTCGGCTGCTGTCGGCAGCACCGCGAGCTGCGGGCCTTTTGGCGTCGTCACGGACACTTCTCTATCCTTCTCTCATTCCGCAGCGA
Organism: Bradyrhizobium genosp. SA-3; assembly: GCF_004212635.1. Lineage (GTDB taxonomy): Bacteria > Pseudomonadota > Alphaproteobacteria > Rhizobiales > Xanthobacteraceae > Bradyrhizobium. Next base: position 35,543 of record NZ_PSRT01000048.1, on the reverse strand, counting down.
CGCCTGAGGACGTCGCCGCGGCCTGCGCCAGCTGACGCAGGGCGAAACGCTTCAACTTGCCGGTCTCGGTCTTCGGCAATTGCGTCACGAATTCGATCGCGCGCGGATATTTGTACGGCGCGATCTCGCGTTTGACATGTTCCTGCAATTCGGCCACGAGCTGCGCGTCGGGCGTCACACCGGGCGCGGCGACGACATAGGCCTTCACGATCATGCCGCGTGCCTCGTCCGGCGCACCGACGACCCCGCATTCGACGACGGACGGATGCGTGAGCAGCGCTGCCTCGACATCCGTGCCTGCGATATTGTAGCCGGCCGAGACGATCATGTCGTCGGAGCGCGACTGGTACCAGAAATAGCCGTCGCTATCCATCAGATAGGTGTCGCCGGTGATGTTCCAGCCGTTCTGGACGTATTTCCGTTGCCGCTCGTCGGCGAGATAACGGCAGCCGGTCGGCCCACGTACCGCCAGTCGGCCCATCGTGCCCGGCGGCACGTCGTTGCCGGCATCGTCGACGACCTTGGCCTCATAGCCCGGCACCGGCTTGCCGGTCGCGCCGGGGCGGATCTCCTCCTCGGTCGCGCTGATGAAGATGTGCAGCAGTTCGGTCGAACCGATGCCATCCATCAGCTTGATGCCCGTGGCCTTCAGCCAGGCCTCGAATGTCGGCTTGGGCAGCGTCTCGCCCGCGGAGACGCATTTGCGAAGCGAGGAGATGTCACGGCCCGCGAGCTTGCCGAGCATGGCCCGGTATGCGGTTGGTGCGGTGAAGCAGACCGTGGTCTTGTACTGCTCGATCGCATTCAGAATGTCGTCCGGCGTCGTCTTCTCCAGCACCACGAAGGAGGCGCCAATATGCATCGGAAACAACACACCGCCGAAGCCGAAGGTGAAGGCGAGCGGTGCCGAGCCGATGAAGCGATCCTTCTGCTCGGCGCGCAAGATGTTGCGCGCGTAGCCGTCGCAGACCGCCAGCATGTCCCGGTGGAAATGCATGGTGCCCTTGGGATCGCCTGTCGTGCCCGACGTGAAGGCGATCAGGCAGACGTCGTCGGACGCGGTATCGACAGCCTTGAACTCCGGGCTCGCATCCGCGATCAGCGCTTCGAGCGAATCGGCGGCGCCGTTGCCCCAATAGACCACGTGCTTGAAGCCCGGCGCCGCGGCCTTCGCCTTCTCCATCTCCTCGGAGAGCTTTCCGTCACACAGCGCGAGCGTGATCTCCGCCTTCTGGATCGGATATGACAGCTCCTTGGCTCGCAAGAGCGGCATGGTCGCCACGACGATGCCGCCGGCCTTGATGACCGCGAGATAGGTCGCGACCATCATCGGATTGTTGGCCGAGCGCAGCAGCACGCGCCCGCCGGTTACGAGACCCAGCTTGCCGACCAGCACGTTGGCGATGCGGTTCACGAGGGCTTGCAGCTCGCGATAGGTGTAGCTGACTGCAGGACTGATGACGCAAGGCGCATCGCCGTGGCCTTGCTCGACCCAGCGATCGAGGAAATAGCTGACGCAGTTCAATCGCGCTGGGTAGCGCAGCTCCGGCCGCGTGAAGATGAATTCGGGCCAGAGCTCGCGCGGCGGCAGATGTTGCCGCGCGAACGTATCGATATGGGCCGTCGCAGTATTGCCGTCACACGAGCCCGACACTTGAACCTTGGCGGCGTTGGCCATCGCACGCTCCTTTCAGCATGGATTGCACCCGGCAGCACGATCTGGAAAACATTTTAGGCTTAAAACAATTTGGCGCAATAGCGGATTTTGGGCATTCCTTGCTTTTTCCTGCGGCAAATGGTTCGGCGGCCCGCCCGCCTGCTTACGGCCGGCGGCGCGCGGCCGATTTCTGCGCCGACGCCTTGGTCCTGGCCAGGAGCCGCATCAATTCGCGCACATCCTTCGGCGTCAGATCGGCGAGAAGGTCGGCAATCCAGGTTTCGTGTTCCGCAGCCATTCTGCGAAACTCGGCACGCCCGAGTTTTGTGAGGCGGATCACCTGGACGCGGCGGTCCGTCTCCGAGGTACGCCGGTCGAGGTGACCGGATTCCACGAGACGCTCGACAAGGCCGGTGACGTTGCCGTTCGACACCATCATGCGCTTGGAGACATCGGATAGCGTCATGCCGTCCGGCGCCTTGTCGAGCTGCGCCATCAGGTCAAACCGGGGCAAAGTGACGTCGAACCGCTGCCGCAGCCGGCCGCGGACTTCCCCTTCGATCAGGGTCGTGCAGGTCAAGAGCCGCAGCCACAGCCGAAGCTCTTCGGCATGGTCCTCCGGCGTTTCGACGGCCTTGGTCTCGGAATCGAGCATGTTGATGCAGTCACTCACGGCCGGCATTGGCGCCGGCACGGATTCCCTAACGTTTTGAGCTTCAAATAAATCGGGGCCGGCTGCAAGTCCAAAGCTGCAACAATCGACCGCACGTCCAACTTCTTTAGGCTTCAAATAATTGGCGCGCCGCTTGCATGCGCCGCTGCCCGCCGGATGCGACGCCTCGAGCTCGGCTTGCCGCGGCGGCCATCATCGGCATAAGCTTGGATTGGAGTACGCGGCTTGCAGCGCAAGCCGATCGTCACGAGGGACAGATCATGAAGACGCAAATGACCTTGGCCGCAGCCGCCATGCTGCTCGGCACCGCGATGAGCCCTGCCCTCGCCCAGGAGAAAATCAAGCTGGGTGTGGTCGTGACCCTGTCGGGACCTGCCGCTGCGCTGGGCCAGCAAGTCCGCGACGGCTTCGCGCTCGCAGTGAAGGATCTCGGCGGCAAGATGGGCGGCCGCGATGTCGAGGTGATCGTCGCAGATGACGAATTGAAGCCGGATGCGGCGGTGACGAAGGTCAAGGGCTTGCTCGAGCGCGATAAGGTCGACTTCGTGGTCGGCCCGATCTTCTCCAACATCCTCCAGGCGATCCACCGGCCCATCACAGAATCGAAAACCTTCCTGATCAGCCCCAATGCCGGCCCGTCGACGTTTGCCGGCAAGGACTGCAACCCGTTCTTCTATGTGACCTCCTACCAGAACGATCAAGTGCACGAGATCCTTGGCAAGGTCGCGCAGGATCGCGGCTATAAGCGCATGTATCTGATGGTCCCGAACTATCAGGCCGGCAAGGATTCGGTGGCGGGCTTCAAGCTCGACTACAAGGGCGAGATCGTCGAGGAATCCTACATGCCGCTGAACACGCTGGACTTCCAGCCGGAGCTTTCCAAGATCTCGTCGCAGAAGCCCGATGCGCTGTTCACGTTCATGCCGGGCGGCCTCGGCGTCAATCTCGTCAAGCAATACCGCCAGGCAGGGCTGGCCGACACCATTCCGGTGCTCTCGGCGTTCACGGTGGATGAATCGACCTTGCCGGCGCAGCAGGACGCGGCCGTCGGCATGTTCGGCGGCGCGAACTGGGCGCCCAATCTGGATAATCCGCAGAACAAGAAGTTCGTCGCCGCCTATGAGGCCGCCTATAACAGCGTGCCCGGTACCTACGCCTTCCAGGCCTATGACGCCGCGATGCTGATCGACAGCGCGGTCAAGACCGTGAAGGGCGACCTCTCCAACAAGGACGCCGTCGCCGCCGCATTGAAGAAAGCCGACTTTACCTCGCTGCGCGGCGCCTTCAAGTTCAACACCAACGGCTATCCGATCCAGAATTTCTACCTGACCAAGGTCGCCAAGCGTCCGGACGGCAAGTTCCAGACCGAGATCGTGCAGAAGGTCTTCGAGAATTACGGCGACCGCTATGCCAAGGACTGCAAGGCGGCGAACTAAGGACGTGTATCGCGGAGGACTGCAATGAAGAGCGAAATCACCGGCATCACCCGGGCCAATGAGGGCATCCAGGGCATCTCCTGGAACATCCTCGGCCAGACCTATGTGCCGAAGAGCTACGCCGAGAACAGCTTCTCCTGGCATGCGACACTGCCGCCAGGCACGTTCGTGCCGCCGCATATTCACCCTGACCAGGATGAGTATCTCTACATGCTGGAGGGCAAGCTCGATTTCATGCTCGGCAATTCCGAGGCGCAGGCGACCGCGGGCGACCTGATCCGCCTCGGCATGGGCGTGCCGCACGGGATCTTCAACAAGTCGGAGCAGACCGCAAAGGTGCTATTCTGGGTCTCGCCGAGCCGCAAGCTGTTCGATCTGTTCTGGGGCCTTCACAACATGAAGGAGCAGAAGCCCGAGGACGTGGTGGCGATGGCCGCCGAGTTCAACATCCACTTCCTGCCGCCGCCGCCCGGCGGCTAGCGGCGACTTCAGGCGCGCACCGCCGCAAGTCCCGGCACTGCGGCAAAGCCTGCCTTGGTGGCATAGCCGCGCACGATCGCTTCGCGCTGGGAATAGCTCAGGACGTTATCGACATTGTCGAAACCATCAGGCGCGAGCTGTTCGACGGCGTCAATGACGCCTTCGGGGCCGCCGCGCCGGTTGGAGCGGACGATCTCGGCCGTCATCGGCAGACGCTTCTTCTCGTATTCGAGCAACGCCTGACGCGGGTGGTCGGCGCGCACCAGCACGTCGGCAAGACAGCGCGCGTCGAGGATCGCCTGCGAGGCACCATTGGAGCCGACCGGATACATCGGATGCGCGGCGTCGCCGAGCAACGTGACGCGCCCGGACGACCAATAGGGCAAGGGATCGCGGTCGCAGGTCGGATATTCGTAGAATTCGGGCGTCGCCGAGATCAGGCTCTTCACGTCGATATAGGGCACCGAGAAGCGCGCGACATGCGGCATCAGCTCCTCGCGGCGGCCCGGCCGCGACCAATCTTCTTTCCGCGGTGGGGGTGCATTGCCTTCGCCCACTTTGACGAGCACCGCCCAATTGGTCAGACGGCTCGCCGGGCTCGATCCTTCCGCGATCGGATAGATCACCACCTTGGCGTTGAGACCACCGGCCACGATCATCGACTTGCCGGTGAGGAACAGCGGCCAATCGCGGGCGCCGCGCCACAGCATCAGGCCATTCCAGCACGGCGGCCCCTCGTTCGGGAACAGCGTCTCGCGGACGCGCGAATGGATGCCGTCGGCGCCGATCAGGATATCGCCGCGCGCGGTGTGGACATGCGCGCCGACGCGATCGAAGAAATAGGCCGTGACGCCGCCCTCGTCCTGCGTGAACGCACCCAGCCGGCAGCCGGTGTGAATCGCTTGCTGCCCGAGCCGCTCCTCGACGGCGCGATGGATGACGCCCTGAAGGCGCCCACGATGGATCGAGAATTGCGGCACGTCGTGGCCGGCGTCGATGCCGCGAGCTTCGCGCCAGACCTCCTGGCCGTGGCGATTGAGGTAATAGAGCTGATCGGTGCGGATCGCGACCTCGTCGAGCTTCTGCAACAGGCCGAGCCCGGCCAGCTCGCGCATGGCATGCGGCAGCGTGTTGATCCCGACGCCGAGCTCGCGAATGGTGTCGGCCTGCTCGAAGATCTCACAATCGAGGCCGCGCGAGCGCAGCATCAATGCCGTGGTGAGACCACCGATACCGCCACCGACGATAATCGCCTTCATCGCCCTTACTCCACTCGAAACACAGGCAATGGGGCAAGGTCGCACGAGCGGTCACTCCGCCGCAAGCGGCTTTGTCGCCTCCGCCTTGAGCTCGGCCCGCGTCTTGGGCTTAGCCTTAATTCTCAGCTCCTCGAAATCCTGCCGGTCACGGACGCTGTTACGGAAAATCTGATCCTTTCCGGGCAGATATTGCGGCGGGCAGAAAGCGTCGTTTGCCCCGTACCAGGCCGCCGCCTTCATGGTGAAGAACGGGTCGACCAGATGCGGACGGCCGAGGGCGACGAGATCCGCCCGGCCGGCGGCCAAGATGGTGTTGGCCTGGTCCGCCGTCGTGATGTTGCCGACGCACATGGTGGCCACCCGCGCCTCGTTGCGGACCTGGTCGGAGAACGGCGTCTGGAACATGCGCCCGTACACCGGCTGCGCATCGCGCACGGTCTGCCCGGTCGAAACGTCGACGAGATCGACACCCGCCTCGGCAAAGGCGCGCGCGACGGCGACGGCGTCGTCGCCGGTGATGCCGCCCTCCGCCCAGTCAGTCGCAGAGATACGCACCGACATCGGCTTGTGCGACGGCCACACCGCGCGTAGCGCCTCGAAGATCTCGAGCGGAAACCGCAGCCGGTTTTCGAGCGAACCGCCATAATCGTCCGTGCGGGTGTTGGTGAGCGGCGAGATGAAGCTCGCGAGCAGATAGCCGTGGGCGCAGTGCAATTCGAGCATGTCGAAGCCGCAGCGCTCGCCGCGCTCGGCCGCCGCGACGAAAGCGTCCCTTACCGCATTCATGCCGGCGCGATCGAGCTCGCGTGGCACCTGGCTGTCGGGGAAATAGGGCAGCGGCGACGCCGAAAAGACCTCCCAACCGCCCTGCTCCAGCGGCCGGTCCATGCCGTCCCACATCAATCTGGTCGCGCCCTTGCGGCCGGCGTGGCCCAGTTGCAGGCAGATTTTCGCGGCCGAATTGCCGTGGACGAAATCCACGATGCGCCGCCACGCGGCTTCCTGCTCGTCGGTCCAGAGACCGGCGCAGCCGGGCGTGATCCGGGCATCGCGGCTGACGCAGGCCATCTCGGTGAAGATCAGCCCGGCGCCGCCGATCGCGCGCGAGCCGTAATGCACCAGGTGGAAGTCGGTCGGCACACCCTCCCGCGCCGAATACATGCACATCGGCGACATCACCGCGCGATTGGCCAGCTCCATCTCTCGCAAGCGGAACGGCTGGAACAGCGGCACCATCGGCCGGTCGGTGTCGACATCGAAGCCGCTGCTGCGCACCTGCTTGGCGAACGACTTGTCGACCTCGGCCACGAAATCCGGCGCGCGGAGCTTGAGATTGTCGTAGGTGATCGCCTTCGAGCGCGTCATCACGCCGAAGGCGAACTGCACGGGGTCAAAATCCCAGAAGCGGTCGACGTGCTCGAACCAGACCAGCGAGACGTCGGCGGCATGCTGCGTCTTCTCGACCTCCTCGCGGCGGCCGTTCTCATAGACCTCCAGCGCCGCCTCGATGCTGGGCGCCTTCTCCATCGCTTCGGCCAGCGCGATGGCGTCCTCCATCGCGAGCTTGGTGCCCGAGCCGATCGAGAAATGCGCGCTCGCCTTGGCATCGCCGAGCAGGACCATGTTGTCCTTGACCCAGCGCTTGCTGCGGATCATGGGGAAGTTGCGCCACATCGAGCGGTTGGTCAGCAGCTTGTGCCCATCGAGGAACCAGCCGAAGATGTCCGCCATCCGCGCGGCGGACTGAGCCTCGTCCAGCCCCGTCAGCCCTGCCCGCTCGAACGTTTCAGGGTCGGTCTCGAAGATCCAGGTCGAATGCCCGGCCTCATACTGATAGGCATGGGCGATGAAGGCCCCCCACTCGGTTTCCTGGAAGATGAAAGTGAAGGCATCGAGCGGCCTGGTCGAGCCCATCCAGGCGAACTTGTTGGAGCGAACATCGACCTCGGGCTGGAAATGATCGATGTATTTCTCGCGGAAGCGGCTGTTGATACCGTCCGCAAGCAGGATGAGGTCGGCGTCGGCGAAGCGGGATTCGTCGTCGATATCCACTTCGAAATGCAGGGAGACGCCCAGCTCGCGTGCCCGCTCCTGAAGGATCAGCAGCAGCTTCTGCCGTGAGCAGCCGCAAAAGCCGTTGCCGCCGACCCGGTGCACCGTGCCGCGGAAATGCACGGCAATATCGTCCCAATAGGCGAATTCCTGGGTGATGCGGCGGTAGCTTGGAAGATCGTGCTTCTCGAAATTGTCCAGCGTGGCGTCGGAGAACACCACGCCGAAGCCGAACGTGTCATCGGCCCGATTGCGCTCATACACGCTGACTTCGGCGCCTGGGCGCTGCTTCTTGAGCAGGATCGCAGCGTAAAGACCCGCAGGTCCGCCACCGATGATCGCGACTTTCATGGGAGCCTCGCCAATTCACCTGGTCACGAAAACTATTTTAAGCCTAAAATAATTTCGCGCAAGTCCTCCGTTGCCGGGTGCCCCCGTAAAGACGAGCGTCCTAGTCGCCCCTGAAGACCGGCTTGACCTTGTTGGCAAAAGCCTCGAAGGCGCGCTCGAAATCCGCCGTCGTCATGCACAGCGCCTGGGCAACGGCCTCGGCCTCGATCGCCTCCTCCACCGACATCGCCCATTCCATCGCCAGCATCCGCTTGGTCATGGTGTTGGCGAAGGTCGGTCCTTCCGCGACCTGCTTGGCCAGCAATTGCGCCTGGGGCAGCACCTGCTCGGGCGTGACGAGGCGGCTGAAGAAGCCCCAGCGCTCGCCCTCCTCCGCGGTCATGAACCGGCCGGTGTAGAGCAGTTCGGAGGCACGTGACTGTCCGATGATCCGCGGCAGGATCGCGCAGGCGCCCATGTCGCAGCCGGCGAGGCCGACCTTGTTGAACAGGAACGCGACCTTTGTGCCGCTCGCCGCGAGGCGCATATCCGACGCCATGGCGATGATCGCCCCGGCGCCGGCGCAGATGCCCTCGACCGCAGCCACGATCGGCTGCGGGCAGGCCCGCATCGCCTTGACGAGGTCGCCGGTCATGCGCGTGAAGGCGGTCAGCCCCTTGGTATCCATCTTCACGAGCGGGCCGATGATCTCGAACACGTCGCCGCCGGACGAGAAATTGCCGCCGGCTCCGGTGACGACGATGGATTTGACCGCATCATCGAAGGCGCAGGCGCGGAAGAAATCGGTCAGTTCCCGGTAGCTTTCGAAGGTGAGCGGATTCTTTCGTTCGGGGCGATTGAGCGTAACCGTCGCGACACCGTCGACCACGGCCAGCAGGAAGTGCTGCGGCGAGTAATCTGCAAGCGGTATGGTGACGGGATTGGCTGGTCTGCTCATGCGATCTCCTTAGCTTCCTTGTTTCGCGCCTGCGCCACACACGCTAGATTTCACCACCGGCAACCGCGATCGCCTGTCCGGTGATCGCGCCGGCGCCCTCACCGCACAGCCACAGCACGGCATCGGCCACCTCTTGAGGCGTGATCAGTCTTCCTTGCGGATTATGTTTCGCGAGCTCGGCGATCGCCTGCTCGCGGGTTCGGCCGGTCTTCGTCATGATGTTTTCGATGCTGCCGGCGACCAGATCGGTGTCGGTGAAGCCGGGACACACCGCATTCACCGTCACATTGCTTCCGGCCATCTCGAGGGCGAGCGAACGCACGAGGCCGACCACGGCGTGCTTGGCCGCAGCGTAGGCGCTGACATACGCATAGCCCTTGAGCCCGGCCGTCGACGCAACCGCGACAATGCGGCCATAGGGACGGTCTTTCATGCCCGGCAACACGGCGCGGATGGCATGGACCACGCCCATGAAATTGACATCCATCATGCGGCTGAAGAGGGCGCCGTCCGATTTCGCGAATGGCGCCGATTCAGCGCTGCCTGCGTTGGCAATCAGGATGTCGATCGGCTTGCGCGCACTCGCTTCAAGGATGGCCGCCTTCAACGATGCTTCATCAGCGACGTCGGCAACAGCCGCGAAATGCGCGGCGCCTACGTTGACTGCCTCTGCAAGAGGCACCGCATTCCGGCCAAGCACGGTCACGGTCGCGCCAGCACCGACAAGCGAGGCCGCGATAGCGCGTCCGATGCCGCGACCACCACCGGTCACCAACGCGTGCGGCGAATGCGGCAATCCGGACATGCGCTGGCTCCCTGAGATGCTGATCGTTCCCTGGATATATTTTAACCTTCAAATTTTTGCAACGAAAGCGCCGATCGATATGGGGAACGGCCGCATGGCGACCGGCCCGAAAATTGCTTTAAGTATAAAATTATCCCTTCCCATCGTCCGCGAGCCTGTTAGCATCACAGAGCCAAGCAAAAGGATTGTCGCGTGTCGCAGCCTGCGCCAATGATAACAAAGGACGGACGCTTCGCCTACGAAGCCGCGGGCGATCCGGGCGCGACACCTTTGATTTTCCTGCACGGCATTGGCGGCGCGGCGCGAGCCTGGCGGCACCAGCTCGCCACATTCGGCAACCGCTTCCGCGCGATCGCATGGGACATGCCGGGTTATGGCGGATCGGCGCCGCTGGCCAGTGTCAGCATCGCTGCCTTGGCCGATGCGCTCCAGCAATTCATCGAGCAGCTCGGCGCAAGCAAGCCCATTCTGGTCGGCCATTCGATCGGCGGCATGATCGTCCAGAAATGGCTGGTGCAGTCGCCGAAACTGGCGCGCGCAATCGTCCTGGCGCAGACCAGTCCGGCCTTCGGCAAGGCCGACGGCGATTGGCAGAAATCCTTCATCTCAGCGCGGCTCGGGCCGCTGGATCGCGGGGAGACAATGACGTCGCTGGCGCCTTCGCTGGTGAAGGAGCTGGTCGGCGACGATCCCGATCCAAAGGGGATGGAGCTCGCCCGCGAATGCATGGCAAGCGTGCCTGAGGCCAGCTATCGCGCCATGATGCTGGCGCTCATCGGGTTCGATCAGCGCAGCACGCTTAGGGATATTTCCGTCCCGACGCTGCTGCTGTCCGGCTCCAAGGACAACAACGCGCCCGCACCGATGATGGCGAAGACGGCGACGTTTATTCCCGGGGCTGAATATGTCGAGCTCGCTGGCGTGGGCCATCTCGCCAATCTCGAACGCCCCGATGCCTTCAACGAAGCGCTCGGCTGGTTCCTGAACTCTCTCGCGACCAAAGCGTAAGGTGACTGCGCCATGACCATGCAAGTCGGCAAGAATATCGGCGCAAGCGACAAGGCCGTGCTCGATGCTCCGATCTTCGATCCCGTCGCATATCGCCTGGGTGACGAGCAGGCCGGCATCATTGCGCGCGCCCGCGAGATCGGCCAGAGCGTGTTCGCCGGCCGCGCCGCGACCTACGATCGCGAGGCGACCTTCCCGACCGAGAATTATCGCGATCTGCACCGCACCGGCCTGCTCGGCATTGCCGTCCCCAAGAAGCACGGCGGCCTCGGCGCGAACTACCAGACCTATGCCTTGGCCGCCGCCGAAATCGGCCGCTATTGCGGCGCGACGGCGCTGACCTGGAACATGCATGTGTGCTCGACGCTGTGGTCGGGCCCGCTGGCCGACGATCTCGACATGGACGCGCAGACTCGTGCCGAGCACGAGCGGCGGCGCGCGGCCCACTACAAGCGCATCGTCGAGAACGGCGCGATCTACTCGCAGCCCTTCTCCGAAGGCGGCGCGGCGGCGGCAGGCGGTGTCGCTTTCGGCACGGAAGCAAGGCCAGTCGAGGGCGGCTGGATCGTCAACGGCAAGAAGATCTTTGCGTCGCTCTCCGGCCATGCCGACTATTACGGCGTGCTGTGCACCGAGATCGAGGAAGGCGGCAAGGCTTCGCGCCGCAACACCCTTTATTTGGCCATCCCCGCCAAATCGCAAGGCGTCTCGGTCGTCGGCGACTGGGATCCGCTCGGCATGCGTGGCACCGTCTCGCGGACGCTGCTGTTCAAGGACGTGTTCGTGCCGGAGGATTCTGCGCTGATGCCGCGCGGCGTCTATTTCCAGGCCGCAATGCGCTGGCCGCACATGTTCCTGACGCTATCGCCGACCTATATGGGCCTCGCGCAAGCCGCTTACGATTTCACCGTGCGTTATTTGCGCGGCGAGGTGCCCGGCATGCCGCCGGTCAAACGCAGGATGTACCCGACCAAGCAGATCGCGGTCGCGCAGATGCAAATCAAGCTCGAGCAGATCAAGGCGATCTGGTTCCAGGCTGTGACCGAAGCCCGCGCTAATCCGAGCAAGGAACAGGTTCTGCGCGCCTACGCCGCACAATACTCGGTGATGGAGGGTGCCAATGAGCTCGCCGCGCTCGCGATCCGCACCTGCGGCGGTCAGGCCATGCTGCGGTCGCTGCCGCTGGAGCGGATCTATCGCGACAGCCGCTGCGGTTCGCTGATGTTGCCCTGGACCGCCGAGCTCTGCCTCGACCGGATCGGACGCGAGGCGCTGTACGAGGCCGGCGAGACGGACGACTGACGGTGGACCTCTGTAGCCTGATCGACCGCAACGCGGCGTTCGCGCCAGACAAGACGGCCGTTGCCTTCGAAGGCGAACGGCTGAGCTATGCCGCATTCGCCGCACGCATCGAACGGACCGCAACCGCCTTGAAGCAGGAACTCGGCGTCGGCCGCGGCGACCGTGTCGCGATCCTGAGTCTGAACCGGCCGGACTACCTCGTTCTGCTCTACGCTTGTGCGCGGCTCGGGGCGATGCTGGTGCCGCTGAACTGGCGGCTGGCGGTCGCCGAGCAGCTGTTCATTCTGAGTGATGCCGGCGCCAAGGTCCTGGTGCTCGAGCAGGCATTTGAGGGAGTGCTTGCCGAGCTTGGGCGGACCGCGCCGGGGACATCCGTCGTCGGCCTCGACTTCATGCCGCCTCGCGGCGCGACATTCGAAGGTATGCTGGCTCGTAGCCAGGGCAGCGGCCGCAACCCGCACACCGACCTCTCCTGCCCGCTCCTCATCGTCTACACGTCAGGAACGACGGGACGGCCGAAGGGCGCTGTGCTGCGGCAAGAGGCGCTGTTCTGGAACGGCGTCATGAGCCAGCACATGCACAACATGACGTCGGACGACCACGTGCTGACCGTGTTGCCGTTCTTCCATGTCGGCGGCCTCAATATCCAGACCACGCCCGCGCTGCAGTTGGGCGCAACCGTCACGGTCCACGCCCGCTTCATGCCGGATGCGGCGCTCGCGGCGATCGAACGCGAGCGGCCGACGCTGACCGTGATGGTGCCGGCGATCATCCAGGCCGTGAGCGAGCATCCTGCCTGGACGACGGCCGATCTCTCGTCACTCAAGGCCGTCGCCACGGGCTCGACCATCGTGCCGCCGCACCTGATCGATCGCTTCGTCGCGCGGGGCGTTCCCGTGCTTCAGGTCTACGGCTCCACTGAAACCTGCCCCATCGCAATTTACACCCGCCTCGGCGGCGATCTGTCGCGTGTGGGATCGACCGGACTCGCCGGCTTGTGTTGTGAGGCCAAGGTGGTCGATCAGGCCGGCGCCGAGGTGCCGGCTGGCACACCGGGCGAAATCGCGGTGCGCGGCGCCAACGTGTTTTTCGAATATTGGGGCAATGCGGACGCCACGCGCGATGCACTGCAGGACGGCTGGTATCGCACCGGAGATATCGGCCTGTGCGACGCGGATGGCTATTTCTGGATACGGGACCGCAAGAAGAACCTGATCATTTCCGGCGGCGAGAATGTCTACCCAGCGGAGGTCGAGCGCGTCCTGCTCGAACATCCCGATGTCAGCGAATGCGCCGTGATCGGCCGGCCGGACCCGCGCTGGGACGAGGTCCCTATCGCTTATGTGATCCGGCGACCCGGCTCGCATCTCCAAGCGGATGAGCTCAGAACGCACATCCAGGCGCAGCTCGCGCGATTCAAGGTTCCCCGCGATATCGTCTTCGTCACCGACTTGCCGCGCACGGCGCTGGGCAAGGTGCAGCATTTCCTGCTGAAGCAGCTCGATGCGCAATCGCGCGCGCAAGGAGAAACATCTTGAAGATTGCGGTTCTGGGTGGAGGAAACGGCTCTTTCGCGGCCGCGGGCGATTTTGCGCTGTCGGGGCATGAGGTCCGGCTCTGGCGCCGCGATGCGGATCAGGTCGCAGCGCATCGCGCTGCCGGCTCGCGCATCCTGGTCAAGGATCATAACGGCCGCCACGACGTGAAGCTCGCGCTGATCACGGCCGACATCGCCGAAGCCGTCAACGGCGTCGAGCTGATCCTCTGCCCCGCCCCCGCCTTCGCACAGCCGGATATTGCCGGTCTGCTCGCCCCGCATCTGCGGGACGGCCAGGTCGTTTTTCTACCGCCGGCGACATTCGGCTCGATGATCTTCGCCCAAGCGGCCCGAGATGCCGGCAACCATGCCAAGGCTAGCTTTGCCGAGACCGGAACGTTGCCCTGGCTGACCCGCAAGCATGGACCGTTCGAGGTCGCGATCACCATCCGCGCCAAGCGACTGCCGGTCGGCGTGTTCCCGCTCGATCAGGCAGCGCATGCGCTCAAAGTCATTGGACGCGCCTTCCCGGACGCGATCGAACCGTGCGGAGATGCGCTGTCCGGCGCGCTGATGAATGCAGGACCCATCATCCATCCGCCGTTGATCGTGATGAACGCCGGCCCGATCGAACATTTCGAGCGCTGGGACATTCACAAGGAAGGCACGCAAGCCGCGATCCGCCGGGTCACCGACGCGCTCGACGCGGAGCGCATCGCGGTGCGCGAGGCGCTCGGTTACGGCGCGCCGCATTTCCCGCTCGCTCATCACTACGCGAAGGAAGGCGAGATCTGGATGTATGGCCGCGGCTCGCACGACCGCCTGACCGATTCCGGCGACTGGCGCGAACGGATCGTGCTGACCGAGCACCGCTACATGCGTGAGGATCTGCGGCTCGGGCTGTCGTTGCTGGTCTCCGTCGCAGACCTGACTGGCGTGACCACACCGCTGGCCAAAGCATTCCTGGCGATCGGCGGCGCAATCTGCAGCGAGGATTTTTCGCGAAGTGGCCGTACACTCGAGACGCTGGGGCTCGGCGATCTCAGCAAGGCTGAATTGCAGACGCTGCTTCGCAATGGATTCTGATCGATGACCAATCGCGTCAATATTGCCTGTCTCGGGGCCGGCCGCATGGGACGCGGTATCGCCGTCGCGTTCGCCTATGCGGGGCACAGGGTTACGATGATCGACATCAAGGCGCGCTCCGCGGGCGATTTCGCCAAGCTGGAAGCGGACGCGCTCGGCGAAGTCAGGAAGACCTTTGCCAGCCTGTCGAAGCTGGGGCTATTGACCGAGGCGGATGTCGATCCGCTCATCGCGCGGGTCTCGGTGGTGGCGGCCGGCGAAAGCAGTGCAGCGCTCTCCGAGGCCGATATGGTCTTCGAGGGCGTTCCTGAGGTCGTCGAGCTCAAGCGGGAGGTGCTGGCGGCCGCCTCAAGGCAAGTCGGCCCGGACACGATCATTGCATCGACGACGTCGACCATTCTCGTCGACGATCTCTCCGGCGCGATCGTGAACCCTCGCCGTTTCCTCAACGTGCATTGGCTCAATCCGGCCTATCTGATCCCGCTGGTCGAAGTTTCGCCCGGCAAGGCCACTGACCCCGCCGTCATTGACCAGGTCAAGGCGCAGCTCGAAGGCATCGGCAAGGTACCGGTGGTCTGTGCGGCGACGCCCGGCTTCATCGTCCCGCGCATCCAGGCGCTGGCGATGAACGAGGCGGCACGCATGGTCGAGGAAGGCGTCGCCAGCGCGGAAGAAATCGACAAGGCGATCCGCTACGGCTTCGGCTTCCGCTACGCCGTGCTCGGCCTGCTCGAATTCATCGACTGGGGCGGCGGCGACATCCTGTACTACGCGAGCCGCTATCTCGAGGGCGCACTCGGCAGCGACCGCTATCGGGCGCCAGAGGTGATTTCGCGCAACATGAGCGAGGGACGGATCGGCCTGCGGACGGGCGCGGGCTTCCTCGACTATTCCGGCCTCGATGTCGATGCCTATCGTGTCGAGCGGCTCAAAGCCATGGTCGACCTGCTTCGCCACTTTGGCCTGGCGCGGCCGCCCGTGGTCGATCGCGGCTAGCCGAAGACGTCCTGGAGCACACCTTCGCGGACGACGGCAATGCCGTCGAGTTCGATCGTGGTTCCCATCATTGGCAGGTCGAAATGACCCGCCGTGTAGCGGCCTGCGAACTCATTCGCACCGGTCGAGAACAGGAAATTGCCGGACACAGCGCGAAGTTCCGTGCCGTTGGTATCGCGCTGGTCGTACATCGAGAGCGCCTCGTACCGCGCGCCGGGATTCATGCCAAACCCGACATGCGAGACCGCATAGGCTTCGCGATCACCCCAGGCGGCGAGATAACTGCGCATCATCGCGGCATCCGTACCTTCGCCTTCCAGCTCGACGACATAATCGTCCTTCAGCGTCATCTTCACCGGCGACGTCAGATACCGCTTGAAGGTGAGATTGATGTCGCCGGGCGCCATCACCAGGGTGCCGTTGACTGTCCCGCTCTTGGGAAAGCTGACGACGATTCCACCGGGCCAATGCGCCAGCGTACCGGGTTTGTCGGTCCAGCCCCACACACCGACCGTGGAGGCTCCGACCATATCAACATCAAGAGCCGTTCCTGCTTTTGAGGTGACCCGCATCCGCTTGGTCCCGCGCAGCATCTTCGCCGCGGCACGAACACGCTTCTCGAGCGCGGGATCTGGCACCATCCGCTCCAGCGCCTCGGGATGCTCGTTCGAAATCACCAGAATGCGCGCGCCGGCTTTGAGAATTTCCGGCGTCTCCACCGCGTGCATCAGGCCCTCGATGGTGCAATCCACCACAAAGCCGGCCTGCTGAAGCGCGCTGATCACCGGCCCCAGCCGCTGGATCGCCTCGCTCGCCCCGGTCGAGCGAACCGGAACGACATGACGGTTACGCGGTGTCGGCATCACCACGTGAAACGGCCGCGCTCCCATCCGCAGCAGCGCGAGCTCCGCCAGATGCACATTCAGCGCGCGCGACTGGGTTTCCGAGAGGATCGCCGCGGCATCGCCGGCCTTGACGGCGCATCGTTCAAAGATCTCGCAGAATGCGTCGATCCATTTTGCCTCGATGCGATCAGCCAGCATGGTTCACTCCCTGTCTTTCAGGATTCTTATTTGTCTGTTACGCTTCGGGGAAGCCCCGGAGCAGATACGATCGCACGGCTCCAAGCAAGCCGTTCAGGATCAAACCCAGCAGCGAGATCGTGATCAACGGGACGAACATGTCCACGGCCTGAAAGGTTCGGGCCGCCGTCACGAGCGCATGACCCAGTCCGTCCGTTGACGTGATCATCTCGGCCAGAAACACCACGATGCAGGAGATGACAAGGCCGATCCGGCAGCCGGTCAAGATCGACGGCATCGCCGCCGGCAGCACGACCTTGAAGAGTATTTCATAGCGCGGCGTTCCCGCCGCCATGGCCGACCAGATCAGCTTCTGCTCCACGGTCGACGCACCGTAGTAGGTGGACAATAGAATTGGGAAGAGAGCATCGGCAGCCACTAATGTGATCTTCGACCCGTGGCCGAAGCCGAGCAGCAGCAACAATGCTGGATAGAGAGCGACCTTGGGCAACGGCGCCAATACGCGCACGATCGGCCGAACCACAGCGTTGATCGCGGGATTGGCGGCGGCGGCGATGCCGATACTGACACCCAGCACGACCGCAATCGCGAACCCGGCAAACAGCCGGATCAGGGTGGCCGTGATCTCCTGCTGAAACGTCCACGTCACGAGCTGCTGGAACAACCGGCTGAAGACGTAGCCTGGAGGCGGCAGCAAAACTGCAGGTGCGAAGCCGAGTGACACCAAGCCTTGCCACAACGCGACAACCAGCACGATCGGGGCAATGCCAAGAACGACGTTTGGGGCGAGAAGGCGCGACATCATGAGAAGCTCAGCGGCATGTCGAATTGAGGCTCGGACCAACGCACAAGACGGGCACGAACCCTTTCGAAAATCGCGTCGAGGCAGATTCCCATTGCCCCCACGATGATGATCATCGCAAAGACGGTGTCATATTGGCCCATGTCGAGCGCGTTGAACAGGATGTTCCCGGCGCCGGACTGGCGGGCGATCATCTCGCTGGTGATCATCGTGATCAGCGCCAGCACCAATCCCGTGCGGCAGCCCGTCAGAATTTCTGGCAGTGCCGCCGGCAACACGATGCGCACCAGGCGTTGCGCCGGAGAAAGCCCCATCGCGGCGCCTGACCACAGCATCTTCTCTTCCACAGCCTTGGCGCCTTCGAAGCTGTGATAAATCACTGGCAGGCTGACGCCGAGGAAGATCACCAACGTCTTCGTGATGTCGCCTACGCCCAGCCACAGCATGATGATCGGCATCAACGCCGCCTTCGGCACCGGATAGATCACCATCAGGAGTGGATTGAAGAAGGCTGCGACAGCGCGGCTGCGTCCCATTAGGAGACCAAGTGGAATCGATACAAGCACGGCCACGCCAAACCCGATCGCCATGCGGCGGAGCGAGGCCAGAATGTTGATCAGGGATTCCTTATCGCCAAGAATATCCGGGATCGCGCGGATCGCTTCGATCGCCGTCGGAAAACTGTCGTTCTTCAGCGCGAGTGACGCGACCTGCCACACCGCCAGCAATCCGATGCAGGCGAGTACCGGGGCAGCGCGCTTGACTATGGCAGCCGACGACATCATGCGGGTGTGCCGGCTTCGTCGCTCTCATCGAACATGCGCTCGATGTCGACGACGTGCTTCTGGTACCGTGGATCGAGCAACAGCTCGTTGCGACGGCGCGGCCGCGGCAGATCAATGTCGATGACCTGCCGGATGCGGCCGGGCGATTTCGACATCATCACGACCTTGTCGGAGAGGAAGACAGCTTCATCGACCGAGTGGGTGACGAACAACACTGTCTTGCGATCACGCTCCCAGATGTTCAAGAGATCGTTCTGCAAGCGCGTCCGGGTGTGGGCGTCGAGCGCACCGAACGGCTCGTCCATCAACAGGACTTCGGGATGGTAGGCGAGCGTTCGCGCCAGCGCGACGCGCTGCTTCATGCCGCCCGACAGCTCCTTGGGATAGAAGTTCTCGTAACCCTTGAGGCCCACCATTTCGATCAAGGCGCAGCTTTGCGCTTCAGCCTCAGCGGTGCGCACGCCTTGCTGGCGCGGGCCATACATCACATTGCCGAGCACCGTTTTCCAAGGAAACAGGGCAAATTCCTGAAACACGGGTCCGCGATCTGGACCAGGCCCCGTGATCGCCTGCCCCTTCATCTTCGCCGCGCCGCTGGTCGGGCTGACGAAGCCCCCGACGATGTAGAGCAGTGTCGACTTGCCACAGCCGGACGGACCGAGGATTGAGACAAATGCGCCCTCGTCGATCGTGAGCGAGATGTCCGATAACGCCACATGATCCTTGCGCGCCGAGGTTTGAAAAACCTGCGAGACGCGGTCGATCTGAATGATCGCAGAAGCCCGGTTTTGTGACATCACCGGTTTCACCCATTCACTCGATCTCGAAGGCACTGCCGTCATCCCGTCGCTCGCCTCACTTGCGCGTAAACATTACTCGACGAACCTGCCGAACGTTCACCTTCAGCGGCACGAGCTTAGCAAGAAACCTGCCAGACAGTGGTCGTTTTCGCACCCGGCGGTGCGTCATTCGAACCAGGGCCATTCCGCCGGCCCTTCATGCGTGACAGCTCCACCCGGTGCCTGGCCCACCAATCGCGCATATTTCGCCAGCGCGCCGGCTCGATGACGCGGCGGGCGAGGCTTCCAATCGCGTCGGCGCGCCGCAAGTTCCTGCTCGTCGACCAGCATGTCCATCCGCCGGTTTGCGGCATCAATCCGGATCCTATCGCCGTCACGAACAAGCGCCAGGGGACCGCCAACAAACGCCTCAGGGGAGACGTAGCCGATGCACATGCCGCGGGTCGCGCCAGAAAACCGTCCGTCGGTGATCAGGGCCACTTTCTCGCCCATGCCTTGCCCGTAGATCAGCGCGGTGACGCCGAGCATCTCGCGCATGCCGGGGCCACCGACCGGCCCTTCATTGCGGATCACCAGCACCTCGCCCGCCTTGTAGCTGCGGTCACGAACCGCTTTGACGCAAGCCTCCTCGTCTTCGAAAACCCGTGCCACGCCCTCGAAGAACTGGCTCTTCAATCCCGCAACCTTGATCACCGCGCCGTCGGGACAGAGGTTGCCCTTCAGCACCGCCACGCCGCCATCGGGCATGATCGGCGCACGGGCCGCGTAAACGACCTCACCATCGGGCGCGTTAGCCGCACCATATTCTTCGGCAAGCGTGCGGCCCGTGATGGTGATGCAGCTACCATCGATATGCCCGCTCTGGATCAGTTCGCCGATCACCACGGCGGCGCCGCCGATATCGTAGACATCCTTCGCCGTGTATTTGCCTCCGGGCCGCAGATTCCCGATCATCGGTGTCCTGGAAAAGACCTCGCCGACGTCATCGATGGTGAACGCGATGCCCGCCTCGTTCGCGATCGCCGGAAGATGCAGAGCGGCATTGGTCGAGCCGCCCGTCGCAGCGACGATCGCGGCGCCATTCTCCAGGGACTTCCGCGTCACGATGTCGCGCGGCAGCGGCCCGCCGCGTTCCAGCATCTCCATGATCAGGCGTCCGGCCCGGCGTGAGATCTGCGCGCGCTCGGTGTAGACACCGGGGACCATCGAGACGTTGGGGATGGTGAGGCCCATCGCCTCCGACACCATGCCCATGGTATTCGCAGTGAACTGGCCGGCGCACGCACCGATGGTCGGCAGGCAGGCGCGCTCGATCCGCTCGAGCGTGGCGCCGTCGATCTCGCCGGTCATGAAGCTGCCGACAGCCTCATAGGAGTCGAGCACCGTCAGGGTCCGCCCGTCTACGCGGCCGGGCAGCGAGCTGCCGCCGTAAATGAAAATGGATGGCACGTTGCAGCGAACCATGCCCATGATCACGCCGGGAAGCGTCTTGTCGCATCCGCCGTATCCGATCAGGGCATCGTAAGCCAGACCATGGACGACCGCTTCGATGGAGTCGGCGATCAGCTCGCGCGAAAACAGGGAGAACTTCATCCCCTCATGATTCATGCTGATGCCGTCGGAAACCGACACGGTGGAGAATTCCCGCGGCGTGCCACCGGCCTCCTCGATTCCGGTCTTGGCCGCGGCGACCTGAAAGTCGTGGGTCATATTGCAGGGCGTCTGCTCGCCCTTCATGCTGACGACGCCGACCATCGGCTTGGCGATCGCGGCGTCGTCGAGACCCATTGCGCGCATGAACGCACGATGCGGGGCTCGATCGAGACCGTCTGTGGTGATCCGGGATCGCAACTTCTTCATACGTGCATCTTCTTCATGCGGCGTTCCGGATGATCCGGAACGCCACGATCCCTCTCCTCGGATAATTCGCCTGCACGCTTATTGCAGCGGAGCGACGATCGTCGGATGCTTGAACTGGGCGACATCCAGTTTCGGCAGCATTCCTGTCTCTGCATAGATATCCAGCATCTTCTGGATCGCTGGGAAGTTCGGCGCCGCACCTGGATCGCGACCGAAATCGTTGTCCTTGAGCAGATAGGTTTCGAGCACTGGAACGGGCGCTTTCAGCACCTCGGACACGACCTTCAGGGTCTCTTCGCGGTTTGCCAGCGCCTTCTTCATGCCCGACGTGATGTCGCGGACATAAGCCTTGACCAGTTCCGGGTTCTTGTCGACGAAATCGGCGCGGCAGGCTTCCAGGATGTGCACGATGTTCGGCATGACCTGCGACAGCGAGAACAGCTTTCGGGTGCCGCCCTTTGCCTCTGCGCGCGCGGCAAAGGGCTGGTTCATGTTGACCGCATCGACACGGCCCTGCCGGAGCGCGTCTTCGGAGACGGCAAAGCCGACCTCGACCAGCTTGATGTCCTTGGCCGGATCGACGCCATTCTGCTTCAGGAGCAGGTTGAATGGCCCCTGCGTGCCGCCGCCGATCACGGAAATGCCGACCGTCTTGCCCTTGAGATCGGCAATCGTCTTGATCGGCGAGTCATCCATGACAGCCCAATAGACCGAGAAGCCGCCGGGCTTCTCGAAGACGTGCTGTGCCACGATATAGGCCTTGAGATTGCCGCCAACCACGCCGTTGGCGAGCGACAGCGGCGCCTGTGTCGCGCAATCCAGCGCCCCGGCTGCAAGTGCCTGCGTCATCGGCGCGGTGCCCTGAAACTGGGTCCATTCGATATTGTAGGCCTTGCCGAGGTTGGGAAACTCGGCCGGCCGGCGCATCATCCAGTACTTGGATTCTTCGGCCGGGATCGTCCAGCCTACGCGGATGGTTTGCTGCGCCCGCAACGGGCCTGAGCCCGCGATTACGGCCGCAACCGCGCTCAATGCCAGGATCCACCTCGAAACGGTTCGCATCGTGCCTACTCCGCTGCTCCGGCGCCGACGGGCGCCCCCAACCCGACCAGCCCAAATGTTTCATGGTTCAAACAATCAGGCAAGCTATGCATGCCCACCGGTGCCACCGAGCGAAGCGCCATGTAAGGTAAGCCGGCGGTCGCGCGGCGTTGCGCTGCGACAGAAGGAGGCAACCTATGGCTGATGCGAGCAGGACAAACCCGCAAGAGGTCGAGAGGCTCGGCTATATCGGCCTTGGGCTCATGGGCGCACCGATGACCCGGCGCCTGCTTAGGGCTGGCCATCAGGTCACTATCTGGAACCGATCGCAGGACAAGATGGCTCCGCTCGTCGAGGCCGGCGCGAGCCGCGCAGATACGCCCCGCGACGTGATGGCGAGCTCGGAGATCGTCTTCATGTGCGTGACGGACGCCGCCGCCGTCGAAGAGGTGATCTTCGGGCGCGATGGTGTTTCATCGGCTCCCGGCGCCGGCAAGCTTGTCGTCGACTTCTCGTCGATTCATCCTGACGCCGCACGCGACCTTGCAACGCGACTGAAAGACACGAACGGTACCGGCTGGATCGATGCGCCAGTGTCCGGGGGCACGAAGGGCGCGGAGGACGGCACCCTCGCGATCATGGCTGGCGGAGAAGCGGCCGACATCGAGAGGGTGCGGCCCTATGTGCTGGCCATGGCGCGCAGGTTCACTCACATGGGCCCGATCGGCGCCGGCCAGACCACAAAGCTGTGCAATCAGGTGATCGTCGGATGCGCGATGGCCGTCCTCGCCGAAGCAACGCGCCTTGCCGTGAACGCCGGAATTGACGCCAACCGATTGCCCGAAGCGCTCGCCGGCGGCTTCGCGGATTCCATCCCGCTCCAGCTCTTCGTGCCGCGGATGGTTCAGGGCATTCACACCCCACCGCTCGGTCACATCGCCACAATGCTCAAGGACCTCGATACGGTCGCCGATGTCGCACAGGCGACGTCGACGCCGGTGCCGATGGCCTCGCTTGCGGGGCAACTTTTCAGGTTGGCGAAGGCCGCGCGAGGCGCGGAAGCGGACGCGCTGGAGATCTACAAGCTTTCAGCGTCGGAGCGAGCTGTCTAGGACGGAAGCGCGTTACGGCGCCTTCTTGCGCCCAGCGTCGGCCTGAAAGCGACCGAACGTCCCGCGCGCGAAGAGCAGCGGCTCCTTCGCATTGTAGGTATAAGCCTCGACTGCGCCGAGAAAGATCACGTGGTCGCCACCATAGTAGCGATTGACGGAGCGGCATTGGAAATTGGCGACGCTGTCTGCCAGCACCGGCGCATTGCCGAGGCCGGGCGTCCAATCCACGCCAGCGAACTTGTCGTCAGACGACTTGGCGAATTTGTTCGCGAGTGCCTGTTGCGAAGCGCCGAGCACGTTGACCGTGAAATGACTGGCGTTCTGGAATACGGGCAGACTCGAGGAATAGACGACGAGGCTCCACAAAACCAGTGGAGGATTCAGCGAGACCGAGGCGAACGAATTGCACGTCAGACCATACGGCTTGCCATCAGGAGCCGCGGCCGTGATGATCGTCACGCCCGTTGCGTAGGTGCTGAGCGCGTTGCGGAAATCGCGAGGATCGATCGACGAACTGTCGCTCGCGAATTCGTTGGCTGGATCGGGAACGGCCGGCTGCTTCGGCAGATCATTCATCGGCCGGCCTCACAGCGTGAGATTCTCGGACGGCAGGCCCAGCGCCACGCGTCCATAATTGGTCCCGGCCGCGTCGAAGTTGAACGCGAGATGCGAGTTGATCGCGTGCGCATCGCGGAACTGCCGCTGCAGCACGCCGGTCGTGAACAGGCCGCGCGCTCCGCTCGCGGCAAACAGCATGGAGACCGCCTCGGTGCACAGATTCACCGAAAAGGCTCCATCACGCCGATGTCTGGTCTTGGTCGCCATATCAGGAATACGACCGCACCGAGCGTTCTCCATCGCATCCAGGCAGGCCGAGCGCATGATCAGGCGCGCCGCATCGATCTTCGCCGAGGCCTCCGCGATCTTGATCTGCGTGCTTTGAAAGTCGCTCAGCTTGGCACGGTTGTAGGTCGAGATGCGATGACGCGCGACCTCGGCATAATCGTCGAGGCACGCCTGCGCGTTTCCCAGCGCGACACCGGAGAGGACGTAAGGAAACAGCGAGAACACAGGGAGCGCATACAGCGGATTCGGATTGACCTTGCTTCCCGGCGTCGGGCCCCCGGCGAGATCGCCGACGGCGACCGTCATATAGTCAGGCACAAAGGCGTCCCTGACCTCCACGTCGCAAGATCCCGTCCCGCGCAGTCCCGCGACATTCCAGGTGTCGAGGACATTATAGTCGCCTTTCGGCAGCAAAAAGATTCGATACGCGATGCCGTCGGCTTCGTCGTCGGAGTAAACAACGCTTGCAAGCATATTCCATTCGCAGGAGGCGACGCCCGAGGAGAACGGCCAGCTACCATGCAGCCGATATCCACCCGCGACCCTCGTGGCGCGTCCCGCCGGAAAAATGAACGAGGACGCAATCAACACGTCCGGATCGCCGTCCCAGACCAGATCCTGCGCCTTCTGCTCGAACATGCCGAGCATCCAATGATGGCTCGCCAGGTTGGCAAGGTTCCAAGCCACTGACGCATCCGCCGATCCAAGCAGTTCGGCGCAGTCGATCAGGGCGACATAGTCAAGCTCCGCGCCGCCAATCCGTCTCGGCTGGAGCATCCGGAACAGGCCGGCGTCGTGAAGATCCTTTTCAGTCTCCGCCGGAAGATGCCGTAGCTCCTCCGTCCGCGCCGCCCGTTCTCGCAGCCGTGGGAGGAGCGCCCGGGCCCTCGCGATCATTGCCGCATAGGCGCGTTCACCGGCTTTCAGTCCAGCGGGCTCGCTCATGCTCGGCTCTCGACCAGGCGCCATTCGTATCCCTCGCTCTCGCACATTTATGCGGCGGGACCTTCGCCAAATCAAGTCGAGACCACGCTCGCAGTGCGGTCGCGTGGTACCTGCCTAGCTCAAATCGGTCGAAGGCTTGGCCGATCCAAAGGCGCCCTTTTCGGCGAACTCCGCGATGCGACGTTCGTCGTAGCCGAGCGTATCGTGCAAGACTTGCTTCGTATGCTCACCCAGCAGCGGAGCAGCCACGGGATCAATGGCCCCAGTCAGGCTCATCGCAATCGGCGACTCGATGTTGGGGACCCATTCTGCTGTACGATGCGGAATCCGGCTCAAGCGGTGGCGCTCGCGCGCTTCCGGCGCATTGAACCCCTCCTCCACCGTCCGGAGATAGCCGACCGGGATATTGGCCAGCTTCATCTTTGCCATCCAGTTCTCGAGGGTATCGCTTGCAAAGACCTCGGCGATAGCCGCCCGCAGGAGCTCCTTGTTCTCGGAGCGCGCTTTCCGCGTCGCAAATTGCGGATCGGTGATCAGATCGGGCCGGTCGAGCACTTCGACCACGAGACGGCGATAGAGCCGGTCGTTGGCGCAAGCCATGTACAGCGGCCCATCGGACGCCTCGTAGACGCCGACGGTGGGAGATCCGCTCGGCGAATTGCCAAACCGGCCAGGACTCTCGCCGTTGATCAGATAGGCCATGCCGTAGAAACCGGTCATCCCCATCGCAATGTCGAACAGAGCGACCTCGACATGCTGCCCGCGACCGAGCCGGTCCCGCGCCAGTAATGCCAGCAGGATGGCGTTGCAGGCAGACATTCCCGTGGCCATATCCACGATCGGCGGACCGGTACGAACCGCCGGGCCGTCGGCAAACCCGTTGAGCGACATGAAGCCGCTTTCCGCCTGCGTGATCGGATCGAAGCCCGGACGCGCAGCGAACGGTCCGGTGCGTCCGTAGGCGGAGATCGAGCAGTAGACCAGCCGTGGATTGAGCGAAGCGACAGCTTCGTAATCGAGGCCAAATTTCTTCATGACCCCGCTGGAAAAATTCTCGACGACGACGTCCGCCTTGCGGATCAGGTCGAGCGCGATCTCGCGAGCCTCCGGCACGGTAAGGTCGAGCACGATGCCGCGCTTGTTGCGGTTCAGGCTGAGATAGGCGGCACTCTCTCCACCGATTTCGGCGTGTTCGTAGGCGCGTGTGTCGTCGCCGCCGTCGGGGTTTTCAATCTTGATGACCTGCGCGCCGAAATCAGCAAGCGTCTGTGTGCAGGCCGGGCCGGCGACGACACGCGTAAAATCGACGACCAGCAGACCATCGAGCGCAGTTTGCCCTCCCGTCGCCCGCGACGAACGTTCCGGCAATTGAGGCTTGGTGGGCATTGATAGCGCTCCTTTGCATCGGCTTATAGCCGCCGAATTTCCTGCAAGAGCGAACTTAAAGCCCGGCGCCACCGACTTCGCAAGTGTTTCACCTGCATCGCCTGAAAACGCAAAAAGGCCCGGCAGCCATCGGGCTGCCGGGCCTCTCGACATTCTGCGCATATAGGCTGCGCCACATCTCTTACGGACTATTCGACGTTACAGGCCGCGTTCCGCATCACGGGAAACGCCGCTCTACCGCTCATCTCAGCCACTTTCGCCAGTAGAGCGTATGCGACCAGGCCCAGGGTATCTCGGGCTCATAGAGCCGATAGCCCGCCTCGATGAAATTATTGGCGGATACCGGATTGTCCGTCGTATCCGAAACGACGCTGTTCCATCCGATACGACGCCCCCTTGTCTCCATCGCCCGCATCAACCTGATTTGAAGCCCGTGCCCCCAATGCCGCCGCAAGACCCCGACCCTTGAGAAGTAGCCGCCATTTCGCACGTGGGTCGACGGTACAACACCGGCAAAGGCGATCGCGTCATCGCCGTGATAGGCCAGCCACCACACGCCAATGTCGAACCGGGGCATCGCCGCGGCATCGAAAAACGTCAGCTGGTGCAGATCGGCCAAGGTGTCGGCAACGTCATCATCGGACGCATCGGCCACTCGAATTCTGTACATGGCATACCCATTAGCGAGGAGCGACCTCGATCCGTCGCGCGGCGACGTCGTCGCCGCACAAGCCTCATTTGCCCAGCACGACCTTGACACCCAGCCAGACGGCCCCCATCAGACCGGTGGCGATCACCGTGATCACGGCCTTGAACGTATAGCTCTGCGCCTGTTCCACGCTCTTGCGCCATCGCCGCAGGTGCTGGAAGTCCGCCCGGAGCTCTCTCCGATCGTCATCCTCGATTCCGAAAGACGCCAGCACCGACGCCACCGCTTTCAACACGATCGCATCGATGCTCTCCTGCTGGAGTCTGTGCTGCTCAGCCAGCGTCTCGGCGACGATGGCCTTGATTTCATCGTCTGGCATCTTCATCGCCTGATGATCCTTGCAATGTTCTCGAAGCCACGTTTGGCGAAGTAGAAGGAGACCACGAGATTGGCCGTGACCGCCGCAAATCCCGCCAGAGCGTCCGTGGAGCCAAGACCAAGCACCTTGTCCCAGACCAGCAGCTTTGCGAAATAGAGCGCGACGCAATAGCCCATGAGCTTGTCCGGCTCGTACCAATGCCCGAGCTCGGCTCCCGGAAACCGCAGCGGCGCGGGCAACGGGCCCTGCGCCGCGGGCCGGCACGTTCGCGCGTGCGCGGCCAGCAATGGTTCGGACGGCGGCACGCCGATCGGCGCTCCCTCAACGCGTATCAAGCAAGTGCGTGGCCGCAATGCGTGGGCCGCCGTCCGATTCTGGAATCGAGAACGAAAAAACCCGCGGCGGATGTTGTCCGCGCGGGTGAACCAAACTCGTCTCGATGATGTCATCATGCCGGTGTGTTGCCCGACGTGTCAAAACCTATGTTGAAATTGAAACAGCCCGCCGCAGATATTCTCCGCGCGGGCTGAACCAAACTTCTTTCGATGATGCCATTCTGCCAGTGTTTTGCCCGACGTGTCAAACGAACTTACGGGCCCGGCGATAGTTAGCCGATCAGGAGGATCGGCCAATGACACTGAAAACAATGTCACCAAAGACATCACGAAACCTGCCCGGGGCCAGGCCGCGCAGCGATAACAGGCCGCGCAGCGATACCAAGCCGCGCAGCGATAACGAGCCGCGCATCGACAAGGCGCACGATACGCAAGAGGAGATCATTGAAGATTCCGGCGAGACCGAGGACGGGGATCGCGATCTCGTGCACGGCGATGGCGGCACCATCGACCTTCCCACGAAGCCCGGCGATTTGTCGAAGGACGATTAGGCTTGCCGGAACTTACCCGACGAGAGGCGCGTTTATTCCGTCGTCAGAAGGAACGTTCGTTCGATGAGTCACACTGTCCTGGTTGTTGATGACGACGCCGCCGTCCTCGACGTGATCGTCGGCATGCTGGAAGATCTTGGCTGCCAGGTGATCAGTGCCCAAAACGGTTCGGATGCGCTCGATCAGCTCAACGAGAACCGGGACATCTCCATCTTGATCACGGACATCAATATGCCGGGCATGGATGGCCATGAACTGGCCGAGTTGGCCAAACGAGTCCGCCCCGAGTTGACGGTGCTTCAACTATCCGGGCGCGAACCCCGGCGCGGCGGCCTGCCGATGATCAGGAAGCCGTTCTCGTTCGAGGAACTCGCCGACATCATGCAGCGAACCACTGGCATCTGCTGACCGTCACGCCAAAAGAAAACCCGCAGCGGAATGCTCCCGCGCGGGCTGAACCAAACTCTTTCGATGATGCCATTCTGCCAGTGTTTTGCCCGACGTGTCAACGCGGCAAACGCGGAACGGCAAGCCCTTCCTCCCAGCTAGATATGTGGTGCGCAAGGGGCTTGCTTCAAGTCCCCGCTCCTGCCGTAGAACCCGTGGCCCAGCCAACACATCGAGGGGTCACGCCATGCCTGTCTTGCTTCCAAGGTCCCGTTCACACCAGCAGGCGCATCGCGCCGGCGCGAGGACCGCTGCGATGACCGATCATGTCGTGGTGATCGCCGGCGGCGGCCCGACCGGCTTGATGCTGGCCGCGGAGCTCGCGCTCGCCCATGTCGACGTCGCTGTGGTCGAGCGGCGCGCGAACCAGGAGCTGGTCGAGACGCGTGCCGGCGGATTGCACGCCCGCACGATCGAGATCCTCGATCAACGTGGCGTCGCCGACCGCTTCCTGCGCAAGGGCCAGATCACCCAGCTCGCCGGCTTCGCCTGGACGAGGCTCGACATCAGCGATCTCCCCACCCGCCACGCTTACGGCCTCGCGCTGCGGCAGAGCCGCATCGAACGCATCCTGGCCGGCTGGGTCGAGGAGCTCGCGGTGCCGATCTATCGCAACGCCGAGGTGACGGGTTTTGCGCAGGATGAGACCGGCATCGATATCGCGCTGTCGGGCGGCGAGACGTTGCGCGCAGACTATCTCGTCGGCTGCGACGGCGGTCGCAGCACCGTGCGCAAGACTGCCGGCATCGACTTCGCCGGCTTCGATCCGACGCTCAGCAATCTCATGGCCGAGGTCGAGATGAGCGAGGCACCGGCCTTTGGCCTGCGTCACGACGCGCTCGGCTTTCACGGCCTCAGCAAGACGGAGAGCGGACGCGTGCTGGTCGTCGTGACGGAAGCAACCCTCGCGCGCACCGGCGAGCCCACCTTGCGCGATCTCAGCGACGCCCTCGTCGCGGTCTACGGCACCGACTTCGGTCTCGAGAATCCCGCATGGATCTCCCGCTTCACCGACGCGGCACGACAGGCCGTGTCCTATCGCAAAGGACGCGTGCTGCTCGCCGGCGATGCCGCGCATATCCATCACTCCGTCGGCGGGCAAGGCCTCAACACCGGCGTGCAGGACGCCGTCAATCTCGGCTGGAAGCTGGCGCAGGTCGTCAATCGCATCTCGCCCGACAGCCTGCTCGACACCTACCATTCCGAGCGCCATCCCGTCGCGGCACGCGTCCTGCAAAACACCATGGCGCAAATCGCGCTGCTCCGCCGCGGCGACGACGGCCTCAAGGCCGCGCGCGACGTCGTCTCCGAGTTGTTCGCCATGGACCAGCCGCGCCAACGCGTTGGCGCGATGATGAGCGGGCTCGACATCCGCTATGATCTCGGCGAAGGGCATGCGCTGCTCGGGCGCCGCATGCCGGATCTCGATCTGAGCGTCGAAGAACGGAAGCTAAAACTGTTCACGCTGCTGCACGGCGCGCGCGGTGTGCTGCTCAATTTTGGCAGGCGCGGTGGCATCGACATTGCGCCCTGGGCGGATCGCATCGGTGTCGTCGACGCCGCCTATGACGGCCCATGGGAGCTACCGGCCATTGGACAGGTCGCCGCGCCAAGCGCAGTGCTGGTGCGGCCCGACGGCCATGTGGCCTGGGTGGAAGGCGAGAGCGGATGCGGACTTGCGGAGGCGATGACGAGGTGGTTCGGGCCGAATGCGGTGGAGCACAAGAACCATTGCTAAGACGCATAGTCATGAATCGTTCGCGATGTCCGGTTTGCTCTGATACTGACCTCACTTGTGCAACGCCGCAAACGTCGCGATGGGCCATGAGCTGACTATCGGGGAGCGCGTCCGTACTTCGCAGTTGGGCCAATAAGTGACATTCGACATGGAACGTCAACGTCAGCAGGCGCCACCTTATTGCTCCCGGACGCCTCCCTTCCTCAGCCCATCGACAATGCCATCGAACTCCCGACGAAACTGCGGGTTGCTTGAGATTGAGTAACCAAGATCACGGTACCACTGGATCGTAAAGTCTGGTCGGAGCTTGTTCAATTCAGTCAAGCTCTGCTGTGCCTGTTCCAATTGCCCCGTGGCTCCATAAGCCGATGTCAGATCTACATAGCTGTATAAGTTCAAGTTGTTCAGATTGACCGAGCGCCTGCATTCCTCGATGGCTTCTGCATATTGGCGTAGGTGCAAGTGTGCATGGCAGAGCCAGTAGCGCCAAACGGAAGCAAAAGGATCTCTGGGACTGATACGGAGAGCCAATTGGGCCGGCGAGAAAGCTTCGCGCGTCCGCCCGGAGGTGATAAGTGTAATTGCTCTAGCGCCGTAGACTGCTGGATTATTTGGATCAATTTCGAGCGCAGTATCGTATTCAGCCAATGCCCCCTCAGGGTCTCCAAATAGCAGAAGGTTTCCCTTGGCCCAATGAGCACCCGCGCTTGCCGGGCTTTTGGACAGAGCTCTGTCGATGAGGTCGAGCCCTTGTTTTTTGTCTTCAACAACGGAAGCAGACCATCGATTGTTCACATCAGCGGCTAAACACCGCGCTTTCCCGACCATGGCCTCAACGTTGTCGGGATCGAGGCGCAGCGCACTATCGAATAGGTCCTTTGCCTGAGCATTTTGGATCTTCGACTGCGGCTCGTAGAACTTTGCCCAACCGCGCATCGTGAAGTCCATGGCGTCTGGATTCCTCGACCGGTCCGCTTCGCTGCGACGGCTTTCGGCTTGGATCAGTTCAATGTTCAGCGAGCGGGCGAGCCGCGCTGTGATCTGGTCCTGCAAGGCGGCGAGGTTCGTACGATCGCCGTCGAAACGGTCGGACCAAACGTCCCGACCGCTCGCGATATCCGTAAGTGATACGTTGACCCGGACCTGATCCCCGTTGCGCCGCACCGCGCCCTGGACTGCCCAGCGGATGCCAAGGTCCCTGCCGAGCGTCCTGAAGTCGATCTGCTTGTTCTTGTATGTAAAGGCCGTTCCGCGTCCGATAACGAACGCGCCGGGCATTTGCGCGAGGTCGGTCGTCAGATCGGTCGTAATGCCGTCGGCGAAATAGTCCTGCTCCGGATCGTTGTTGAGGTTTGCGAACGGCAGGACGACTAGTGACAAGCGGGGAGCAACGTCGGGCCGGGCCGTGGCCTCCCTCTGCGCCTGTTGCTTGTCCGGAAACACGTCGGTGCGGAGCGTCTTCCACACAGTCCAGTAGCCGACGAGGCCACCCGCGATCGCGCCGATCGCGGCAATCGAAGCGAGCGCCCCGCCGATCAGCTGCAATCGCGCCCGGAGGCGACTCTTAAAGTTAAGATTCGATGCCGGTTTGTTCGGTGGCTCGTTATCAGATGCCGTTTTGTTCAGTGGGTCATTATCGGATGCCGGTTTGCCCGGTAGGTCGCTGGAGACTTCCGAGTTCGTCACCATTGCCTCCCCGCAGGGGCCAAACGCCCGAATTTCTCAAGCTTAGCAGATTTTTGCGACTTCGCTTTGGTCAAGGTTGCTGACTAAGTTCACGTCTCTTACAAGTTGTTGCGGAACGGTCGTCAGTTTTATGACGTCGAATAGATGTCCGGTTGGGGTCATTTTCGACGGTTCGACTGAGTTTATCGGTTGGTTGAATGTCCGCTTCTGTCCAAAAAGCGCCGAATCCAGGATCAGGCCAGGAGCATTTGCGTTCTGTCGCAGCGAACGAGCGGCGCTGGGGCCTAGCGCACCAACGTCACAGCCCTCCAAAGAGGGAAAGCCCGCGGCATCCCGCGGGCTTGATTGAGGCATCAGGTTTTCAAGACACGGTTCAAGGTCCGAATGTCGCGCCGATCGTTGGTTTCTGATGCGGCCGCTTTCTCGGGCGGAGCCAATTCCGGAGCCTGGCTCTCAGGCCTGTATGCAAGCGCGTCGGCGATCCATTGCGGCCATCCGGCTTCTGCACTTGGCCCAACACGCGTTTGAAGCAGCTTCTGCAAGTTCGCGCTCATGCTTTGTCCTGCGAAAGCAGCCAAAGCTCTTCGTGAGAGACGTCGAAATCGTTTGTCGCGCCGATGCTTCCGAGAACGCTGAGCGGTGCTCGCTGAACGCTCTCCTCAATCTCAGCATCGATCGTCACGTTATCGCCGGGATGGACAATGACGCGCTCAATGCGGTGGACAAACTCAAGGGGCTTGCCGTCTTCACTCACGATCGGCTGCAACGGCTTGCCCCATCCGCGATCGAGAATGGCATTGGCCGCCGAGACACGTGCATGCGCGGGAGCGTTCTTATCACGCATGATCTGCAAGAGAGTGTTGACGGCGTGCACGGTGTGCGTCCGTGCCAATGACTTGATTTCAGTCATCGTCCGGTGCTTCAAGGTTCTGCGAGCAGCCTCCCGCGCAAATGCGACTTCGGAACGCTTGTTCTTCACGACCAATTCAGTCATCTGGAAAATCCCATTATAATTTCAGCCAACATTCTGGATCGAGACGCAAAAAACCCGCGGCGGAAATATCCGGCGCGGGCGCAAACAAACTCGTCTCGATGATACTATTTTGCCAGTGTTTTGCCCGACGTGTCAAATCGGGTCGTAGCGAAGCGCTTTTACACCCTTCGAACTCGTGATGGCTCCTTTGAGCTAAAATTTGTGAAGTACATCACATCCCAGACCTATGACCCAAGCTAATGTCTTCGGCGATGTGCAAGCATAGTTCGACAGAAACGCTAACGCGAAGCCTTCAGGCTTATCTGCAGTGCAAAATAGCTCGACAATTCTCGTTTCGGAGGTTGGCGCATGAGCACAGCACAGTCTACGTCAGGACAGACGGGCGACTTCGGTTCGCTGAGCATCCGGGCAATTGTCCTCAGCCTCAAGCCGGGTCAACTTTGGGCCCTTCTGGGAGTGATGGCCGTGCTCCTATTCGGTTCGTTCTCGCTCGGATCATTCATCGCGACCCTGCGTAAAGACCTAGAAGTCAATGAAGCGAAAGGCGTCGTGGCGAAGTTTGAAAGGGACAAAGAACTCGCTATCGCGAAGAAGGATCTAGAAATCAATGATGCGAAAATCGCAGCCGCGAAAACTGAAAGGGACAACGAGGTCATTATCGCCAAGAAGGATCTAGAGATCAACGAGGCGAAAGGCCTAGCCGCAAGACTCGAAAAAGACAAACAACACCTCAATGAGACGCTCGATCAAGCCAAGGGACTTCTCGACACGCAGAAATTTCAGCTTCAACAGCTGGTGTTAAAGTCCGACTTTCTACATAGGTACTATTCGTACGTGGTCTCGAATGAAAATCCAGGAGAGGTTAAGCTCTTCTCCGACGTCGTGTGCATCCTTTGGAAGAGAAGTCAGGAAGCACGATTGAACATTCGACCCGACACGGTGTTCCTCACGCCGAGTGCGTTGAGAAGGGGCCTAGATCAGGCCACAAAGGATGAACTCACGAAGCACGGCATCAACTACGACGAAATCGTAAAAGACCTGAGGGATCTGGACACCCAAGTTCAGCGGACTACTAAGTCTCCAAGGATCTACGGTCCTTCCTCAGCTGCCTGGGAATTGGCTCGAAAGGAGCATCAGTCCAAAGAGTATTCTATTGCAGATAAGCTGCGTTCGGTCCCACCTCGGAAGTTAATAACGTTTTCTGAAGTAACCTACGAGGTACCGCAGCGAGTTGCTGAAGTTGTGCATAATCGCAATGACTGTGCTCCAAGTGACAGGTTGTAGTGCAAGGCTTAGGAAGCCGCTGGATCCGTTTTTGGTGTCCCGAGCAGCAATGCTCTGATTGATCGTAAGATTTTCGCTTGGCCGTCAGAAGCTGACGTTAGTGCCTTTGAGTACACGCCTTGTCGGCCGGACACCC
Organism: Bradyrhizobium genosp. SA-3; assembly: GCF_004212635.1. Classification (GTDB taxonomy): domain Bacteria; phylum Pseudomonadota; class Alphaproteobacteria; order Rhizobiales; family Xanthobacteraceae; genus Bradyrhizobium. The sequence continues at coordinate 1,145 of NZ_PSRT01000048.1, read as the reverse complement.
CTCCGCAGGCGCCTCTACTCGCGCTTCATCCCGAGTCGCTCCGCGCACATGCTGCCGGTCCTGATGCCCGTATCGAAAGGCCCATAATAGACCTTGCCGTCCGGGTCTTCGGTGTCGAGCTTCGTTACCGTTCCATTCGGTGATGCGATGATGTTGACCTTGCAGGCATACCCTCGCGACCTTCCCGAAGCGCTCTGTGGGCCGTCTTGAGAGACCGAAAAGGAAGTCCCATTTGCCAGCTGCCACACATAGGCGGTTTCGCCGCTGTTCATCTTGAAGCTGCTCGTCGGCGGCCCCCACTGAAGGACCAAAGCGTCGACGTTTTTTCCGATGTAGTCCTGGCCGAGCTTGGCGCGAACATCCGCGCTCGTAGCGTAACAGCCACCCAACAGACAAGACAGTGTGACGACTTGTAGTATCCGCATTGGTGCGCCCCCCGGCCGGATTGCAATCAATCGCAACCAGGGGACGAGATCAATAGAAACTCTCTCGATTGGCTGACTTTTCTCCTGGCCTCAGCGTCCTAGCTAGCGCTCCACCTTCCGGCTGCTGCCCGCCTTCTTCGCGGTTGAGCCTCCTCTGTTTTCCACACCCACGAAGGGCAGTAGCTCCTCGCCCCACTCGCCCACCAGGAATCGACAATTTGCCAACGCTGTTGGCTCGTGCCTTTGATGATCGGATGTCCACGAAGTCGCGCGAATACCTCTTTGGCACTCAAATCAAGATGTCGGCTGAGCGCGCCAAGCTCGCGCGCAAGGAGGCTGACACGCTTGCCTGCGTGGCATGGAACAATCGGATGCTCGGCTACAAAGGTCCCGCGCAGCCATCGCCAACGATCGGCGATGCGATCAATGGTGGATACCCGTATCTCGAAGTTCGATGTCTTGGCTGCAACACCAATCAAACCGTAGCGCTCGACATCATTCGACGTCCCAAGACAACGCCGGTGCATGAACTCGAACGCTACACGCGTTGCAAGGACTGTTCGCAGGTCCGCGGCTATCCGTACAAGCGGAGCGCGCTCGTGGCTTTGAGGCCAACAAAGATTTCAGTTAATCACCCGCCCTCGACCTGGTGGCCGGGCGAGCGCTGAGGGGCAATTCTCGAAGTCTTTCGGGTCATTCGTCGCTACGAAGGCGACTTGC
>NZ_PSRT01000047.1 GCF_004212635.1 Bradyrhizobium genosp. SA-3 | reverse complement strand
CAGCGCCGCGTCCCAGTCCGCGCCCGATGCGAGCGACACCGCAAGCGCGGCGGCGACGGTGTCGCCGGCGCCGGAGACGTCGCGCACCTGCACCGGGAAAGCCGGAACATGGACGGCCTCGCCGCTGCGCGGCACCAGCGTCATGCCGTGCTCGCCCAGTGTGACCAGGATCGCCTCGCAATCGGCGAGCCGCATCACGTCCTCGCTGGCATCGACGATGCTCTGCGTGGTGTCGGCGCGGCTCCGCGTCGCTTCCGAAAACTCCTTGCGGTTGGGCGTGAGCAGCGTCGCGCCGCGATAGATCGCCCAGTTCAGGCTCTTGGGATCGACGATCACGGGCTTGCCGAGCTTTCGCGCGGCGTCGATGATGTGGCGGATCACGCGTGCGGTCAGCGCGCCCTTGGCGTAGTCGGACAGCAGCACGATGTCGGCGCGCGCGATCTGCGGCAGGATCGCCTCGATCAGTTTCGTCTCGGTCGCATCGGAGGCAGGCCCCGCCTGCTCCCAATCCGCACGCAGCATGTGCGTGGAAAAATGCTCGGAGACGAAGCGGACTTTTCGCGTGGTCGGGCGCGAGGAGTCGCTCACCAGAACGCTGTCGATGCCGGCGTACTCCGCGAGCGCCGAGGCGAGCCGCCTGCCCGCATCGTCCTCGCCGACGAGGCCGACGAAGATGCAGCGCGCGCCGAGGGATGCGACGTTGCGCGCGACGTTGCCGGCGCCGCCGATATGGATCTCGCTGCGCTGTGCCGAGATCACCGGCGCGGGCGCCTCCGGCGAGATCCGCGACACCTCGCCATAGACGAATTCGTCCAGCATGATGTCGCCGATGCACAGCACCGTGCGGCCGCCGATGGCTTGTGCGAGGGCATCGAAATCGAGAATAGGTGTCGGCATGATCGCGGGGCCTCAGCGGAAGCGGTCGGGCCGGTCGAGATAATCCCCGACATAGGCCTTGACCGCGTCCTCGAGCGTCGTGAAGCCACCGTTGTAGCCGGCGCGGTGGAGACGATCGACCTTGCTCTGGGTGAAGTATTGATAGCTGCCCCGGATCGCCTCGGGCATGTCGATGTACTCGATGTTGGGCCTTTTGCCGAGCGCTGCATAGGCTGCCAGCATCAGGTCCTTGAAGCTGCGTGCCTTGCCGGTCCCGACATTGAACAGGCCGGAGACCGACGGCGTCGCCAGCAGCCACATGACGACGCGCACGACATCGTCGACATAGATGAAATCGCGGCGCTGGTCGCCGTCGTCGATGCCCTCGCGATGCGACTTGAACAGCTGCACGACTCGGCCCGCTCTCACGTCGTCGAAGCGGCGCGCCAGCACGCTCATCATCGAGCCCTTGTGGTATTCGTTGGGGCCGAACACGTTGAAGAACTTCAGGCCCGCCCATTGCGGCGGCAGCCGATCGCCGTTCGCGACGCGCTGGGCAACAGTGAGGTCGAACAGGTGCTTGCTCCAGCCGTACAGATTCATCGGCCGTAGCTTCTTCAGCGCCGGCAACGAGGCGTCGTCGTCAAAGCCGTCCGCACCATCGCCATAGGTCGCCGCCGACGAGGCATAGATGAACGGCACCGCATTCGCCGTGCACCAGTCCAAGAGGCGCATCGACAGGCGGAAATTGGTCTCGATCACGAGATCGCCGTCGGTCGCGGTGGTCTCGGAAATCGCCCCGAGATGGATCATGGCGTCGAGCTTGCGGCCCTTCAGCCAGTCGATCAGTTCGGCCGGCGGGACGATATCCACAAGCTGCCGCTTGGCGAGGTTGCGCCATTTGCCGTCAGAGCCGAGGAGATCGCAGACCACGACGTCGCTGCGGCCGGCCTCGTTGAGCGCGGCGACGACATTCGATCCGATAAAACCGGCCCCGCCGGTCACCAGCAACATTCCACCTACCTGCCCGATTTCTGAAGGCCCGGTCCTGCCGTAGCGCATGATCCGCCAAAGTGTAAGCGGTTTTGGGATCGGTCCTCACCCGGCTTTACCTGCCGGCCCGGAGCGGCTAACCGAACGGCCATACAGCTCGCCTTCGGCTCTATTAACAAATGAATGAAGATTCGCAACTTAGTGGACATGCAGACCGGGACGACACAAGCCCGATCCTGGTCATTCCCTACATGTGGATCGGCGATTTCGTCCGGAATCACACCGTCGTGCGGGTCCTGAAGCAGCGCTGGCCCAACCGGCCGGTCGATCTCCTGACCACCTCGCTGTGCGCCCCGCTAGTCGATTACATGCCCGGCGTGCGCGCAGGGATCGTCTGGGACCTGCCGCGCGGCCGGCTCGCAGTGAGCCGCCAGCTCAGCCTGGCAAAACTCCTGCGCGAGCGGAACTACGGCACCGCCCTGGTGCTGCCCCGGACCTGGAAGGCGGCCATTGCGCCCGCGCTGGCGGGCATTCCTGAACGGGTCGGCTTCGTCGGCGAGTTCCGGTTCGGCCTGATCAACCACAGGCGCTGGGGCGAGAAGAAACTGCCCCGTTTCATCGACAAGAACGCCGCCCTCGCCCAGCCCGATGGCGCCCCGCTGCCTCCGGAATGGCCGGTGCCGCAACTCCGCGTCCCCGCCGAGGAGATCCTCCGCTGGCGGCAGGCCAATGGTCTCAGCGCCGGCGCAGCCGTGGCGCTGGCTCCCGGCTCGGTCGGAGTGTCAAAACGCTGGACCTACTATCCCGAGGCCGCCCGGTTGCTGGTCGAGCAGGGCCTGGAGGTCTGGGTGGTCGGCGGCCCCGCGGAAAAGGGCCTCGCCCAGGAAATCGTCGCGGCGGGCGGCGTGGGGGTGCGGGACCTCACCGGCAACGATTTGCGCAACGGCGTGCTGGCCATGGCCGCCGCCGGCGTCGCCATCTCCAACGATTCCGGCCTGATGCATATCGCAGCCGCCCTGGGCACGCCCACCATGGGCATTTTCGGCCCGACCAGCCCCTATCTCTGGGCCCCCCTCAACGGCCTCGCCGCCACCGTGGTCCAGGACAAGAGCGTGCTGTCATGCCAGCCCTGCCAGAGCACAATCTGCAAGATGAACGATCACCGCTGCATGCGCGACATCGCGGCGAGCGAGGTGGTGGCGATCGCGCAGCGGGTGCTGGCCGAGGCGGGGACGCGGGCGACGACATGAGGCGATCTGGGCAGCGCCGATGATGACATCCTGCCAGTGTTTAGCCCGACAAGTCAAACGCAATTCGAAAAATCCGCAAAAATCGAGCTCTTAACCAAGACATTGATTTTGCTGACCCCGGCTACTGTGCATGGGATTGTTTTCGCGCTTTTTGTTTGGCGGTCGCGAAAAGTCGGTTCAGAGCAGCGGCCGATAGACCTCGCCGATCCGCGCCGCCTCCGCATCCAGGCTGAATTTTGCGAGCACCCGCACCCGCCCCCGCTCGCCCATCGCGGTTGCCGCGGTCACATCACGCATCAGCGGCTCCAGCGCGGCGACCAGCGCATCGACATCACCCGGCGGCATCAGTACGCCGGTCACGCCATCTTCGACCACGAGCTCGGCTGCACCGGCGCGTGCGGCGACGAGGGCGCTGCCGGCCGCCATCGCCTCGATCAGCGTCAGGCCAAAGCCTTCGTTGCGTGAGGTGAAAGCGTAGATGGTCAATCGCTGATACCAGCGCTGCACCTCGCCGATCGGCAATTCGCCAGTGATGACGATGCGCGATTGCAGACCGGCGGCCGCGATGCGCTGCTTCAGGTCGTTGAGAAAGGGCGTCTGCTCGGGCGTGACCTGGCCGACGATCACCGCGGTGAAATCGGGATAGCGCGGCAACAACCGGCACATCGCATCGACGAACACGTCGGTGCCCTTCTGCGCGCGCACGCGGCCGAAGCAGCCGATCGCGTAGCGGCCCGGCAGCGCGGCTTCCGCCAAGGCAGCGGCGCGATCTGTCGGCGGTGCGTAGACGTCGGTGTCGACGCCATGCGGGATCACCGTTGCCTTCACTTTCAGGAACGATGCCGAGACGTCGCTCGTTGCGATGATCGCGTCCATGCGCCGGATCAGCCAGCGCGTGATCCAGCTGTGATGCCGCTGCGCCGCCGAGGTGAACACGAGCTTCAAGGGCCATCCGAGCGTGCGCAGCGCGACGCCGGCGATCATCTCGTTGTTGCGGCGCGCATGCCAGATCAGCGGCGCCTTGCGACGCCATAGTTTCAGGAAATCCGCAGCGCTCAGGCGCGCAATCCCGTCCGGCGCATCGGAGCCGAACCACGCCGCGCGATACAGTTTCGCCAGCCGCGGCGCGACCATCCGATTGGTCGCGGTGACCCCGGAATAGCGCCTGTGCAGATTTGGCACGATCACGTCGAGATCGCCGGGGAAATTCGCCACGTCATGCTCCGTTTAGCAGATCCCCTATACGCAACATTAAGCATAGTGACCAGTTCAGCCGCGCCGATACCCCCTCTTCACCACGCCAGCGCTAGTTTTGCGCGTTGATCGAAGACGGGTGAGATCATGACTGTGCTAGTCACCGGCGGCGCCGGCTATATCGGAAGTCACACGGTCCTGGCGCTGGCGGAAGCTGGCGAGGACGTCGTCGTGATCGACGATCTCTCCACTGGCTTCTCCACCTATCTGCCGGAAGGCGTGCCGCTGTTCATTGGCGATGCTGGCGACGAGAACTTGCTCGAAGGCGTGATCGCGCAGCACGACATCGAGAGCATCATCCATTTCGCGGGCTCGGTCGTCGTGCCGGATTCGATGCGCGATCCGCTCGGCTACTACCGCAACAACTTCACGACCGCGCGCAATCTGCTCAACGTCGCGGTCAAGCGCGGCATCGGCCGCTTCATCTTCTCCTCGACCGCCGCCGTCTACGGCAATCCGGACCAGGTGCCGGTGCCCGAGCACGCGCCGACGCGGCCGCTGTCGCCTTACGGCTCGTCGAAGCTGATGACGGAGATCATGCTGCACGACGTCGCCGCTGCCTTCGGCATGCAATATGTGACCTTGCGCTACTTCAACGTCGCCGGCGCCGATCCGCAGGCGCGCATCGGCCTTGCCACCGTCGGCGCCACGCATCTGCTCAAGATCGCGGTGGAAGCCGCCACCGGTCAGCGCGCCAAGATCGACGTGTTCGGCACCGACTATCCGACCCCGGACGGCAGCTGCATCCGCGACTTCATCCACGTCACGGACCTCTCGCAGGCGCATCGCTCCGCGCTGGCGTATTTGCGCAATGGCGGCTCCTCGACGACGCTCAATTGCGGCTATGGCCGCGGCTATTCGGTGCTGGAGATAATCGACGCGGTGCGCCGGGTTTCGGGCCGCAGCTTCGCCGTGCAATACGCCCCGCGCCGGCCCGGCGACATCATGACAATGGTCGCCGACACCAGCCGCATCCGCGGCCTGCTCGACTGGAAGCCGCAATACGAGGACCTCGAGACCGTCGCCGCCCATGCGCTAGCCTGGGAGGACAAGCTGTTCCGCGAGCGCCATGGCGAGCTTCGCCACGCCGTCTCGGCCTAGAATCATCCCGAGCGCAAGCCCTTAATTGGGCTTGAAAAACCCCGCTTGAGCAGGCACAGAGGCCCATCGATCCCTGACGCGCGGGCAGGCTTTGTCCTGCGCCGTCAATGGACACCGGATGGCCCAGTTTCCAAAGAAAATCACCGACGATCCCTATGCGGCAGCGGTCCTGATTCGCCGCCTGGTCGTGGAACAGGGGGTCGTCTACTGGCGGCGCTACCTCGTCGCCTTTGCACTGATGGCGCTCGCCGCAGGCTCAACCGCATGCGCGACCTATGTGCTCGGCCAGGTCATCAACCAGGCCTATGTCGACAAGAACATTCCGGGCATTGCGATGTTCTCGGGCATCACGGTGGTGCTGCTGTTCATCAAGGGCGTGGCGACCTACGGCCACATGGTGATCCTGACCAAGATCAGTAACGCCATCCTCGCCACCAACCAGCGCCAGATGTTCGCCAAGCTGATGCGCGAAAGCGTCGGCTTCTTCTCCGAGCGGCATTCGTCTGAATTCCTGGCGCGGCTGACCGCCGGCGCCAAGTCCATCACCGACGTGCTCAACATGCTGGTCAACGCGATCGGGCGCGACCTGTTGATGCTGCTCGCCATGATCGGCGTGATGGTGTGGCAGGATCCGCTGATGTCGTTCATCGGCCTCGTCGCGGTGCCGCCTGCGATGCTGGTGCTGCGCAAGCTGGTCAAGCGCATCAAGGGCCTTGCGCATAACCAGTTCACCGGCACCGCCGACATCCTGGAGACGATGCAGGAATCGCTGCAAGGCATCCGCACCGTCAAGGCGTTCACGCTCGAAGACACCATGCAGAACCGCATCGACGAGAACATCGCGGTCGTCGAGCGCAACGCCAACAAGATGGCCCGCGTCGCCAACCGCTCCAACCCACTGATGGAGATGCTCGGCGGCTTCGCGGTCGCCGGCTGCTTGATGTACGGCGGCTACGCCGTGGTCGCGCTCAATGCCACGCCCGGCGCGTTCTTCTCCTTCATGACTGCGTTCCTGATGGCGACCGAGCCGGCCAAGCGGCTGGCGCGGCTCAATATCGACCTCAACAGCCAGCTGGTCGGCGCGCGCATGCTGCTCGAGGTCGTCGACAGCCCGGCGAGTGAGCAGTCCGACGACGACAAGCCGGCGCTGAAGCTGTCAGATGCCCGCATCGAGCTGCGCGACGTCAGCTTCTCCTATCGCTCAGGCGAGACCGTGCTGAACCGCATGAGCTTCATCGCCGAGCCCGGCAAGGTCACCGCGCTGGTCGGCCCGTCCGGCGGCGGCAAGTCGACCGTGCTGGCGCTGCTCTTGCGCTTCTACGAGGTGACGCAAGGCGAGATCGTGATCGACGGGCAGTCGATCAGCTCGGTCTCGCGCAAATCGCTGCGGGCGCAGACCGCCTATGTCGGCCAGGACGTCTATCTGTTCCGCGACACCATTCGCAACAATATCGCCTTCGGCCGGCCGGGCGCGACCGAACAGGAAATCATCGAGGCGGCGAAGGCCGCCTGCGCGCATGATTTCATCATGGGTTTTCCGCTCGGTTACGACACGCCGGTGGGCGAGCACGGCACGCAGCTCTCCGGCGGCCAGCGCCAGCGCATCGCGGTGGCGCGCGCGCTGATCAAGAACGCGCCGATCATCCTCCTGGACGAAGCCACCGCCGCGCTCGATTCGGAGTCCGAGCGTCAGGTGCAGGAGGCGATCGAGCATCTCTGCCGGAACCGCACCACCCTCGTGATCGCGCACCGCCTGCACACCATCATTCACGCAGATAGCATCCTGGTGGTCGAGGGCGGCGAGATCGTCGAGCAGGGCCGGCATGACGAGCTCTTGCGCCGCTCCGGCCGCTACGCCTCGTTCTTCCGCCTGCAACATCACGATGCCGGCGCTCTGGCGCCGATCAGCGCAACCGCATAGAGTTCCTTATCACCTCAAGAGCCGCGAGACCGCTTCATGAACGCCGCCTCCTACGTCATTCCGCTTCCGCCGCAGGCATCGCTTCCCGTCGTCGGGGAGAGCGGCCGCTATCCCGTGCGCCGCATCTGGTGCGTCGGCCGCAACTATCTCGAGCACATCCGCGAGATGGGCAATGACGAGCGCGCCCCGCCGTTCTTCTTCGCCAAGCACGCCGATATGCTGGTGCCGGATGGCGCAATCATCCCCTATCCGCCGCTGACCAAGGATCTGCATCACGAGGTCGAGCTGGTCGTCGCGATGAAGAGCGGCGGGCTGAACATCCCCGCCGACAAGGCGCTCGGCCACGTCTACGGCTACGCCGTCGGCATCGATCTCACCCGCCGCGACCTCCAGATCGCCTCGCGCAAGAAGGAGCGTCCCTGGGAGATCGGCAAGTCGTTCGACGGCTCCGCCCCCTGCTCCGCGGTGCAGCCGGCCACGAAGATCGGCCATCCCTCGAAGGGCAAGATCTGGCTCACCGTCAACGGCAAGGAAGCGCAGAAGGGCGACCTCACCGAGCTGATCTGGAACGTGCCGGAGATCATCTGGCAGCTCTCGCAGCAGGTGAAGCTCGCCGCCGGCGACATCATCATGACGGGCACGCCGGCCGGCGTCTCGCAGCTCCAGGTGGGCGACAAGCTCGAATGCGGCGTCGATGGCATCGGCACGCTAAAGGTCGCGATCGGCCAGCCGGAGTAGGCAGACCTCAAATCAATGAAAAAGAAAAGCCCCGGACGTGACGTCCGGGGCTTTTTTGCGGCCTCAAGTTCGCCGCTCATGCGCGCCCGCCGCGTTGATGTCCTTCCCGGTGTAGTCGGTCATCATCGCGGTTGCGGCCAGCGTCATGACAGCGCAAATCGCGATGTAGACCGCGATCGCGGTCGCCGAGTGGAACGTGCCGAACAGCCAGGTTGCGATCAGCGGCGCCGGGCCGCCGGCGATCACGGATGCGAGTTGATAGCCGAGCGAGGATCCGCTGTAGCGCAGGCGTCCGGTAAAACTCTCGGCGATCAAGGCGGCTTGCGGGCCGTACTGCATGTCATGCGGAATCAGCGACAGGATGATCGCAAGGAAGATGATGGTTGGCGATCCGGTGTTGAGCAGCGCGAAATAGACGAAGCCGAAGATGCCCGTCACGGCAGCGCCGATCATGTACATGTTCTTGCGGCCGATCTGATCGGAGATATGTCCGCACAGCGGGATCGAGACGAACGACAGCACCGAGGCCGAGAGAACCGCGGTCAGCAGGAAGTCGCGCGAAACGTGCAGGGTGCCGATGCCGTAGGAGAAGACGAAGGCGGTGAAGATGTAGAACGGCGCCTGCTCCGACATGCGCGCGAAGGCCGACAGCAGGATCTCCTTCGGGTATTCCCGGATCACCGTCAGCATCGGCGTGCGGTCGACCTGACGTTCGGCCACGAGCTTTGAGAACACCGGCGTTTCGAGGATGCCGAGCCGGATATAAAGGCCGACGCCGACCAGGATGATGCTGAGCGCGAACGGAATGCGCCAGCCCCACGCCAGGAACTGATCGCCCGCCATCTGGCTGAACGCCAGCACGGCGAGATTTGCGAGGAACAGGCCGCAGGGCACGCCGAATTGCGGCCATGACGCGATCAATCCTCGGGATCGGTCGCTGCGGGCCCATTCCATCGACATCAGCACCGAGCCGCCCCACTCGCCGCCAACGCCAACGCCCTGAATGAATCGCAGCACGGTCAGGATCACGGCGCCCCAGATGCCGATGCTCGCATAGGTCGGCACCACGGCCACCGCCGCGGTCGCCAGTCCCATCAAGAGCAGCGTCGCGATCAGCGTCGATTTACGTCCGATGCGGTCGCCATAGTGTCCAAAGATTGCCGCGCCGATCGGGCGCGCGACGAAGCCGACTGCGTAGATCGCAAACGCCTCCAGCGTGCCAACCCAGGGGTCGGACTGCGGAAAGAACAGCTTTGCGAAAACCAGACCGGTGACGGTGCTGTAGAGGAAGAAATCATACCATTCGATCGCGGTCCCTACCGTGGACGCGATCACCGCGCGACGAAGCTGGCGCCGATGCTCGGATTCAGTAAGTCGGGTGGCATCAAGGTCGAGTGTTGCCATGGGAGCGTTTCCCTCGGACAGCCCCCGGTTGCGCTTTTTTAACCGGTTGTTCGTTGAGAAAAACGAGACCAGGTTCCAAGGGTTCCGGCCGAACTGGAACGAGAGTGTAAAACTTTAGTCGGCCAATAAAATAAAGCCGGCGGCGCACGCTCCCGGACGGCTTGGCTCTACCAGGCCTTCACCGGCCGATTGGCGTGGCTTGCCTGAGGCACTCCGCGGTTGAGCGACATGTGGGAATGCACACACAGCCAGCCGTTGGCGATCTTGGAGAACACCATCGTCGCCCGGCCGGGCCGCGCAAACGCGCTGCCATCCGGATGATAGCCCGTGCTCGTCCATGGCACGATCACGGTCGCCATGGTGCCGTCGGCGGACGCCAGAACGGAAATCTGTTCGAGGACAAAGCGGAAATCGGTCGTCTTCGGCCAGACATTGTCCCATTGCGTCGCGACCCATTGGTCGAGGCCGGGGATGACATCGTTATGCGTGCCGAAGGCGAGCACATCCGGATGGAAGAGCGGCCGCGCCGAAGCGTAGTCGACCTCGCGGACATAGCCCGCGAAGGTGTCCAGCCACTGGCGGAAGAACCGCACGATCTCCGCGTTCGCGATCGGCAAGGGGCTCATTGCGAGGCGCCGATCACCGCAACGCCGACAGCACGATGAGGCCGAGGATCAGCGCCGTCAGCGAATACTTCAGCGTGTAGTAGACGTTGCGGTTCCACTCCTTGACCTTGCGGCTGGCGAGATGGATCTCGTAGAGCTTGCCGAACACCTTGTTGAGCACGCCGACATTCTCACCGTCGACGTTCTGGGTTGCCGATGCCTTGACGATGTGATGGCTGACCCAGCGGTTGATCGCGGTCATGAATCCGAACTTCATCGGACGCTCGACGTCGCAGAACAGGATGATGCGGTTGACGTCGGTCGCATTCTCCGCGCTGTGGATGAAGGTCTCGTCGAACATGAAGGCTTCGCCGTCGCGCCAGACGCATTCGACGCCGTCGACGAGAATCCGACATTTGTTCGAGTTCGGCGTAACGAGGCCGAGGTGATAGCGCAGCGAGCCCGCGAAGGGATCGCGATGGGCGCCGAGCTTGCCGCCCGGCGGCAGCATCGCGAACATCGCGCCGTGCACGCTCGGAATCGAGTTCAGCAGCTCCACCGTCTTCGGGCAGAGCGTGCGCGCTGAAGGCAGGAAGTCGTCGTACCATTTCAGGTAAAACCGCTTCCAGCCGCTCTTGAAGAAGGAATAGAAGCCCCAGTCGTTGTTCTTGGCGGCGGCGCGGATAAAGCCCTCGTCGAACAGGCGCACTGCCTCGTCGCGGATGGTCTCCCAGTTCTCGCTGAGGGGCTTCAGTTCAGGAAACTGCTCGACCGAGATCACGGGCTTGTTGGGCACGGCCGAGGCGGCATACATCAGCACGTTGTAGGGTGCGAGGTAGGTCGAGTGATCGCCGAGCTGGCGCGCGAAGCGCAGCCGGTGCTTGCCGCGGAAGTGAACGTAAATCGTCGATGCCGCAAGCACATAAAGAATGACAAGTTGCGGTGCAAAAAGCTGTTTCAGCATTTCCCCAATCCCAAGTGACCCAGCCGGGGACGTCATCTACTCCGGCCGGGCCCGACCGACAAGATATTCACCGGTGGGTTGCAATCACGCTGGGGAGAGCGCTCGGGCGGAACTCGGGGCCGAAAGGGCCGAAACCGCCCAAATCAAGCCCGCGACAGCGCCTGCAGCCCCTTGAAGGTCAGGCGCTTGGGATCGGTGACGCCGGCCAGGTAGAGACGACGGATGAAGGCGATGACGGCGTCGCGGTCGCAATCGGTCAGCGCGACGACAGCGTCGACCGCGATTCTCTGGGCTTCCATTGGGCTCACCTCGGCCTTGCGAGTCACCCCGGCCGGGACAGGCTAGGACCCATCCGTTAATCCGGCGTTAACCGTTGGGCGATGGCCGATTCGGACGGGCGGCCGAATACGCAAACAACATTGGCGGGCGGGCTGCCCCGCCCGGGCCTCGGCGATATCCTGATTCCGATGCGCGCTATTCGGCGCCGGACGATCTCGCATTGCGTGTCAATGATTTTAGCAATTCGGCTTGCTGTCGGACCAACTCACACTGCTTTCGCGCATGTGAGCTCGACAACTCGACCCACTGCGAGAGCGTTCTCACGCGGCTCAACTCGCGCGTATACTGCAGGGTCGCGCCTGCATTCACCTTCATCAATTCGAGCATGACAGCGTGGCTCTCAGCGGCAACTCCGTCCAGAACGTCGCTTTCCGGACTGGCAATATCCTTCGTATATTCGAACGCAGCATGCACGCCTAACTTCATTGCCTCGAGGGCACGCGTCTGCATCTCTTTGGCGATCTCCACGGCGAGAGCGGAGGTGTTGCTGGCACTTTGGAATTGCGTCGAAGGCAACTCCACCTTCGTAGACGGGCACGTCGCGACATTGTCGATTGCCGCAGGAATGGTCGTCTCCGCAGGCACCTTTCGAGCAGGCGTCTTTCGAGCAGGCCTCTTGGCTGCCCGCTCGCTCCGGAGTCCATCGCCCCGTCGGGCGGCGACCGGATCAGGCGGCATCTCCAAGAGGCTCTCGTCGATGCTACGGCTCACCGCCGCAGTCAGATCCACCAGCGACCGACGTCTGGCGCGTGCGCCATCAGCAGGTTGTCTCGACCGCGCCTTGCCCATGATGATTCGACTCCGCGAAGATGTGTTCCGAAATCCAGCGCCATAGCCCAACGATCTCGTCCGAGGCCTTTCCTTCCGGCGCAAACTCGGTGACGCCCAAGCCTACGCCGAGCGCATCCTGATGGTCGTTGCGCTGTCCAATAAAGGGAAGCGCAAGCACGCCAAGCGAGTTGAGCGACGTGGCAGCTTCACTCAGCCGGCACCCCCGTGTGGGCGTCTGATTGAGGATGAAGGCAAACCGGCGGTTACCCCTACGAATAGCCAACAGCGTAGGGATGGCAGCTTCGATATCGGCCGGGCTCGGACGCGCCGGAATGAGACAGAGGTCGGCATTGGTGATGGCGCGCAGCGCCAAGGCGTTATTCGTGGCGGCCGTGTCGATGATTGCGAGCCCAATCCCTTCAGCCTGGAGCCGAGATAGCACCGGCTCGATCTCCGCCGGATCCGCAACGCACTCGACACGAGGAAACGAATTCTCGCGACGCTGTTTCCATCTCGAGATGGTGCCCTGCGCGTCCGCCTCAATGAGAGCGACGCGCTCTTCGCGTTCCATCGCGGCCACTGCAAGCCCAACGGCCAGCGTACTCTTGCCGCTTCCGCCTTTCTGCGTGACCAGAGCAAGCACGTGCACGTCCCGCGCTCCCATCAATGCCAGCGACGCGGAACTCAGGCGCTGTCGGAACTAAATTGCATGCGACGCAACAATACTACTTCAAGTCGCGGTTCACCTCAAGCGATCGACGGGTTCCCTCCGGCAACGTACGGAGATCAGGAATACTTCATCACGCCGTCGTCGATCCGGCCTAAGCGCAAGGAGACGATATCGAGCGCGTAGTTCTGATGGAGCCGCCACGGCCGCTTCGAGCCCTGCTTCGGCATCTTAGCGACCGAGCGCTGCACGTAACCCGAGGTGAAATCGAGCGAAGGCTGTGCGGTGATCGTCGGGTCTTCATTATGCGGCATGCACTGACGAAAATTGTGCCGGTCCATGTAGTTGATGAGCCGGCAGACATATTCGCAGGTGAGATCGCATTTCAGCGTCCACGACGCGTTGGTGTAGCCGAAGGCGGAAGCCATGTTCGGCACGTCGGCATACATCATGCCCTTGTAGGTCAGCGTGCTGGCGAAATCGACGGCGCGGCCATCGACGCTGATCTCGAGCCCGCCGACGACCTGGAGCACCAAGCCCGTCGCCGTCACGATGATGTCGGCCGCAAGCTCGCTGCCGTCCTTCAGGCGAATACCGTCGCGCGTAAACGTGTCGATCTCGCTCGTGACGACGGCGGCGCGCTGCTCGCGGATCGCCTTGAAGAGATCGCCGTCGGGAACGAGGCACAGCCGCTGGTCCCAGGGATTGTAGCGCGGCGTGAAATGGGTCGCGACGTCGTAGTCGGGGCCGAGTGCCATCTGCACGCCCCTAAGGATGAGATCCTTCACCTTCGCCGGCCGGCGCCGGCTGAGCTGGAAGAAGAACATCCCCCACATCACATTGCGCCAGCGGATCAAGTGATAAGCAAGCCGCGTCGGCAAATTGCGGCGCAGCTTGTTGGCGACAGGATCCTGAGCGGGGCGCGACACCACGTAGGTCGGCGAGCGCTGCAGCATGGTGACCCGCGCCGCTTTCTTGGCGAGCTCCGGCACAAGGGTCACTGCGGTTGCGCCCGAGCCGATCACGACGACGCGTTTGCCCGAATAGTCGATGTCCTCGGTCCATTTCTGCGGATGCACGATGCGGCCCTGGAAATCCGCCGTGCCCTTGAACTCCGGCGTGTAGCCCGCCTCGTATTTGTAATAGCCCGAGCACATGAACAGGAAATTGCAGGTGAAGCGCACGAGGTCGGTTGCGCCCTCGCCCGCGATGCGCTCGGCCTCCACGGTCCAGCGCGCCTCCGGCGTCGACCACGATGCGCGCTTGACGCGATGACGGAAGCGGATGTGCTGCTCGATGCCGTTCTCGGCGGCGGTCTCGCGCACATAGTTCAGGATCTGCGGCCCGTCGGCAATCGCCTTCGGGTCGGTCCACGGCTTAAAGAAATAGCCAAGCGTGAACATGTCGCTGTCGGAGCGGATGCCGGGATAGCGGAACAGGTCCCAGGTGCCGCCGATGCAGTCGCGCCCCTCCAGAATGACGTAGCTCTTGCCCGGGCACTTGCTCTGCAAATGATAGCCCGCGCCGATGCCGGACAGGCCGGCACCGACGATGAGGACGTCGAAATGTTCTTTGGTTTCGGCCATGGCGCTTCTCCTGATCACAGGATGGCAGCGCCACGCCAAATTGCAACGGTCAGGGGATGGTGGCGCCGTAGACACAGGCAGTGTCGAAATACTCGTGAAATTCGATCGCCTTACCGTCCTTGAAGCGCCAGAAATCCACCTTGGGCGTCTTCGCGACCTTTCCGGTTTTCTTGTTCGTCCATGCGCATTCGCCGCGCGCGACCACGGCATCGCCCTGCGCAACAAATTCGTTCATCGTGTAGTACTGCATGCTCCACTCAGCCAGCAGGCCATCGAAATAGCCGCGCAGCTCGGTGCGGTCGTCATAATACTTGGCGAAAGGTACCTGCTCGGCTCCCCGCGGAATCGAATCGAACTTGATCTGCGGGCCGATGACGTTGTCGAACCAATGATCGACGTTTTGCCCCTTGCTGTCGTTCCACTGGCGATAGGCTTCCTTCAACAGCTGAACGTTGGCTTCGCTGGACATCGCATTCCTCCATATGCATTCTGGCAATGAACGTGGAAAAAAGGCCGCCCGCTGCAAGAGGTGGCGGGCTTGTTGCGGCTCCACCTGAAAGCGTATCACAGGGCGGACCAACAAAAAAAGGCCCCGGATCGCTCCAGGGCCTTGTGTCGCAACTGAAAGCGATCAGTACCGGTAGTGGTCGCTCTTGTACGGACCTTCTTGCTTCACGCCGATATAGTCGGCCTGGTCCTTGCGCAGTTCGGTGAGCTTGACGCCGATCTTGGCGAGGTGCAGGCGGGCAACCTTCTCGTCGAGGGTCTTGGGCAGCACGTAGACCTTCTTCTCGTACTTGCCGTCCTTGTTGTTGGCGAACAGCTCGATCTGCGCCAGCGTCTGGTTGGTGAAGGACGCCGACATCACGAAGGACGGATGGCCCATGGCGTTGCCGAGGTTCACGAGGCGGCCTTCCGACAGCATGATGATGCGGTGCTTGTCGGGGAACTCGATCTCGTCGACCTGCGGCTTGATGTTGGTCCACTTCAGATTGCGCAGATTCGCGATCTGGATCTCGTTGTCGAAGTGGCCGATGTTGCAGACGATGGCGCGATCCTTCATCGCGCGCATGTGCTCGATGGTGATGATGTCCTTGTTGCCGGTGGCGGTGACGAAGATGTCGGCGCGGGGCGCGGCATCTTCCATGGTCACGACCTCATAGCCTTCCATCGCGGCCTGGAGCGCGCAGATCGGGTCGACTTCCGACACCATGACGCGGCAGCCGGCCTGGCGCAGCGAAGCCGCCGACCCCTTGCCGACGTCGCCGAAGCCGGCGACCATCGCGACCTTGCCCGACAGCATCACGTCGGTGCCGCGGCGGATGCCGTCGACCAGCGATTCACGGCAGCCATAGAGGTTGTCGAACTTCGACTTGGTGACGCTGTCGTTGACGTTGATCGCCGGGAACAGCAGCGTGCCCTTGTTGGCCATCTCGTAGAGGCGGTGCACGCCTGTCGTCGTCTCTTCCGAGACACCCTTGATGTTCTTGGCGATCTCGCCGAAGTAGCCCTTCGGCTTCTCCTTCAGCAGGCGCTTGACCAGCGCGTAGAAGATCTCCTCTTCCTCCGAGCCCGGCTTGTCGAGGAAGGCGGTGTCGCCGTTCTCGGCACGGACGCCGGCATGCACCAGCATGGTGGCATCGCCGCCATCATCGAGGATCATGTTCGGCGTGCCGCCGCCGTGCCAGTCGAACAGTTTTGCGGTGTAGTCCCAATATTCGGTCAGCGTCTCGCCCTTGACGGCGAAGACGGGAATGCCGGCGGCCGCGATCGCAGCCGCGGCGTGATCCTGCGTCGAATAGATGTTGCAGGAGACCCAGCGGATATCGGCGCCGAGCGCGGCCAGCGTCTCGATCAGCACCGCGGTCTGGATCGTCATGTGCAGCGAGCCGGCGATGCGCGCGCCCTTCAGCGGCTGCTTCGGGCCGTACTCCTCGCGGGTGGCCATCAGGCCGGGCATCTCGGTCTCGGCGAGCGAGATCTCCTTGCGGCCGAAATCGGCGAGCGAAATGTCCTTGACGATGTAATCGGTGAAGCCGGGCTTCGCGTTCATTGCGAGTGTCCTGTTGTTGAACTCGTCATTCCGGGTCGCCCAAAAGAGGCGAACCCGGAATCTCGATGTGATGGATAAGGATCCCGGGTTCGCTCGCGTACCGCGCGCGCCCCGGGATGACGCTTAAAACTAGAGCGCGCGCTTGAGCGGCTCGACGAGGTCGGTCTTCTCCCAGGAGAAGCCACCCTCGTTATCGGGCGTGCGGCCGAAATGGCCGTAGGCCGAAGTCCGCGCGTAGATCGGGCGGTTGAGGTCGAGATGGCTGCGGATGCCGCGCGGCGTGAGATCCATCGCCTTGGCGACGGCCTTCTCAAGCTGGTCCTCCGACACCTTACCGGTGCCGTGGGTGTCGATGTAGATCGACAGCGGCCGCGCGACGCCGATGGCGTAAGCGAGCTGGAGCGTGCAGCGGTCGGCAAGACCGGCGGCAACGACGTTCTTGGCGACGTAGCGCGCGGCATAGGCCGCCGAACGGTCGACCTTGGTCGGATCCTTGCCCGAGAACGCGCCGCCGCCATGCGGGGCCGCGCCGCCATAGGTGTCGACGATGATCTTGCGGCCGGTCAGGCCGGAGTCGCCGTCGGGGCCGCCGATGTAGAACTTGCCGGTGGGGTTGATGTGCCAGATCGTCTTCGGCGTGATCCAGTCCTTCGGCAACGCCTCGCGCACATAGGGCTCGACGATGTCGCGCACCTGCTTGGAGGTGAGGTCCTCGACCAGATGCTGGTGCGAGACCACGATCTCGCGCACGCCGACCGGCTTGCCGTTCTCGTATTGCACGGTGACCTGACTCTTGGAATCCGGGCCCAGCACCTTCTCGCGGCCGGAGTGGCGCGCTTCGGAGATGAGACGGAGGATCTTGTGGGCGTAGAAGATCGGCGCCGGCATCAGATCAGGCGTCTCGTTGGTGGCGTAGCCGAACATGATGCCCTGGTCGCCCGCGCCTTCTTCCTTGACCTCGCCCGGCTGCAGCGCATCGACGCCCTGCGCGATGTCGGCCGACTGCGGATGCAGCAGGATCTCGACGTCGCAGGTCTTCCAGTGGAAGCCTTCCTGCTCGTAGCCGATGTCCTTGATCGCGCCGCGGACGACGCTTTCGATCTGCTCGTTGGTCACTGATTTCGGACCGCGGGTCTCACCAGCGATCACGACCTTGTTGGTGGTCGCCAGCGTCTCGCAGGCGGCGCGGATGGCCCAGGGATCGATGCCCGCCTTCGGCCCTTCACGATAGAAAAGGTCGACGATCTCATCGGAGATCCGGTCACAGACCTTGTCCGGATGGCCTTCGGACACGGATTCGCTGGTGAAGAGATAGGATGCGCGCATCAGTAACCCCTTGTTCCGCCATTAGCCGGCGGGCGTTTGCGATGTTTACTTTTGATGATGTCAATCACGCCGACGCGAGATGACGTAGGATTCGTCGAGAAACCAGAGCCCATTGTACTTGCGCAGCACGTCCCTGGCGGCATCCAGAGTGCGGCCGTTTTGAGTCATTTCTGTCAACCGGTCGTCCTCAATCTGAGCGACATACACCGCCGCATTCCACGCTGCAAAGGCCGTCGAGGTACCGATGGTGCCGGTGACCTCGTTGGGCAGCGCTTCCATATCATACCTGAAGATCGAACGGTTATCCGCGTAAGCATTAAAATTTAAGTCGCGGCCCACCGATCCAAGTTCATACTTAACCGCACGCAGTAGCTCATGACGGCTGACTGAGAAAGGATTTTCTCCAGGCCAGATCGCCTGGATCATTTCCATGCCCGGATCCTGGCCGTGGGAGTGGATTCCGATCAGCCTGCCGCCAGGCCGGAGCGCCCGCGCCAAGGGTGCAATGATCCGCTTGGCCCGGAAATTGACCGAGGACAGGGCGCGATAGGGCTGCGATGCGATGACGAGGTCGAAATTGGCCTCAGTCTGGCCCGGCCGCGGGATGGTCGAATCCAAGAGAAACCTGTGGTCTTCGCGATAGAGCACGAGGACGACGGGCCGCTCGTAGAGCGGCATGGCCGTGCGTGGGCTGATCGCGGCGCGCCAGTTCTGCTCCAAGAATGGCCGCAGTTCCGCGATCTGCTGCTCGAACTCGCCCGATGAAGCGCCGCGCAGCGGCACCTCATGCCAGACGGTGGCCGCCGCCGCCGCAGGCGATGCCGGCGTCAGCCAGGGCGCCTCCGCGTAGAACATGTTGGTGAAGACGAACACCGACGCCGGATGCTCGAAAATGCGGTCGGGCACCTTCTCCAGCGTCAGGCGCAGGTCCTCGAGACTGAGCTCCTTACCGGCGACATAAAACGGCATGTTGGGAAAGCGCTGGTGCGTGGCGCGCAGCACCCGCGCAAGCACTGTGCCGTCGCCCACGCCCGCGTCGAACAGGCGTAGCGCCGGCGGGCGCGGATGGATGGAGCTTAGCTCCAAGGCGACCCTATCTGCGATCACCCGCTTCTCGCTGCAGGTGTGGACGAACAGCAGGTATTTCTGGCGGTTCTCGAAGAAGCGGAAATTGCCGCGCGGGTCGCGCTTTTCCGGCGGCACCTGAAGTCCCCGTGGCGGCGGCACGCCGCCGGCCATCGATGCGGCCATATAGGCCTGGATCCGCTCCAGCGTGTCGATGGTGATGCGCTTTCCCTCGCGCAGGCGATGCACCAGCTTCCCATCGTTCACCGCGCGCCGACCGAAGGTCGATTCCGCCATGCCCGCCTTGCGGCAGAACTCGGTGATCTGGCTTAGGATTTCGTCGTTTTTCATCGGTGGGACGCGGTGGGCAGACGGATTGGGTCCAGCGTCCTAGCAAATTCTGCCCACTCAGGGAATAGTGGATTGAGGCGCCTCGGTTGGCCGCGCGCCAGGGCGGGAGCCCGTGAACCCCTGCGCCCCGCCGGGCAACAAACAAGCGCTTCTCCTCTCACGAGATATCGCCATGCGCCGCCCGCTCGTCGCGCTCTGCCTGCTCATCGTCGCGCCGTGGTCCGGGCCCGCCTTCGCCCAGGCCCGCAATCAGCTCGGCCCGCTCTGCACCACCGAGACTACGCCCGCGGACCAGATGGTCGACGCCTGCACCAAGATCATCGCGCTGAAAGTGTTCAGGGCCGAGCAGCTCGCAACGGTCTACTTCTGGCGTGCGGTCGGGTGGAACAAGAAGGGCGAGTACGCCAAGGTCATCACTGATGCCACGGAAGCGATCCGGCTCCAGCCGAGCCAGGCGGTCTACAACTTGCGGGGATCGGCCTATTACGACAAGGGCGAGTACGAGATCGCGATCGCGGATTTCGACGACGCGCTGAAGCTCGGCCCGCCCAGCGGCATCATCTTCCACAATCGCGGCAATGCCTGGCGCGGCAAGCGCGACTATGCCAAGGCCATTGCCGATTACGACATGTCGATCAAGGCCGATCCGAAATCGGCGTTCTCGTTCCAGAACCGTGGCATCTCGAAAGAGGCGCTCGGCGATCTCGACGGCGCGCTCGCGGACATCAATCAGGCGATCCGGCTCGATCCGACGCTGCCGCAGCCGCGGATCAACCGCACCGCGATCTGGCGCGCCAAGGGCGATCTCGATCGCGCCATCGCCGATGGCAGCGAAGCGATCCGGCTCGCCAAGGAACGGCCGCCGGTCAACATCATGACGCCGCCCAACAGCGTGCCGATCTCCGGCTACATCCATCGCGCGCTCGCCTATGAGGCCAAGGGCGACTATGCGCACGCGAAGGACGACTACAAGGCGACGCTGGCGATCGTGGCTTCGGATGCCGGCAGCAAGGCCAACCAGGCCACCGCGAAGGTGCGGCTGTCGCTGCTGACGGATGCGAGCGCGCCGATCCCGCGCGATGCGCCGTCACCGACGACGCAGCCGACCGATCCAGCTCCGCAGCAGGCGGGGCCGGCGCCGACGCCCGCACCGGTCGCCCCCGGCAAGCGCATGGCGCTGGTGATCGGCAATGGCGCCTATGCGCATGTCAAGGCGCTGCCCAATCCACCCAACGATGCGCGCGCCATCGCCAAGAGCCTGCGCGACATCGGCTTCACCGTGTCCGAGGGCATTGACCTCGACCGCGCCGCGATGCAGAAGGTGACGCGCGACTTCTTGCGCGAGGCGGCGCGGGCGCAGGTCGCGGTGGTCTACTATGCCGGCCATGGCGTGCAGGTCGACGGCCGCAACTATCTCATTCCCGTCGACGTCGAGCTCAAGCCGGGCGCCAACATGACGGAGGCGATGATCGAGACTGATACGATCATGGCCGGCCTCGACGACCAGGTCCGCACCAACATCCTGATCTTCGACGCCTGCCGCAACAATCCGATGGCGCAGCAGGTTGCATCCGTCGGCGGCAATCGCGGCATCGAGGGTGCCCCGGGCCTCGCAGCTCCAACGAGTCTGGGCACCGGCGCGACGTTGGGAGCCGGCACGCTGATCGCGTACGCGACCGCGCCGGGCCAGGTCGCGCTCGACGGCGAAGGCGCGAACTCACCGTTCTCCGCCGCGCTGTCGCGCCACATCGGCACGCCCGGGCTGGAGGTGCAGCAGATGCTGACACGGGTCCGGGCCGAGGTGGTCTCGACCACGAAGAACAAGCAGGTGCCGTGGTCGAATTCGTCGCTGCTGGGCGAGGTCTATCTGGCGGCGAAGTGAGGGCGGAGCGGGCTGGGCTGTGAGGCGAAGACCGCGCGTCAAACTCAGTGTCGTCCCGGCGAAGGCCGGGACCCATAACCACAGGAAGTGGTTTGACGAAGACCGTTAGCACGCTCGCGCTGCAACTTGCACTCGGCGTATGGGTCCCGGCCTTCGCCGGGACGACACCGAGAAAGTGGTGAGGCCTTTCAGCCTCATGCGCAGCGGAATGACGCTACGCCTTACTTGCCCCACACTTCCTTCGCGATTTCCACCGCAAGGCTGAGCTTGGCCCACTGCTCTTCCTCGGAGAGGATGTTGCCCTCTTCCGTCGAAGCGAAGCCGCATTGCGGCGACAGCGCGAGCTGCTCCAGCGGGGCAAACTTAGCGGCTTCTTCCAGGCGGCGCTTGATGTCATCCTTCTTCTCGAGCTCGCCGAACTTCGAGGTGATGACGCCGACCACGACGACCTTGTTGCCCTTGGGCAGGAAGCGCAGCGGCTCGAAGCCGCCGGCGCGATCGCTGTCGTATTCGAGGAAATAGCCGTCGTAATTGGTGCCGGCGAGCAGGGTCTCGGCGACCGGCTCGTAGCCGCCCGAGGAGATCCAGGTCGAGCGGAAATTGCCGCGGCAGACATGCGTCGTCACCACCATGTCGGCGGGCTTCTCAGCCAGCGCGTAGTTGATGATACGGGCATAGATCTGCTGCAGGCCCTCGGGATTGTCGCCGCGCTCGCGCGCCTTCTGCAGTTCGTCCTGCGAGCAGAGATAGGCCCAGACGGTGTCGTCGAATTGGAGATAGCGGCAACCGGCGTCGTAGAACGCCTTCACGGCCTTGCGATAGGTCTTGCCGAGGTCCTCGTAGAAGGCGTCGAGATCGGGATAGACGTCCTTGGAGATCGACTTGCGACCGCCGCGGAAGTGCAGCACCGCCGGCGACGGGATCGTCATCTTGGCGGTGACGTGGGCCTGGTCGGCATACTTCTTCAGGAAGCGGAAGTGATCCAGCATCGGGTGGTTGTTGGGGAAGTCGAGCTTGCCGATCACGCGCACTGCGTCGTGCCGGGTCTGAACGCCCGCGAACTGAATGCCGGTGTCGGGGTGGAACAGCTCGCAGCCGGTGAGCTTGGCCAGGAAGTCGAAGTGCCACCAGGAGCGACGGAATTCGCCGTCGGTCGCAAGCTTCAGCCCGATCGAAGCCTGCTTGTGCACGACCTTCTCGATCTCCATGTCCTCGATCTTGCGCAGATCGTCGGCCGAGATCTCGCCCTTCTCCAGACGGCTGCGGGCTTCCTTGATCTTGGCGGGACGCAGAAGGCTGCCGACCTCGTCGGCGCGGAAGGGGGCTTTGGTTCGCTGCATTGTTATCTCTCCCGAAATTTCAGTGGCGCAAGTTGTACTCCCTCTCCCCGCCTGCGGGGAGAGGCGAAGATCAATGGGTGGCCGCTCCGGCGACGCTGAGGTGGCGCTCCAGGACGGATGGGTCGGCCTTCAGGGCGGCGCTCGGGGCGTCGTGGACGATCGTTCCGCGCTCCAATATCACGACGCGGTCGGCCAGCCCCAGAATCTTTTGGGCATTCTGCTCGACGATGATCGAGCAGATGCCGCCCGCCCGGGTGATGGTGCCGATCGCCTTGAGCAGTTCCTCGACGATGATGGGGGCGAGGCCCTCGGTCGGCTCGTCCAGCAGCAGGACTTTCGGATTGAGTGTCAGCGCGCGGCCGATCGCCAGCATCTGTTGCTCGCCGCCGGAGAGCTGGTTGCCAAAATTGCTCCGCCGCTCCTTCAGCCGCGGGAACATCTCGTAGACCTTCTCGACCGTCCAGGGGCCGGGCTGCGCCACCGCGGTCATGTTCTCTTCCACCGTAAGCGAGCGGAAGATGTTGCGCTCCTGCGGCACCCAGCCGATGCCGGCACGCGCGCGCTGGTCAGGCCGGAGCGAGGTGACATCCGCGCCGGCAAGCGCGACCGACCCCGAGAAGCGGCGGGTGACGCCGACGATGGAATTGATCAGCGTGGTCTTGCCGGTGCCGTTGCGGCCGAGCAGCGCCAGCACCTGCCCCTCGGCGAGGCACAGCGACATGTTGGGCAGCACCACCGCCTCGCCATAGCCGGCGCGAAGGGAGTTGATCGCGAGCAGGTCAGACATTGACCGCCTCCTCGCCAAGATAGACCGCCTTGACCTGCGGATCGCGCGCGACCTGTTCGGGCGGCCCCTCCGTGAGCAGCGCGCCGGAGACCAGCACCGAGATGCGGTCGGCAAAGGAGAAGACGAGGTCCATGTCGTGCTCGATCAGGAGCACGGTAACGTCGCGCGGCAGTGCGCCGACGACCGCGAGAATGTCATGGCGCTCGCTCTCGGGCACGCCGGCGGCGGGCTCGTCGAGCAGCAGCACGCGGGGCTTGGCCGCGATCGCCACCGCGATCTCGAGCAGACGCTGCTTGCCGTAAGGCAGCGTCACGGTCTGCTCGTTCATGACGTCGAGCAGATGGAAGCGCGTCAGCAGATCGGCGACTTCGCCGTTGACGTCGCTGCGTGTCCCCATCCGCCTCCACCAGTCGCCGCCATGGCCGAGGCGCTCGGAGACGGCAAGGCCGATGATCTCGAGCGGGGTCAGGTCGGGATAGAGCTGGTTGATCTGGAACGTGCGCGACAGGCCGCGCAGCACGCGCTTGTGCACGGGCAGATCGGTGATGTCCTGACCTTCGAGCAGGATGCGGCCCGAGTTCGGCTTGAGGACGCCGGTGAGCTGGTTGATGACCGTGGTCTTGCCGGCGCCGTTCGGGCCGATCAGGGCATGGCGGGCGCCCTGCTCGATCTTCAAGGACAGGTCGCGCGTAACGCGCAGGCCGCCGAACTGCTTTTCGAGATTCTTCGTTTCGAGCGCGATGGTCATGCGTCGCTCTCCGGCACGGCGACGACGGCCTTGCGCCCGGCCACCTGCCTGATGATCAGGTTGGGCACATAGAGCACCCAGCGGTGCAGGCGCTGGCGGCCGACCAGCACGATCACGACAAGCACGAGGCCGATCCAGAACTGCCAGTATTGCGGGGTGATGGTGGAAAACAATTCCTGGAGCATACGGAACACCACCGCGCCGATCAGCCCGCCATAGAGATAGCCGGTGCCGCCGATGACCAGCACCAGCATCAGATCGGCGGAGCGCTCGAACGCGAACACGTCGAGCGAAGCGATCGCGGTGGTCTGAGTGAACAGCGCGCCTGCGATGCCGGCATAGAACGCCGCCAGCGTGTAGATCGCGATCAGGCGGCGGTTGACCGGGATGCCGATGGCGGCGGCCCGCAGCGGATTGTTCTTGATCGCACGCAGCGACAGGCCGAAGGGCGAATGCACGACGCGGCGGGCGAGCAGGAAGAGGAGGAACAGCACGGCCAGCGAGTAGAAGAAGCCGGCTTTACCGAACATGTCGAAGGGGATCTCGCCGAAGATCGGCTGCATCTCGATGCCTTGCAGGCCGTCGGTGCCACCGGTGATGTTGGAGAAGCGTTCGGCCAGCGCTTCCAGCAGCAGGGCGATGCCGAGCGTCACCATCAAACGCGTCAGGTCGACGCCGCGGATCACCAGGAAGCTGGTGGCAAAACCAAGCACCATCGCCGCAAGGCCGGCGACGATCAGCGCCAGCACGGGCTCTTTGATGATGCCGTGCAGCGCGAGAAGTCCCGCCGCGTAGGCGCCGACGCCGAAGAAGGCGGCATGGCCGAGCGAGACGATTCCGGCATAGCCGAGGATGAGATCGAGCGACATCGTGAACAGCGCCAGCCGCAGGATGTCGGTCATGATCAGATAGCGCGTGGGAAAGGCGAAGCCGCAGGCCAGCACGATGAGCCAGAAGGCGACTTCGCCATAGTGCCAGCGCGCTTGGCGCTGGGCGTGATAGCCGACGTCGGAGGAAGCGCTCATCGGCGGACTCAACGCGCGGCCGTGCGGCCGAACAGGCCGTTCGGGCGCCAGATCAGGATCACGATCATCATGGTGTAGATCACGAAGGGGCCCATCTTCGGCACGTAATATTTTCCGGCGACGTCGCCGATGCCGAGCAGGAGCGAGGCCAGGAACGGCCCGGTGATCGAGGACGAACCGCCGACGGTGACCACGATCAGGAAGTAGATCATGAATTTCAGCGGAAAGTACGGATCGAGGCCGAGGATCTCGGCGCTCAGCGCGCCGCCGAGGCCGGCGAGCCCGCAGCCAAAAGCGAAGGTGAAGGCGAACACTTGCGGCACGTTGATGCCGAGCCCGCTCGCGGCACGGGGATCGTCGACTGCGGCGCGGAGGCGGCTGCCGAAGCGGGTCTTGGCCAGCACCATCTGCAGGCCGATGGTGAGCAGACCGCAGATCACGATGATCATCAGCCGGTAGCGGCCGATGCCGACGCCGAACACGTCGAACTGGCCCTGGAGCGCAGCGGGCAAATTGATGAAGACGCGCGAGGAACCCTGAATGTAGTCCACCGCCGCCACCGACATGAAGGTCAGGCCGATCGTGAACAGCACCTGGTCGAGATGGCTGCGCGCATAGAGGTGGCGGTAGAGCGTGCGTTCGAGCGCAATGCCGATCGCGGCTGCGGAGACGAAGGCGAGCGGCAGCGCGGCGAAGAACGGCCAGCCCATCCGGTTGACCAGCACCATGCAGACATAGCCCCCGGCCATGGCGAAGGCGCCATGGGCGAGGTTGACGAAGTTCATCAGGCCGAGCGTGACCGCGAGCCCGCAGGCGAGCACGAACAACAGCATGCCGTAGGCAACGCCATCGAACAGGTTGGTGAGGATTGCGGTCATCGGGGGTCGAAAGTCATCTCAAGTGTGGCCAAGGGCCATGCTGCGCTCCCTCTCCCGCTTGCGGGAGAGGGTTGGGGAGAGGGTCTTTCCACTGAGAGACTCCCGACGGCGCTCTGCGCCGACCTCTCCCGCAAGCGGGAGAGGTGAGCCTCAAGGATGACGCGCTTTCGCGCGTCACTTCTTGGTCTTGCCGAGATCCTTGACGGCCTCGAAGGTCGCGAACTCGACATTGTAGAGTTCGCCGTCGACCTTCTCGACCTTGCGGATATAGATGTTCTGCACGATGTCGCGGGTCTCGGGGTCGATCGAGATCGGGCCGCGCGGGCTCTCCCACTTTTGGCCCTTCATGGCTCCGATCAGCTTGTCGCCGTTGGTATCGCCACCGGTCTTCTTCAGCGCTTCGTAGATCAGGTGCATGCCGTCATACCCGCTCACGGCCATGAAGCCCGGACGGTTGCCGAACGCCTTCTTGTAGGCGGCGACAAAATCCTTGTTCATCTGCGAGGAATGGGCCGCGGAGTAGAGATGCGCGGTGACCGTGCCGAGCACGGCGTCGCCCATGTTGTTGAGAAGGTCGTCATCGGTGACGTCGCCTGGTCCGATCACCTTGATGCCGGCCTTGTCGAGACCACGCTCGGCATACTGCTTCATGAAGTTGCCACCCTGCCCCGCCGGCACGAACACGAAGATCGCGTCAGGCTTGGCGTCCTTCATGCGCTGGAGGAACGGCGCGAAATCAGGGTTTTGCAAGGGCACCTTGACCTCTTCGACCACTTCGCCGCCGCCGGCGGTGAAATGCTGCTTGAAGAAGTTCAGCGCGTCATTGCCCGGCGCGTAGTCCGAGGTCAGCGTCGCCACCTTCTTGATGCCGTTCTTCACCGCCCAGTCGCCGATGATGGTGGAGGACTGCGCCAGCGTGAAGCTGGTGCGCACGATGTAGGGCGAACGCTCGGTAATGATGGAGGTGCCGGCCGCCATGACGACTTCCGGGATCTTGGCTTGCGTTGCGAGCGGCGCGGCCGCGAGCGCGGCGGGCGTCACGCCGAAGCCGGCGATGAAGTTGACCTTGTCGTTGACGATCAACTCTTGCGCGGCGGTCTTGGTCTTGTCGGGAATCGCGGCATCGTCCTTGAGGATGATCTCGATCTTCTTACCGGCGACGGTGTCGCCCTTCTGCTGCATGTAGAGCTTGATCGCGTTCTCGATCTGCTTGCCGGTCGAGGCCTGGCCGCCGGTCATCGGCAGAATCAGGCCGACCTTGACGGCGTCCTCGGCCTTGGCCGGAGCAATGGCAGCAAGGCCCGAGATGGCAGCCACCGCGGCGGCCCAAGAAAATGGTTTGCGTACGAACATCAGATCTCCCTCCCCTTAATTCCTGACTTTTGTGCCCTGAACCGAGTGCCCGGTCCTTGCCGCGCTTTAACTCGCGGACAAGCCATGCCGTGCGGCCACATGGCGTCCTCTGCAACCCCGTTGTCAATCGGACGTTGGGCGACCATTCGGCGCAAGCGCGCGGTCTTTTCGACGACAGCCGGAGAGATTTGTACGATTGTACAAATAAAATGGTCTTGTCAACGAAAAAGCCCTTCGTTGCTCAAGCCAGTTTGCCGCGAATTTGATGCGGCACTCTAAGAGGCGCTACGGCAGCGTGATGGAGAATTCCGCCTCTCATTTGCAGAATTCGAACATCCCCGAATGCCTTTGCCGTTGAACCCTCACGGTTATGCCGGCTGATCTCCTAGCTTATGAATACGTTATGTATACCATACCAGCTAAGACGCTCTCTCAAGTGCAAAATAGACCTATTATAATACCTTCATGTATACAAAAGAATCTGTCTTCGAATAAGCCAATTTTGCTTATTGAGGACTACAGTCCGCCGCTCGCGCCCGTTCGGCGTCCCATCACACGTGCCCAATCGGGCACGAACTAGAAGATGCTCATGCGTTTCCGTTCGCTTTCGATCGCTGCCGTCGTCGCTCTGCTGGCTTCGAACCTTGCAGGCTGCGGCACGGTCAACGAAAAGCTCTCCGCCGGCATGGGCGACTACGTCCCGCAATGGGCCGGTGGCCTGCCGGCCGACGCCCCGCCCCGACCGGGCACGCCGCAATACGACGCCTACATGAAGGAGCGCGAACGCAAGCGGCTGCTGCCGGCAGCCGATCGCGAAAAGGAAGAGCAGGCGCAGAAGGGCGCGACGGGGACAACGTCGGGCAACGCGGTGCGTTAAGATTGTGCGCCCCCTCTCCCCGCACGCGGAGAGAGGTGAACAACTCAATCCACGAACACCACGGTCTTGCGGCCATTGAGAATGACGCGGTCGTTAAGATGGTAGCGGATCGCGCGGGCGAGCACGCGGCGCTCGATGTCGCGGCCCTTGCGGACCAGATCCTCCGGCATATCGCGATGGCTGATGCGCTCGACGTCCTGGTCGATGATCGGGCCCTCATCGAGATCGCGCGTGACGTAATGCGCGGTGGCGCCGATCAGCTTGACGCCGCGCTCATGGGCCTGGTGATACGGCTTTGCACCCTTGAACCCCGGCAGAAACGAGTGATGAATGTTGATGCAGCGCCCCGACAGTTTTGCCGAGAGATCGTCGGACAGGATCTGCATGTAGCGGGCGAGCACGACGAGATCGGTGCCCGTGCTGGCGACGAGGTCGAGGATCTGCGCTTCCTGCTCGCGCTTGGTCTCCTTGGTCACAGGCAGGTGGTGGAACGGGATGCCGCCGAAATCGAGCCCGGCATAGACCTCGCGCGGATGGTTGGAGACGATCGCGGTGGGGATCATCGGCAATTCGCCGGTGCGCCAGCGATAGAGGATATCAACCAGGCAGTGGTCGGACTTCGACACCAGCAGCATCACCTTGCGATGCGCGGCGCGGTCGCGCATCTGCCATTCCATGCCGAAACGTTCAGCGATCGCGGCAAAGCCGGTCTGGAGCGCCGACAGTTCCACGGCGAGATCGGCCGCGGTGAACACCACGCGCATGAAGAATTTCTTGGTCTCGACGTCATCGAACTGCTGGGCGTCGAGAATGTTCTGCCCGTTGTGGGCCAGGAACGTCGACACCGCCGAGACGATGCCGGGGCGATCCGGACAGGACAGGATCAGGACATATTGATGATAGGGCATGACTCTTGATGAAGGTTTGGGCAAACGAAACGGAACAACACGCGATTTGCGCCCCGCTCTAGCACCGACCCACTCTTGCGCCAATCCCGGGCGCAGAGTCAGGATGAACGCACCATTGCGATTTTGACCGGAGCACGCCCATGGCCGACCGCTTGAACGGCACCCGCATCCTGATCCTGGAAACGCGTGAGGAGGCGCAGTTTGCGAAGCTTCTGGCCGAGCAAGGCGCCGAGGTCGTGCAGTGCCCGATGTTCACCATTCACGATGCGCCGGACCCGGCGCCGGTCGAGGCCTGGATCCGCCGCGCCATCGACAAGCCTTTCGACGACCTCGTGCTGATGACCGGCGAGGGCCTGCGCCGGATCATGAAGCTCGCCGGCGCCCGCGGCCTCGATCAGGCTCTCGTGGCAGCGCTCGCCAAATCGCGAAAATTCACCCGCGGCCCGAAGCCCGGCAGAGCGCTGCGCGAGGTTGGCCTCGACGCGCAGCAGACCACGGAGAAGCCGACCACCGAGGGCGTGATCGAGATGCTGGGCGGGCTCGACCTGAAGGGCCACCGTCTCGGTCTGCAGCTCTATCCGGACAAGGACCACAGCGCGCTGACCGGCGCGCTCGTCGCGCAAGGCGCCGAGGTCGATACCGTCCTGCCCTATGTCTACGATTCCAAGGCGGCAGATGCCAACATCGTCGCCGCGATCGACGAAATGGCCGAAGGGCGGATCGATTCCATCGCGCTGACCAATCTCGGCCAGGTCCGCCGACTGTTCGAGGCCGCGAAGGCGCATGGCAGCGAGGCACGCCTTCGCGCTGGGCTCGAACGGACGCTGATTGCTTCAGTCGGCCCGGCGGTCTCAGGCGAGCTCGCCGCGCACGGATTGCGCACTGACGTCTCGCCGGTGGAAGATCATTATTTCATGCGCCCGCTGATCTCGGCGATGGCTGCGGCGCTCGCCGAGAAACGACCGAGGGTGGCGGGTTGATCGCCAAGATGCCTAGCCTGCCACCTGCGAGGCGGCCGACATCAGCTCCTGTGGGCTCGGCGCTCCGAACATGCGCTGGCCGCCGCCGGGAACCTCGGTGAACGTCCAGCGCACGATCCCTTCCCGGTCGAGCAGGAACTGGCCAAACAGCTGCCCCGTGCCTGTTGCCGCCATACGCTGGTCGGCTTCGGTCATCTCGTAACCGTCTTTGTTGTTGAGGTACTCCGCGGCTGCCGGCCGGTTCATCGGGCCGGGCAACTCGCCGGGCATGTCCACTTGCATGCTCATGACCGCGTCCATGCCCACTTTGCGTGGCCACTCGGTTTCGTTCTCCGTGAACTCGATATTGGGCAGGCCGAATGCGCGGTGCGAGACCCGATCGGGGTCGGACGCGGCGAGCAGATTGGGCAATGGATGATAGCGGAAATAGAGCCGCGCGCGGTCGATCGGCGTGTTGACGACCGTGAGACTTTCGATCCCCTTCCCGCGCAGCGCGCCATCAAGCTGCGCCTGCGCCGCGATATGGCGCCGGCAGAACGGACAGTGCAGGCCACGAAACAGGCCCACCAGTATGGGACTATGCCCGCGATAATCCTCGAGCGCGATCTTTCCTTCGCGTGTGATGGCGTCCAGGACGATGTTCGGTGCGCGATCGCCCGGCTGAAGTGTTCCATCTACATGACGGTCTGACATGGTTGAACTCCCTCACATTGGCTAGTCAAGGAACGGCAGTACGATCAGCCCTGCGGGATCGAGCCCGTGCCGGGCGCAGACATCATGGGCCAGCGCGAAATACCGCTCGGCCTCGGGCATGTCGCCTCGATCAAGGTTCAGTGTCGCAAGACCATCATAGCATGGAAACAGCTGCTGCGGCTCGCCGGTCTCGCTCGCCACCTCGATGGCCTCGTTGTAGCAGCGCGCGGCCATGTCGGGGCGGAAATGGCACTGATGGATCTGCCCGAGCACGATGAGGGGTACCGGGAGATGCTCGCGCTGATCGAGCGCGCGGTCGATCTCGATCGCCTTTTCGGCAGCCGGCACCCCCTCCTCAGTACATCTGTCCGTGAAGGTGCAACAGGCGACGGCAAGGTTGGCCAGAAGGCGCGCCTGGAAGCCGAGATCGCCGATACGATTCGCGACATCGAGGCCGCGCCGGCAAACCGCCATGGCTTGCGCCGGGTCGACGATCGTGTAGAGCACGCCAAGGTTGGTGTAGCCGCGGCACGCCACGTTGAGGAGGCCGGCGGCCTCGGCTGCCGCGACACTTTGCTCCACCTCCTTCACCGCCTCCTGGTGTCGCCCAAGCCGCGCCAGCGCAACCGCCTTGGTGTTGAGCGCCTCCGCAATGGCGCGCGCCGCCTCGAGACCCGCTTGCTCGTCCGCGTTCGCCGGCACGGACCGCGCGTGGCCCAGCGCCTCGTCGGCCCACCGCGCGGCGGCGACGTGATCGCCCACACGAAACGCGAGACGGCCGCGCTCCTGGAGGAGGTGCGCCCACTCGATCGGCGCGTCGGTCCCGCCGAGCCGTTCTGCCGCCTCGGCATAGCGCTCCTCTGCCCTGACGCGCTTGCCGGCGTCCCACAACAATCGGCCGAGCTTGCGAAGAATGCGCGCCTCGCCGATACGGTCCCCTGCCGTGCGGTGCCCCTCCAGCGCACTCTGGTAGTGCTCCTCGGCTGTGCTTCGGCGGCCAGCCACGCAACAGAGGTCCGCGACGCGCTCGTACAGGATCAGGCGTTCCGGCTCCCGTTCGCTGGCGGTCGACAGCACGGCGAGGGATTGCTGATAGAAACGGAGGGCATCGTCGTTGGCATAGCTCGCACGTGCGCGATCGCCGGCCGCGCGCAAATAGCGCGCGCCTCTCGACTTGCTCGCGCTCAGACTGAAGTGATGTCCGAGCAAGATGAGATCTTCGAGCTGCTCGGGCTCTTTGCCATAGCGCCGCTCCAGCGCGGCACCAATCCGTCCATGGAGCTCGACCCGACGCTGCAAAAGCAGATTTTGATAGATCACGTCCTGAAGCATGGTCTGCGTGAAGCGATAGGTCCGCAGCGACATCGAGCTCGAGCCCGCGACCTCCTCGATGAGCTCGGCGTCGCACAGAAGTTCGAGCGCTGCTTCGACCCTTGCCGGCTCGGTTGCTGCCGCACCGAGAACAGCCGCATCAAAGCGCGGACCGATCACCGCGGCCTCCTGGGCCACGTGGCGCACCTGATGCGGCAACCGGTCGAGGCGCGCCAGCAACAACGCCTGAATGCTTGCTGGAATATCGGCGGCGGCTTCATCCGATTTCATCCGCCACTGCGCGCCGTCACGCTCCAGGGCCCCGCCTTCGATGAGGCCGCGGATGATCTCCTCGAGGAAAAGCGGATTTCCGCCTGCGCGATCGAGGATTCGGGTGAACAAATGTCCCGGCGGTTCCCGCCAACCGTGACTGAAATACGCCGCGAGCAGCCTTCGTCCGTCAGCATCGCCAAGCGGAGGCAGCCGAATGGTCGTGTGACTGATCCTGCTCGAACCGAACTGATCCACCAGCGCTGGCCGATGTGTAAACAACAGCATCAGCCGCGTCCGCTCCAGCCGGTCCATCAAGAACCGCAACGCTTCAAGCGACACCGCGTCGGCCCAATGCAGATCCTCGACGATGATGAGAAGCGGCGACAAGGCGAGGCGGCGTTCGAAGACGGTACGGATCGCGAAAAAGATCTGCCGCCGGAGCTGTTCCGGTTCGACGTGCCTGAGCACGGCGTTGGGATCGCCAAGGCCAAGAACGTGCAGGTAGAGAGGCATCAGGCGGTCGGCTTCCTCGGCCGCGAGGCCGAGCTCCAATAGCGCTTCCGCAACTTTCGTCTCTGCCTCCGCGGCTCCCGCCTTCTGTGCGATACCGTAGGCGCTACGCAGCACGGCGGCGAGTGCTCCGTAGGATTGTTCGCCGAGCGGCGAGCAGACCGCCCGTCGGATCGCCACGCTTGCGAAGCGATCCTCATCGCGGATGCGGGCGACGAATTCGTTCACCAGCCGCGTTTTCCCAATGCCCGCTTCGCCAACCAGCCGCACCAGTTGAGCCGCGCCGCCGCACGCGCGATCAAGGCTGCCGATCACGCGCGCAAGCTCGGCGTCGCGCCCGATCAGTGGTGCATCGAGGCCCAGCGTGTCGAGGCCGCGTGCCGCGCGGGGCGTATCGAGCGGTCCCTTCAGACGATGGACCAGAACGCTGCCCATCTTGCCCTTGAGCGAGATCTCGCCGAGCGAGTCGTAGGCGAACGCATGCCGCGTCAGACGGTGGGTCAACGGCCCGACCAGCACCTCGTCCGGAGACGCCATCGACTGCAATCGTTGCGCCGTATTCACGGTATCGCCGGTCACCGAATAGGATTTGGCAACGCCCACGCCTAACCCACCCGCGACGACGTGGCCGGTGTTGATGCCGACATGGAGCTGCAACGGTGAACCGGCATAGGCCTTCGCGCGCTCGCTGAGGCGCGCCGTCCGGCTGATCATGTCGAGGGCAGCGCGGACCGCCCGCTCGGGGTCGTCCTCGTGCGCAGTCGGCGCACCAAACAGTGCGAGCAGCGCATCGCCGATGAACTTGTCCACGAAGCCGCCAAAGCTCTGCACCGCGGCCGTCAACTCCTCGAACAACTGGTTCTGAAGCGTCTGCATGACCTCTGGGTCGAGCCGCTCGCTCATCGCAGTGAAGCCGCTGAGGTCGGCAAACAGCACGGTGATGGTGCGGCGGTTTGCTTCGCTATCGACATTGTCCGACTGCGGTCGAAATGCGTGTTGAGCCGTCTGCAGGAGCGGTGGCGAAGACGATCTGATTGGGAGTGTCGCCGGGCTCGTCTGCGCCGATGTCTGTCCGCCGTCGTTGGTCGCCCCGCTGATGAGGGAGCCGCATTTCGGGCAATAGACAAAATCCGGTGCACATGGAAAGCCGCAGCCGGGGCACGCGTTCGGCTGCTTCGTGCCGCACTTCGGGCAGAAGGCAAAGCCGCTCTGAACCTCGAAACCACAACCCGAGCAGTTCATGGCTCAAGACCTCGCGGAAGCCGCGATGGCGCAATCTGCTGGTCCCTACCGAATGGGTCCCAGGATGCAGACCAGAATGGGCTCTGCGCGCCGGAAGAGCAAGCGGCGGTAGCCTACCTCTCAGTATGGGCGACGAAGCATGCTGCGGGCGCACTGGCGGACCGTACGTCGTCGGCAAAGCATGGTGGCATGCGGTAGCGTCAATTGACAGGGCCATCGCCGGGGCTACCCTTCCAAACAGAAGAACAAATAAAAGAGGGCAGGGAAACGCCGTGAAACCCGTCATCGCATCTTGAGCGCATCCGCACGACCTTCCGCGCTCGCGCCATTCCGCATCCGCAACTATCGCTTCCAGTGGCCGTCCGACCTGCTCACCTCCTGGGCGTTCGAGGTCGAGACGCTGGTGCTCGGCTGGTACATCCTGGTCGAGACCGGCTCGGTGCTGCTGCTCACCGTGCTTGCATCGCTCCAGTTCGTCGGGACCCTGGTCGCGCCGGTATTCGGTATGATCGGCGACCGCATGGGTCATCGCGACCTGCTGGTCGCGATGCGTCTTGCCTACATGGTGCTCTCGTCGACCATCATGGTTCTGGCGTTGACCGGTCATTTGTCGCCGCTGAGCGTCATGATCATCGTCGCGATCATGGGCCTGATTCGCCCCTCCGATCTCGGCGTCCGGGGGGCGCTGCTTGCCGAGATCATGCCGGCGGAGCAACTCGTCGGCGCCATCAGCGTTGCGCGCACCACCCAGGACAGCGCCCGCATCGCCGGAGCATTGACGGGCGCCGGCCTGTTCGCCGTCCTCGGCATCGGCCTCGTTTATGTGGCGATCGCCTGCCTCTACCTCGTGGCTGCGCTGCTCATGCTCTGCCTGACCCGGCCGAAAAGGACCCTCACCACGAGCGATCTCCCGGCCAACAGCCACGCCATTTCCCGACTATTTGGCGACCTCAAGGAGGGGATCGTCTACGCCTGGAACGGCCCGGGAATGCGCGCGGCGCTGTGCGTCGCCTTCCTGGCCAATCTCACCGCGTTTCCTTTCACAGGAGGATTGCTGCCCTACATCGCGCGGGAGATCTTTCAGACCGACCAGACCGGCCTCGGCTATCTCTCGGCGAGCTTCGCCGTCGGCTCGCTGACCGGCTCCATCACGCTGAGCCTGGTCAGCGGATTGCGCATTGCCCGGCTTTTGATCGGCGCGACACTGGCCTGGTACGCCATGCTGCTGGTGTTCGTCGAGATCAGGACCATGCCTGTGGCGATGGCCTGCCTCGTCCTCGCCGGTATTGCGCAGAGCATGTCGATGATCTCGGCGGCCGTGATCCTGATGCGGACGGCCAGCGCACATCTGCGCGGTCGCGTCATGGGCGTCCGCATGATGGTGATCTACGGCCTGCCGCTCGGATTGCTCGCGGCCGGCAGCCTGATCGACATCATAGGCTATTCCGCGACGGGATCGCTCTATGCCGCCTCAGGGATCATCGCGATGCTGGCGATCGCGATCCGCTGGCGCGCCGACCTCTGGCCGGTGCACGCCCCCGCCAACGCGCGCTAATCCCCGTAGCTGCGCAGCCGCTCGATAGCGAGGATGGTGACCCCACCATATTCCAGCCGCAGCAGCCCCTCTTTCTCCAGCCGGTTCAGCGCGCGGTTGGCGTTCTGGCGGGACATGCCGGAGAGCGCGCCGATCTCCTCCTGGGTGATCTCCAGATGCGCAGTCGATTCGGGATAGAGGATCGGGTTGAACAGCGAGGCGATACTGCGGGCAAGGCGGGCGGTGGCGTCAAGCGTGCGGTTGACCTCGAGCATGCCGATGAACTGGCCGAGCCGCTCGTTGAGCTGGCGGACCAGGAAGCGGTTGAAGCCGACGCTGTTCTCGAACAACCACATGAAGGCGCTGCGTTCCATCAGCGCGACCCGGCTGTCGCGCAGCGCGACCACGTCGTAGCGTCGCGGCTCGTTCTTGAGCACGCTGCCTTCGCCGAACCAGGCGCCTGCCGTCAGCCCGGCAAGACTGGTCTCCTTGCCGTCGCGCGACACCCCGCCCATCCGGGCAAGGCCAAAGACCATGCCGGCCCAATAGTCGAAGCTGTCGCCGCGCATGAACACAGTCTCGCCGGTGCCGTAGGACCGCTCGCTGACTCCGGCGCGCGCGACCTCGATCTCGGCCTCCGTGAGTTCGCGCGACCAGGCGGCGATGCGCTTCAGATGATCCTCTGAAATCATGATGGAGAGGCCAGCCGCACCGTTTCGTCACTCCGCGCTTCTGTTGCACTGCAACACGATCACATCGGCGGCCATCCGACGAAAGATGGACGCCGCACCCGCCCGAAAAACTTTGTCACCGAATTGTCAGGCCGAAGACATTTCAAAATAGCGCTTTCCCGTATTGAGAGCCACCTTGGGCGATGCGGCTTTTGATCCCTGATGGGAACGAAGGTGGCGCGGGGCCCGGTCGAGACCAATGGCTGCATGGCCTGACCGGGACCACCGTACTAGGATCGTTCGGAAACAACGGATGAAGAGCGCCACTGAATGCGCCATCACCGGGAGGGATTTGTTAGTGGCTAGTCTCGAAGTGCGCGGCGTGTCCTTGCGATTCGGTGGCGTCCGTGCGCTGACCGATGTCAGCTTCGCCATCAGGGAAGGCGAGCTGTTCTCGATCATCGGCCCCAACGGCGCCGGCAAGACCTCGATCGTGAATTGTATTTCCGGTCGCTACAAGCCGACCGAAGGCCAGCTCTTCTACCAGGGCCGCGACATTACCGGTTTGACGCCGACTGCCCGCGCCTCGCTCGGCATCGGCCGCACCTTCCAGAATCTCGCGCTGTTCCACCATATGAGCGTGCTCGACAACATCATGGTCGGCCGCCATCACCTCCTGAAGAACAATTTCCTTACGGGCTCGCTGTACTGGCTCACCGGCGCGCGCAAGGAGGAGCTCGAGCACCGCCGCAAGGTCGAGGAGATCATCGACTTCCTCGATCTCCAATCGGTGCGAAAAGCCACCGCCGGCACCCTTTCCTATGGCCTGCGCAAGCGCGTGGAGCTCGCCCGCGCCATGGCGCTGGAGCCGCGCCTCATCCTCCTCGACGAGCCGATGGCCGGCATGAACTTCGAGGAGAAGGAGGACATGGCCCGCTACATCGTCGATCTCAATGAGGAGTTCGGGATGACGGTAGTGATGATCGAGCACGACATGGGCGTGGTGATGGACATCTCCCACCGCGTCATGGTGCTGGATTTCGGCAAGAAGATCGCCGAGGGCGATCCCGCGGCGGTCCTCGCCGATCCCCACGTCAAGCGCGCCTACCTTGGTGAGGAAGACGAGGTGCTGGTCGATCCGGATGACGCCCCGCCGGCGCAGGAGAGCGCGGCATGATGGATTACGCAGGACGCGTTGCGCAGGCCGACACCTATCCCAAGATGCTCCGGCTCAACGCGAAGGAGCATGGCAACGAGATCGCGCTGCGCGAGAAGGATCTCGGGCTTTGGCGCCTGTTCACCTGGAACGACTACCAGATGCGGGTGCGCGACTTCGCTCTTGGGCTCGTCGAGCTTGGCCTCGGCCGCGGCGACGTCATCGGCATCATCGGCGACAACCGGCCGGATTGGGTCGCGGCGGAAGTCGCGACCCATGCCGTTGGCGGGCTGAGCCTCGGGCTCTATCGCGACGTGCTGGACGAGGAAGCCGCCTATCTCCTGACCTATGGCGAGGCGCGGCTCGTCTTCGCCGAGGACGAGGAGCAGGTCGACAAGCTGCTCGCGCTTGCCGAGCGCGTGCCGAAGTTGAAGCACATCATCTATTCCGATCCGCGCGGGATGCGGAAATATGACGATCCCAGGCTGATGTCAGCCGAAAAATTCGCCGAGCTCGGCCGCACGCGCGCCGTTCGGGAGCCGGAGCTTTACGACCGGCTCGTGGATGCAACCAAGGGCGAGGACGTCGCGATCCTCTGCACGACGTCGGGCACCACCTCACACCCGAAGCTCGCGATGCTCGCCGCCGGGCGCGTGCTCTGCCATTGCGCGACCTATCTCGCCTTCGATCCGAAGGGACCTGACGACGAGTACGTCTCGGTGCTGCCGCTGCCCTGGATCATGGAACAGGTTTACGTGCTCGGCAAAGGCCTGTTGTGCCGGATGAAAATCAACTTCGTCGAAGAGCCCGACACCATGATGAACGATCTGCGCGAGATCGCGCCGACGTTCGTACTGTTCGCGCCGCGCGTCTGGGAATCGATCGCCGCCGATGTCCGCGCCAAGGTGATGGACGCTACGCCGTTGAAGCAGCGCCTGTTCGACGTCGGAATGAAATCGGGACTGGCCGCACTCGCGCAGGGCAAGCGCTCGGATTTTGCCGATGCGATCCTGTTCCGCGCGCTACGCGACCGGCTCGGTTTCACCCGCCTACGCTCGGCCGCGACCGGCGGCGCGGCGCTCGGCCCTGATACCTTCAAGTTCTTCCAGGCGATGGGCGTGCCGCTGCGCACGCTCTACGGCCAGACTGAGCTGTTAGGGGCCTATACGCTGCACCCCGAGGGTAAGGTCGATCCTGACACGACAGGCGTACCGATGGCCGATAGCGTCGAAATCCGGATCGACAATGCCGACGTGCACGGCGTCGGCGAGATCGTGGTGCGGCACCCCAACATGTTCCTCGGCTATTACAAGAACCCCGAGGCCAGCGTCGCCGACATCAAGGACGGCTGGATGTGTTCCGGCGATGCCGGCTATTTCAATGACAACGGTCAGCTTGTCGTCAT
Organism: Bradyrhizobium genosp. SA-3; assembly: GCF_004212635.1. Taxonomy (GTDB): domain Bacteria; phylum Pseudomonadota; class Alphaproteobacteria; order Rhizobiales; family Xanthobacteraceae; genus Bradyrhizobium. The sequence goes on along the minus strand of NZ_PSRT01000047.1, from coordinate 19,291 downwards.
CGACCGCATCAAGGATCTCGCCGAGACCTCACGCGGCGAGCGCTTCTCGCCGCAATTCATCGAGAACAAGCTGAAATTCTCGCCCTATATCGCGGAGGCCGTGGTGCTGGGCGCCGGCCGCGACGCGCTCGCCGCCATGATCTGCATCCGCTACTCCATCATCTCGAAATGGGCGGAGAAGAACCGGCTCTCGTTCACGACCTACAGCGACCTCGCCTCGCGGCCTGAGGTCTACGCGCTGCTTCAGAAGGAGGTCGAGACCGTCAACGCGACGCTGCCGCCTGCCCAGCGCATCTCACGCTTCCTGCTGCTCTACAAGGAGCTGGATGCCGACGACGGCGAGCTCACTCGCACCCGCAAGGTGCGCCGCGGGGTCATCAACGAGAAATACGCAGGGATCATCGACGCTATCTACCGCGGCGATGCCGACATCCCCGTCGACACAGTGATCCGCTTCCAGGACGGCACCACGCAGCGCGTGCGCACGACGTTGCGTGTGGTGGATTTGGGCGGACATGGGCACATGGCGGAGGCTGCGGAGTGAAACAGTCTACCGATGCGCAAGCTGCTGCCCTTCGCCTCTCCCCGCTTGCGGCAGGGCAATCGCATATGGAAGCGGCTTCCCTGCGGCCCATCCTTCGAGACGCCCGCTTTGGCGGGCTCCTCAGGATGAGGGTGGAGTATGCAGCAGCAGTTTCAACGGGCCCGATGCCAATTAGCCTCATCCTGAGGAGTCCGCGGAGCGGTCGTCTCGAAGGACGAGGCGCTTGCTCCGGCTGCTCCAAGAGATCATATGCGATAACCCTGCCGCACGCGGGGAGAGGCGAAGGACAGCATATCACATGAACACCGCCTTCCTCTTCCAGCTCCTGGTCAACGGCCTCGTGGTCGGCACGCTCTATGGCGTGGTCGCGATGTCGTTCGTGCTGATCTACAAGGCGACGCAGGTCGTCAATTTCGCGCAAGGCGAGCTGCTGCTGGTCGGCGCATGGGTATGCTGGGCGCTGCTGGCAAAATACCAGGTGCCGTTCTGGATCGGCATGCCGATCACGCTGGTGTTCATGTTCGTGTTCGGTATTGCGGTCCAGGTCCTGATCCTGCGGCCGATGATCGGCGAGCCCATCATCTCGGTCATCATGGTGACGATCGGCCTCTCCACCGTGCTCCAGGCGACACTGAAATGGATGTTCGGCGTCAATCCGCAGCCGTTCCCGCGCGTGTTCGAGAGCCAGTCGGTCAGCCTGTTCGGACTCCAGATCCAGACCGTCTATGTCATGAGCCTCGTGGTGTCGGTCGCGATGATGATCGGCATGGCATGGTTCTTCCGCGCCTCCAAATATGGCCTTGCGATGCGGGCCACCGCATTCAATCAGCAGGTCGCGCAGTCGCTCGGCATTTCCGTCAAGAGCGTGTTCGCGATGGCCTGGGCGATTTCAGCGACGGTGTCGGCCGTCGCAGGTGTCGTCGTTGCGGTGGTCAACGGCGTGTCCTCGGGCCTTGCGGCCTACGGCATAAAAGTGTTTCCGGCAGCGATCCTCGGCGGGCTCGATTCCGTCGGCGGCGCCGTGCTCGGCGGCATCATCATCGGGCTACTCGAAAACGTCGCGCAATATGTCGACAGCGAGTACCTGCACTGGGGCAATCTCTACGAGATCGCGCCGTTCTACGTCCTCATCATCGTGCTGATGATCAAACCCTACGGCCTGTTCGGCACCCACGACATCGAGCGGATCTGACCCATGGCCGGCCCTGCCCTCATCCCCGCTGGTGATTTCCGCACCACTTACGCCGCGGACACCACGATCTTCCCGACCACGACCAGCCGCAATTTTGCGATCGCCGGCGTGCTGCTGCTGTGCCTCGCGCCACAATTCTTCAGCGGCTATTGGCTCAGCATTTTGATCCAGATCGGCATCTTCTCGATCGCGGCGTTGGGCCTCAATATCCTGGTCGGATTCACCGGCCAGATCTCGATCGGCCACGCCGCGTTCTTCCTGCTCGGCGCCTTCACCTCGGCCTATATCTCCAACAACGCGCCGATTCCGGTGTTCTTCGCAATCCCGCTCGCCGGCATCGTCACGGCGCTGGTCGGGCTGATCTTCGGTATTCCGGCGGCGCGGTTGAAGGGGCTCTACCTCGTCATCGCGACGCTGGCCGCGCAATACATCCTGCTCGACTTCTTCTCGCGCGCCGAATGGTTCTCGGGCGGATCGGTGCCGGCGAGCGCCGAGCCGTTCTCGATTCTGGGCTACACGCTGCGCGGCGACAGGCAGTATTTCTACGTCGTGCTGGCCTATGTGCTGGCGAGCTACATCCTCGTCACCAATCTGATGCGCACGCGGGACGGCCGCGCGCTGGTGGCGATCCGCGACCATTATCTCTCCGCGGAGATCATGGGCATCAACCTCACCAAGTACCGCACGCTGTCGTTCGGCCTCGCCGCGTTCTTCGCCGGCATCGCCGGTGCGCTCTATGCGCATTACCAGCTCGTGGTCTCCCAGGAAGGTTTCGGCATCGAGCGCTCGATCCTGTTCTTGGCCATGATCATCATCGGCGGCACCGGCTCGATCATGGGCACGCTGATGGGGACCGCCTTCGTGGTGCTGTTGCCGGAATCGATGGAATTCCTCAGTCTGCATTTGAAGGGCGGCGCGATCGACAAGGCGCTCTCGCTCAACACCAACATCACCTTCCTGCGCGAGATCGCGATCGGGGTGATCATCATCGCGTTCCTGATGTTCGAGCCCGATGGTCTCGCGCATCGCTGGCGGCAGATCAAGGCTTATTGGAAACTCTACCCGTTCTCGCATTGAGCGCGGAAACTTCACTTAAACAATAACAGGAGGAACCGACCCCATGACGATAAAGTCCCTTTTGAGCACCGCATCACTCGCGCTTGCGATCGCCGCATTCTCGGCAAGCGCGCAGGCGCAGATCGCGCTCGGACATCTTGCCGATTATTCCGGCGGCACCTCCGACGTCGGCACGCCCTATGGACAGGCCGTCGCCGATACCTTCGCCTGGGTCAACAAGAACGGCGGCGTCGGTGGCAAGCAGCTCAACGTCGACACCAACGACTATGGCTATCAGGTGCCGCGGGCGATCGCGCTCTACAAGAAGTGGTCGGCGCCGGACTCGAAGGTCGCTGCGATCATGGGCTGGGGCACCGCGGACACCGAGGCACTGACCGGCTTCCTCGCACAGGACAAGATTCCCGACATGTCCGGCTCCTATGCCGCCGCGCTGACCGATCCCGAAGGCGTCAGCGGCAAGGCCAAGCCTGCTCCTTACAATTTCTTCTATGGCCCGAGCTATTCGGATTCGCTGCGCGCGATGCTGATGTGGGCGGCCGAGGACTGGAAGGCCAAGGGCAAGTCCGGCAAGCCGAAATTCGTGCACATGGGCGCCAACCATCCCTATCCGAACGCGCCGAAGGCCGCCGGCGAAGCCATGGCACAGGAGCTCGGCTTCGAGGTGCTGCCTCCGCTGGTGTTCGCGCTCTCGCCCGGTGACTACAGCGCGCAGTGCCTCAGCCTGAAATCTTCGGGCGCCAACTACGCCTATCTCGGCAACACCGCGGCCTCCAACATCTCGGTGATGAAGGCCTGCAAGACCGCGGGCGTCGAGGTCCAGTTCCTCGGCAATGTTTGGGGCATGGACGAGAACGCCGCCAAGACCGCGGGCGATGCCGCGAACGGCGTGATCTTCCCACTGCGCACCGCCGTGAGCTGGGGCGGCGATGCGCCCGGCATGAAGACCCTGATGGAGATCTCCAAGATGTCCGATCCCACCGGCAAGGTCTATCGCCCCGTGCACTACGTCGCGGCCGTCTGCTCGGCGCTGTACATGAAAGAAGCGCTCGATTGGGCCGCCAAGAACGGCGGCGCCACCGGGGAGAACGTCGCCAAGGGCTTCTACCAGAAGAAGGACTGGGTGCCGGCCGGGATGGACGGCGTCTGCAATCCCTCGACCTGGACCGACAAGGATCACCGCGGCACGCTGAAGGTCGATCTCTATCGCACCAAGGTCTCAGGTGCGACCGACGGCGACCTCAACGACCTCATGGCCAAGGGCACGATCAAGCTCGAGAAGGTCAAGACCGTCGAACTGCCGCGCAAGCCGGAATTGCTGGGGTGGTGAGCCCCGCTTTCGCCCCCCACACAACTGTCATCCCCCGCCTTGTGCGCAACGCGCACTGGAGCGGGGGATCCAGTACGCCGCGGCCTCTCGGGGAACGTTGGGCGTCTCTGGAATACTGGGTCACCCGCCTTCGCGGGTGACGACAGCGGAGAAGACTGCATGACCCAGACCGCCGAAGCAACGCGCCCCAATCCCAGCATCGGGCCCGCCCCGCCCCTCCTCAGCGTGCGCAATATCGAGGTCGTCTATGACGACGTCATCCTGGTGCTGCGCGGGCTCAGCCTCGATGTGCCCAAGGGCGCGATCGTGGCGCTGTTAGGGGCCAACGGCGCCGGCAAGTCGACGACGCTGAAGGCGATCTCGGGCCTGCTCAAGACCGAGGACGGCGAGGTCACGCGTGGCGAGATCCTGTTCGAGGGCGACCGCATCAACGGCATCGATCCCGACAAGATCGTGCGCCGCGGCATCTTCCAGGTGATGGAGGGCCGGCGCATCGTCGCCGACATGACCTCGCTGGAGAACCTCAGGCTCGGCGCCTTCACGCGCAGGGACCGCGAGGTCGATGCCGACCTCGACATGGTCTTCAACTACTTCCCGCGCCTGAAGGAACGCACCGGCCTTGCCGGTTATCTCTCGGGCGGTGAGCAGCAGATGCTTGCGATCGGCCGCGCGCTGATGGCGCGTCCGAAGATGATATTGATGGACGAGCCGTCCATGGGGCTGTCGCCGCTGCTGGTGAAGGAGGTGTTCTCGATCATCCAGAAGATCAACCGCGACCTCGGCGTCACCATCCTGCTGGTCGAGCAGAACGCGCGCGCCGCACTCTCGGTGGCGAGCCACGGCTACATCATGGAGCAAGGCAAGGTCGTGCTCGACGGCACCGCGGACGAATTGCGCGACAACGAGGACGTCAAGGAATTCTACCTCGGCGGCGCCGGTGACCAGCGCAAGAGCTTCAAGAACCTCAAGAGCTTCAAGCGGCGCAAGCGCTGGCTGTGATCCACAACGAGCCTAGCCCAGCACCTGTTCCGCTTCCGTGACTGCGCAGAGAACATGATAGAACGACGACGCAGGAATGGTGTCGATCAGCGATTTGCCGTCGCGGTCGAACTGATCGTACCAGCCGCCCTTCACGGGATGGCTGAGATAGTGCCGTTCGAGCCTCACCAGCGATGCGCGCGCTTCATCCGCCGCGCCTGCCTCGCCGGACTCGGCTTGCGCGATCCACGCCTTCGCGATCTCAGTCTGCGGCCACAGCCGACGCGTGCTGCGGCGGATGTTGCCGGCCTCATCGCCCTCGTCGATCAGGCAGCCCGTGGCCTCGTCGCAGTAGCGCAGCGAGGTCGCCAGCAGTTCGGCGCGCCGCTGCCCGGTCGGGCATCCCGTGATGCGTTCGAAACCCTTCAGAAGCCAGACCCATTCCGCCTGGTGACCCGGCTCGACGATGATCGGCTCGATCTTCGACCAGTCCTCCTCGAAATACTCGCCGAGCACGCACTTCCGCTTGTCATAGAGATTCGCGAGGAACAGCGCAAAGAATTCGCCGGCGCGGTTCTGGAACGACAGATCGTGGGTCGCCTCAAAGCACGCGACCATCGCCTCGAACAGATGCATGTGCGGGTTCTGCCGGCGCGGCAGCGAGACCGGAAGGCCTTCGTGGACGCCACCATGCGGCGACCGCAGATGGCCGTCGAGGAAGGCAAGCAGCGCGTCGATCTCGGCGCGCACCTGCGCATCCTGGTCGAGCGCGTAGACCGCCGCGAGGGCAAACAGGATGAAGGCGTGGTCATAGGCGTCGCGCCGGGCATTCAGCACCGCCCCCTCCGGCGTCAGCCAGTGCACATAGCCGGGCCGGCCGTCGGGCGCTTTTGCCTTTGCCAGCAGGTGCTCCAGCCCCCTCAGCGCAATGGCGCGCCCCTCGGGATACCAGCCCATCTGCGCGGCCTTGGCGTAGCACCAGATCTGGCGCGCCTGCACGAACACGCGCCGTGGCGCAGCCGCATCCGCCGTGCCGTCGCGGTGCAGCCGGTCGATGAAGCCGCCCGCGGCAGCGTCCCAGCCCACGGTCGACCACAGCGGCAGCGCCTCGTCGGTCATGCGGCGCTTCAGGCGCGCGACAACGCCTGCCGTCTCCTCCGCCGCAACGATCGGTTCGTCCGCCACCTTAGCCCCTCCAGGCCACCGCAATTGCCGTCTGATAGCCGTGCCGGCGGCGGCGCGCAACGGATGCCAACCTCTAAGGACCAGCCATGACCGCCCATTACGACGCCCTCGAGACGCGTGACCATGGCGCACGCGAGGCCGAGCTGTTTTCCCGGCTGCCGGAAGTCCTGCGCGGCGCAATGGCCGCTCCAGCCTATGCCGAGAGGCTTAGGGGCTTTGACCCAGCCTCAGTGACGTCCAGAGCGGCGCTGGCGCGTCTGCCGGTGCTGCGCAAGTCGGAGCTGCCGGCCATGCACAAGGCCTCAGCGCCCTTCGGCGGCTTCGTGGCGGCTGCTCCCGGCACATTCGCCCGGCTGTTCACCTCGCCCGGTCCGATCTTCGAGCCGGAGGGGCGGCAGGCCGATCCCTGGCGCGGCGCGCGGGCGCTGTTCGCAGCCGGGTTCCGGGAGGGCGACGTCGTGCTCAACACCTTCAGCTATCATCTCACCCCCGGTGGCTTCATTTTCGATGCCTCAGCGCGCTCGCTCGGCTGCGCCGTAATCCCGGCCGGCCCGGGTAACACCGAGCAGCAGTTCGAGCTGATCGAGGCCTACAGGCCGGTTGGCTACAGCGGCACGCCGGACTTTTTGAAGATCCTGCTCGATGCCGCCTCGACCGCTGGGCGCGACGTCTCCTCGATCAAGCGCGCACTGGTCTCGGGCGCCGCGTTCCCGCCCTCGCTCCAGGTTGAGATCAAGGCGCGCGGCATCGACGCCTACCAGGCGTTCGGCACCGCTGATCTCGGCCTCATCGCCTTTGAGACCGGGGCCCGCGAGGGCATGGTCGTGAACGAGGACCTGATCATGGAGATCGTCAAGCCCGGCACTGGGGACCCAGTTGCGCCGGGCGACGTCGGCGAAATCGTCGTGACCTCGCTCGACCCGCACCATCCCTGGATCCGGCTCGCGCTCGGCGACCTCACCGCGGCCTTGCCCGGCACGAGCCCTTGCGGGCGCACCAACATGCGCATCAAGGGCTGGATGGGCCGCGCCGACCAGACCACCAAGGTCAAGGGTATGTTCGTCCGACCCGAGCAAGTCGCCGAGATCGGCAAGCGGCATTCTACGCTCGGACGACTACGCCTCGTCGTCACGCGCCACGGCGAGAGCGATGCAATGACCTTAAGGGCGGAAACCGCGGCCGCGAACGACGCGCTGCGCGACGAGATCGCCGCCAGCTTGCGCGCCGTGACGAAACTCAGCGGCAACGTCGAGCTGGTCAGCCCCGGCGCGCTGCCGAACGACGGCAAGGTGATCGCGGACGAGAGGTGAGCGCGCTGCCAGTCGCGCGCGTTTACGACATCCTTGACAAGCCGCCGGCGGAACGGTGAACAAGGACCGCGAACAGCTCTTGCGACACCTATGACGACATCAACTCGCCCGGCCGTATTCTTCGACCGCGACGGAGTCCTCAACCACGATGCGGGCTACCTCTTCGAGGCCGCCAAGTTCAAGTGGATGGATGGCGCACGCGAGGCGATCAGGCTGGTGAACGAGGCCGGTTATTTCGCCTTCGTCGTTACCAACCAATCCGGCGTGGCCCGCGGCTTCTATGAGGAGAGCGACGTAGACACCCTCCACCGCTGGATGGCAGAGGAACTCGCCGCGGTCGGCGCGCATATCGATGCGTTCGAGTACTGTCCGGACCATCCCGAGGCCCCCATCGAGCGCTATCGTCGCGACAGCCACCGGCGCAAGCCCAGGCCGGGCATGATCACCGACCTGATGCAGCGCTTTCCCGTCGCAATCGACAGGAGCTTCCTGATCGGCGATCAGGAGCGCGACTTGGAGGCGGCGCGCGCCGCGGGCATCCGCGGGTTGCTGTTCCGGGAAGGCAATCTCGCGATCTTCGTGCGCGAGGCACTCAACTTGCGCTGATCGGGGTGATCCCCCCAGACCCGGCTCTGGGATGAGCAATCAGCGATCGATCTTCGCAGTTTCGAGACGGGTTTGTACGCCTACCACAGCATCGGACGGGGCGCATGTCCCCCGGAGCGTCCTGAGATCGGCAAGCACCATCCCCGCTCGGGCGATTGCCCTTCATCGTCTCGCCTGAGCGCGAGATGGACGCCATGACGCTAAAGATGGTGACCAGTGTGCCAAACGACTCGCTTCGCGACCTCGCAGGCTCGGCAGGCGTATTTGGGACGCCGGGTCACGAGGATCCGGAACTGCGCCGGGACCAGGTCCAGCCGTTCGCTCCTATCCTCGCCGATCCGATGCAACTCGCCCTGGCAGCAGGGACAGGTCTTGTCCTCGATGTCGACGATGACCTCGATCCGCGGCAGGTGCGCCGGCAAGGCGCCACGGTTGCCGCGGCGCTTGCGAGCCCGCGCCTCACGGCCTTCAGGTTCGCTCACGTCCTGCGCCGTCTCGCTATACGCCGCCACCTGTTCGACGTCTTCCAGGCCCAGCAGCATCTGATCTTCAGGCAGCGTCTCTGCCCGCCGGCCAAACCGATGCCGCTGCAATTCCTTGATGATCTGACGCAGCCGTTCGCTCTCGCACCGCTCGGCAAGCAGCATCGCTTTCAGCGTCTCGGGTCGTCAGGCAGGGCGTCGCTCACACCCAATTCAGAGCATATTCGTCGCCATCTGGCGACGCGGCCGACGCTCCTGATTCACTTCGCCGCAGCGCCGCTAACAACTATCCCGGTTGTGTTGGCGCCGGCGTCACCCGCGCTTCATGCACAAGCCGCCAGTCGAGCCCCTCCAGCAGTGCCGACAATTGGGCCGCCGACAGACGCATCACACCGTCCTCAATCTTCGGCCAGCGGAAGATTCCATCCTCGAGCCTCTTGGCGAACAGACAAAAAACCCGTTCCGTCCCAGAACACCAGTTTGATCCGATCCGCCCGCTTGGCCCGGAACACATAGACAGCTCCCGAGAATGGATCAGCCCCCATGCTCTCGCGCACCAGGGTCGCAAGCCCCTCCATTCCCTTGCGGAAGTCTACCGGTTTGGTCGCCACCATCACCCGGACCGCACCCGACGGACCGATCACCGGCTCGCCTTCAGCGCCTGGACGATCGACGCAATCATCCTTGGGTCCGCACCACGACCGGCCCGGATCGTGATGCCGTCAACTTCTATCTCGATGACCCCGGAATCTGCCTTTGCCTTGCGCACCGCTTTGCGCTCAGAGCTAAGAGCGGGCGCCGGCACCACGGCATCCACCACTGCCGGCACAAACTGTACTTCTTCTGCTTCGGAATGACCGCCCGCCGCTTCTCGCAACTGACGTCGCCAGCAAACAACTGCTGCGGCGACAATCCATGCCGTCGCGCTACCGAGCAAACCGAGTCGCCGCTCGCCACGATCTCCGCAACAATCCGCGCCTTGTCCTCGTCGCCCCACTTTCGCCGACGGCCGGCTCCGGTGAAGACCTCAAGCCGCCGAACCGGCTCCGTGATAGCACTATGCACTGTGTCCATTCTAAGCCTAACGGTTCAAACAAACCGCAGACTCGCAGATCGCCCCGTCATCCGGTAGGTGGCCGCTGAACAGCGCTTACGTAGAATGGTACAATTGGCGAAGAACACTGGCGCATCTGGCTGGCAGCTCGTTGCTCCAATGCGGTTGAATTTATAATCGACCAAGCGAAAATGTGATCGCTCGCAACCAGCCAGTATGCCGGAACTATCCGAAGGGATCGGCTTAGATAAAATGATTCGGGCGACGCGTACTTGTCCGACAGCACCCGAACACTATAAAGAATATGTCAACTGCAGCAGCGCCACCCACAAGATGAAGGAAGCCGCATGGCAGAACGGCATAATCCGCCGATCACTGCTATTGCGAGAAGAGAACGAAGCAATCCCATTCGAGCAACGAAAAACTAGTGCGAAGTCAGTCGGCTTGCCGTGGCAGATTTAAGTCAATGCATGAATGATTGATCAAGGCCACGCGAATATCTCCAACCCTGCATATGTCATCCACTGGCCTCTTAAACGGCAGCTGGTCCGCAAATAGTGGGTATGAGCTCACAACGGCTACGCATGCGTCAACCGGTATCACGCTGTTTACGTCACGCATGTCGCCGGGAATGAAGACAGCCTTGTTGAAATAATCGTAGTTAAGCAAGACGCGATCAAACGAGAGGCGAATTGCATCATTGTAGAACACAACCTGGTCATCGTTTCTGTTGGCGTAAAGGAAGCCGAAGATGATCGGATACTCAAATAGTCCGACGCTGTAGCTCGGCAACACATAGCAGGTTGAGCGCAAAGCCATCAGCGGCTTCTCAACTATCACCTCAGCCCCCTTCTGGGCATTTGCATCAGAGTAAAATTGATAAGTAGTCCAAACCCGCCCAGCGACAAGCTGAACGATAACAACTCCAATGCAAATCGAAGAAAAGCGAACGTAAGAGCACATCTCCCGCGCTATCCGCGAATAAGTGAGCGCCACTCCCAACATGAACGGCGCAATGCTGATAGCCGGAACTAAATAGTATGCATAATACTGCTTGGACACTATCGCAATTGAAGCAAATATCACTAACGCCATTGCAAAGACCGTGCGACCGATCAAACTACCCTCAACTGACCCGACCTGGCGCCTCAAAATCAGTAATGAGATAGCAGTAGCAAGGAGATCGATCCAGTAATCCCGCCCTATCCTTGAAAGAGCTAAGAACGCAGCTCCGTAGTCAATGAATCCACGCTCTCCGCTCCCATAAGCCCCCTTAGCGTGCGCAATGCTGTCTATATAGCCTGTAAATATTTGCAGCTCTTTCCAAGCAGGTAAGAGCGCCAAAATCAATGACATGGTCATCGCAGCCAGGTACGTAACTTGCGGGCGCGCGCGGAATCCTGCGGCGACGGGATAGAGCAGGATAAACGGCAGAAACAGTATCTTCGTTGCCAAACCGACGGTCGCAAGAACTCCCGCAACGATACTCAATCGCATCGAGGCGAAGCTTTTCAAGGCGGCGCAGAATGTGACGGCGACGAGAAGTGACGCAATGCCAACCAAGAAGGGCTCGGGCATCAAGCGTGCACCGAAAGTCACGGCGTGCGCTGAAGAAAATAGCCCTGCTTGGAGAATCAATCCTAGCGGAACCGAGCTGCTTGCACGCGCGACCATAATTCCCGCAATAAGACTGCAGGAGCTCGTAAAGAGAGCCACAGAGAAGCGTGCGATTAGCATCAGCGAATCGAAATGAAGCAACGAGTTCGCGCCAAATGAACCGGAATACAGAAGCTTGCTCGCCCCGCCGATCACTGCGCCGCCAAATACGATGAGACTCACGCCTGGATGGAAGAGAAACCGAATGCTAATGCCTGCATCGAGATTGATTGCAGCAAAATAGTACGCTGCGTCAGGATCAATGAAGGGGCCAAACGAGCCGCCCAGCCAAATCAATCCAACTGTTTGTACGGTCAGAAACACAGTCGGAAGGCTCATTAGAATAAGCCAGCCGCGCATTCCCAACGGAAGAGTCTGCCTCGAGATAGTCAACGGCGCTTCACCTTTGACGTGATAAACGCGGAGAAGTCGAAATGAGTAACGAAACGACTATTTCATGTCGTCTTTTCCACCACGATCAGGACACGGAATCCAAAAAGTCGCCCGAGCCAAGGCTCCAGACGACGTTCCAATCCAAGCGTCCATTTCGCGACTGGTTCGTTGATTAGCGACCAAGATTTGAACCCACCGCTGAGGGGATATGCGGCTAGCGAAAACCAATACGTTCGCGCTATTCGTAGTGTCGGAAAGGCGTCGTGAAATTGCTCGCGATATCGAGTCACCAAAAGAGTAGGAATTGCCTGGTTGGCATCGTAGGGGTCGCGTCGAGGGTCAGGCATGCCAGTGGCCAAAGGATCATGTTTCATCCTGACCGGCTCCTGATGAAATAAACGTAAGAATAGTGTGCTTCCTAAAGTGACAGCAGGCTCTGCCATTACGATCCTTCCACCAACCCGCAGCACTCTTTCAGCCTCGCGGAAGAACAGTGATGGAAACTCCAAATGATGTAAGACATCGAGCATGACGATGTTATCGAACGTGGCTTCGGCGAACGGCAGACGCTGAGCATCCGCAACAGCGTCCAGCCACGGCGCAAACTGAACATCCGTAGAAATCACGTCGGCAAGTTTTTCCTTCAGATTGCCAATACCTCCCCCAATCTCCAGCGTATTCCCCGGCCCGGTCGACGCTGCGATTCGATCAAAGAAATCGCCGTAAACCAGCCTCAGACTAGGCTTGCGGTTCCACACCGCTTGATAGTCTTGGAGGAACTCCATGCGCTATAGTCACTGCCCTTTACTTGCTGCCGGCTCTTGCTTCCAGGCACCAGCATCCGATCAAGCTGGTTGTGTCTGGCTAGGTGATAAGCCTAGAATGAGTCGAGCGAGACTGCAATTGAGGCGTGTCCCAATGTTCAGTCGTCCAACTGGTTGACCACTCACGGTTCCACTGAAGATGAAGACAGCCGACAAAATACGTTTGGCACGCGCTGCTTACAAGTTGGTCCGATTCGGCTTGCGATTGGTCGGCAAGAATGATCGCGCGAGTGTAGTCCGCGGGCAGGTCAGGTTCGATCTTGAGCTTTCCGAAGGAATAGACTTTGCGATTTTCATTGGCGCGTTCGAACGTGCCACGCAAAGAGCACTTAGCAAACTCGTCAAATCCTCAAGTACCGTTTTGGATATTGGAGCCAACGTGGGAGCGCATACGCTCCTCCTCGCAAAACTGGTGGGTGAAAAAGGGAGAGTATTGGCTTTCGAACCCACTGACTTCGCCTACGGTAAGCTCAGTCACAATCTCGCGCTCAACCCGGAGCTTGCGGCGCGCGTGAGAGCCTTTCAATGTTTTCTAACGGTAGAAAACAATGTCGCTGTTCCGTCGACAATCTATTCGAGTTGGCCGCTAGTCGCGAGAGGTGAAACTCACGCAAAGCACCTCGGGAGAGAGATGCCGACGGCATCGGCGTCATCGCGCAGCTTGGACAGCGTTCTAAGGGAAGCCGGCGTGAAGAATGTGGATCTTGTCAAGCTGGATGTCGATGGATATGAGTGTGATGTACTTCGGGGGGCGTCGACGGTGTTGACGAAGATGCGTCCAATCTTCGTGATGGAGTTGGCGCCTTACGTTTTGCAGGAACGTGGAGCTTCACTCGAGGAACTGATATCAATCTTCATCGGAAGTGGATATCAGTTTTTTGACGAACGCACCGGCCAAGCTTTACCGTCAGCCGCAGCTCAACTGCGGAAGCTCATCGGCGACGGGGAAAGTAGGAACGTGATCGCTAGAACCTGAACTTTGAGGCGCCGACATATTGATGACTGCGCGCCAAACGGCGGATTCCAGGCCACTCAAGATAACACGCAGATGGCTTGAAACGGCTCGGAGAAGCACAATCCTAGTCGATTCATCCGAATAGACATTTGGAGCAACGGTCAACAGGCGTTGTCAACGTCGCCAAGGCACGGGTTTGGTATGTCCAGCACTGCTAGTTCGTCAAGGAAGGCGTCTATCCATAAATTCTCAGAGCGGTACGCCGCTTCACGCGACCACTGGCGGAGCAAAGCGAGCTTTTTCCATCGGGAAGACCAGATCTATTTGCGCTTTCTGATTCCGCCGGCATCAAGGGTGCTCGAAATCGGTTGTGGGACAGGTGATACGTTGGCCAGTCTCGAGCCGTCGTACGGCGTGGGCGTGGACTTCAGCGAAGCGATGATCGCCAAAGCAAAAGAGCGGCATCCCGAACTGACTTTCCAATTGGGTGACGCTGAAGACCTGGAAACCATAAATGCGATCGAGGGCCCCTTCGACTTCATTTTAATTCTCGATACGATAGGCTCGTTTGACGATTGCCAAGAAAGCATCTTTCATCTTCATAAATTGTGCTCGCGTGAAACGCGGCTTGTTATTGGTTACTTTTCCCATCTCTGGTGGCCAATACTTCGGATGGCCGAAATGGTCAGATTGCGGATGCCGTATCCCGAACAGAACGTGCTCTCTCCAGCCGACGTTCGCAGCTTTGCGAGGCTTGCAGACTTCGATCCCGTCAGGTCAGAACAGCGGGTGCTCTCGCCATTGGCTTTGCTTGGCATGGGACGCCTCATCAATCGCTTCATAAGCATCCTGCCAGGCATCCGTGCACTTGCGTTACGGCATTTCCTGGTGTGTCGATCGACGCACGTGCACGGCCCTGAACTGAAATCCGTGACCGTTGTTGTGCCAGCACGCAATGAGCGTGGGAATATAGAGCCCGCCGTGCAGCGAATTGGGGATTTCTGCGGCGATATTGAGATATTGTTCGTGGAGGGACACAGTAAGGACGGAACCTTCGCGGAAATGGAGCGTGTGAGGTCAGCCTATCCGGAGCGAGATATCAAGATTATGTCTCAGCCCGGCAAGGGAAAGGCGGATGCGGTCTTTAGTGCGTTTGATGTCGCACGCGGCGATGTCCTTATGATATTGGATGCCGACCTGACGATGCCGCCGGAGCAGTTGCCAAAATTCTGGGATGCGATCCGGTCGGGCAAAGGCGAGTTCATCAATGGGTCTCGGCTGGTATATGGAATGGACGATGGCGCCATGAGATTTCTGAACCTAATTGCAAATAGGCTATTTTCCTATTTGTTTTCGTGGATTCTCAATCAACGCTACAGTGATACACTTTGTGGAACCAAAGTCTTGCGGCGAACTGATTACCTGCGGTTGAAGGCAGGCAAATCCTATTTTGGCGACTTCGATCCATTCGGCGACTTCGATTTGATCTTTGGTGCTTCTAGGCTCAATTTGAAATCGATCGATTTGCCGATTCGGTATACCGCACGCAGTTATGGCGAAACGCAGATTTCGCGATTCGCACACGGATGGATGCTAGTGAAGATGGTGGCGTTCGCTTTTCTTAGAATCAAGGCTCGATAGGCGGCCGCGAAGCACGTCCAGACTGGATCCGCCGCCCGCTCGGACCTGCGACGTGCCGGTGGCTCGTGCGCTTTATTCATGGGACGCCGCGATCGATGATCGCGGTCGACCAACGATCTCGCTTCCTTCCGGCAAAACGAGGGCTTCGATAACCTCATCACCCAACAGGCAAATTCCAAACTACTAACAATATTACTGTCCGCTTTTCGTGCTTGACGTCAAATGCTGAGCTCGCCTGTGTGAAGTTCCCTCGATGAACGGAGCTTGCACCCGATCACCACGGGACACCAAAAGCCACAAACACGAAAAGAGCGATCGCTACGACGGTCCACACGACCGCCTTGGATGATCGTAGCAGCAAAGAAGTGGTTTCATTAGAAAATTTATCCAATTCGGCCTCCTCTCGCCTGCAATCTTGATGCGACTCTGATACATGCTTATCTTCACAAAAAACAACAATCGAATCGACGTTCATGCGCTGGGCGAACTTGCGAACGATTCTGCTCTTAATGATCGCCGTCAATTTTGTTGGTATCGGAGCCGGCGAGATTCAAAGGCGAGCGCTGATGAAGTCGCTGTATGGAGCGCAGGTCGATCATACAAAGACACTCGAGAAGCAAATCGACCGACTTAATGACGAGTTAAGCGACAAGTCATCTAAGTTGGAAGCGCTCGCGCAGGCGATGGCAACTTCCAGAGATGCCCCCAATGAGACTCTAGCGTGAGTTCAAAAGATCCAAACTGATCTCGAGCGCGCAAATGCGCAACTAATGGAGCTCCAAGGAAACGCGAAGTTGTCGCAAATTATAGCGCTCGAACAACGAGAGCAGCTACCTGAAATCGCGGCCAGACTGAATCATCTTGAGCTGCTAGTTCAGCAGGCCGTGGCGCAGCTATCAGGACTTCGCGTTAGGATCGACCATGGAGATGCGGAGCCTTCTCGCTGAGCGACAGAAGCTTACAGACCGCCTGCGAAGGTCGTCGAGCAGACCCACCGCTGACGCGTGGTACGCTCAAAAGTCTAATCACGACGCAGCCTGCCTAATCATTCGTCCCGTTATCAGGAGGACGTGATCTTCAGGGCGGATATGTGTCTTCTCGAGGCGCAATGATGAGCCCGTATCTTGGCGGAGATACTGCCCCAACGTATTCCTCAGCTAGGAAGACACCGCCTTCCTTGAGGGCCGAGACGAGTTCTTCGGCGTAAGCCTTAGCTTCTTGGTCTCCCATCTTGGTCACTATCGCTGATTTGCTGTCGGCCTCAGATCTGAGCGCGGCGATTAGCGCGCTTCGTTGTTCCTCTGTGGGACGACGTGACGCGACCTTTCCCGCGAGCTTGAGGCGTTCTGATCTTCTAAGGCGACAGAGAGTTCAAGATTTTGAGTCCGATCCTTTCCTGCTCTAGCCGGCTCCTTCGGCTTGGACGCTTGCTTGAGCTGCCCGTTCGTCTGCCGTCGCGGATCGCTCGAGAGCTTGGTCGCCCCTCGCCTTGGCTTCTGCGATCTTGCTCGGCCTCATGCTGTGATCGCAGACGTCCTACCGGTAACAAAGGAAGAGAACGCCGTCAGCGCTACGGCGGCGCCATCCAAGATGGCGCCAACGAGCAGAGTCCAATAGGCAATCGCGTCCCACGTATCTAAAGAGATTCTTGTTTGTCTCATTTACTTCGAGGCGCTGATTGATGATTTGGGAAAATCTCACAATGCCGGGTTGCGTGCGGGCAGCGTCAGCAAAAACCAGGGTCAGTCACGCAGAGCCGTATCGCTCCGGCGAGGACCGCCTTGCGCAGTTTGATGGAAGATGAAGACATAGGCGTATGACTGACCATATGCCTATGCCTAAGGTTTCCCGACTTGAAGTCGTCTCGACGGGCGCTCGACGCCGTTGGACATTGGAAGAAAAGCAGCGGATCGTCACCGAGAGCTATGGCGGGCCACGTCTGGTGTCGGTGACGGCACGACGCAACGGGCTGTCGACAAGCCAATTGTTCACGTGGCGCCGGTTGGCGCGCGAAGGCAAGTTGAGCGGGGATGGCGCGCCGGCGCTTGTTCCGGTTGAGATCACGTCTGCGGCGGCTCCGATCTCGAGTAGCGCGCCACAACCGGTGTCTTCACCGCCTGCGCAACGTGCAAGGGCCGGCATTATCGAGATCGAGCTTGGCGGCGGCTGTCGCGTGCGCGTTGACCGGGACGTGGACACGGAGGCGCTGCAGCGGGTTCTTGAGCTTCTGAGACGGCGATGATCCCGATCCCGAGCGGCGTCAGGGTCTGGATTGCCACCGGCCACACCGACATGCGCCGCGGGATGCAAAGCCTGGCGCTTGCGGTCCAGGAGAGCCTGAAGCGCGATCCTCATGCTGGCGATCTCTACATCTTCCGGGGTCGTCGCGGCGATCTGGTCAAGATCCTCTGGCATGACGGGCTGGGCATGTCGCTCTACGCCAAGCGCCTGGACCGAGGCAAGTTCATCTGGCCTTCGGCGTCGGACGGCGCGGTATCGATCTCAGCGGCGCAGATGGCCTATATGCTGGAAGGGATCGACTGGCGGAATCCACAGCTGAGCTGGCGACCGAGAAGCGCGGGCTGAGCACAAAATCCAGCAGATTTTGCATTTTGGGGGAGTCACAACGCTTCCAATCTGTGATTCACTGTGTCGCATGGATGCCGAGCGCGACGCTGTTCCGGATAACATTGCCGCCCTGAAAGAGGCGTTGGCCGCCGAACGCACGAGGGGTTTGGAGATCGCCGCTGAACTCGCGGTCGCCCGTGCGAAAGCGTCTGAGGACGAAGCGCTGATCGCCCAGCAGAAGCTGCAGATCGCCAAGCTAAAGCATCAGATCTACGGCCAGCGGTCGGAGCGTTCGTCGCGCCTGATCGAGCAGTTGGCCTTGACGTTCGAAGAGCTGGAAAGTGACGCCACTGAAGACGAGCTGGCGGCAGAGCGCGCTGTGGCCAACCGTCTGCGCAAGCTCGGCGAGGACGTGACGAGGACACTGGAAGTGGTACCGCGCCAGTGGAAAGTGATCGAGACGGTCCGGGAGAAGTTCTCCTGCCGCGACTGCGAGAAGATCAGCCAGGCCCCGGCGCCATTCCATGCCGTCGCACGGGGATGGGCCGGCCCGAGCCTGTTGGCCATGATCATGTTCGAGAAGTTCGGCCAACATCAGCCCTTAAACCGCCAGGCGGAGCGCTACGCCCTGGAAGGCGTGCCGATCGCGCTGTCGACCATGGCGGACGCCGTGGGATCGGTCTGTGCGTCGCTGGATCCCCTGCTGCGCCTGGTCGAAGCCCATGTCCTGGCGGCCGAGCGCCTGCATGCCGATGATACGACCGTGCCAGTGCTGGCCAAGGGCAAGACCGATACGGCACGCTGCTGGATCTACGTCCGGGACGACCGGCCGTTTGGCGGCGCCGGGCCGCCGGCGGCGATGTTCTACTACTCCCGTGACCGCAGGGGCGAGCATCCCCAGGCGCATCTGGCGGGGTATACCGGCATCCTGCAGGCCGACGCCTATGACGGGTACAACCAGCTCTATCTGGCGGGACGCCACCCTGGACCGATCCGGGAAGCGGCGTGTTGGGTCCATGCGCGGCGCCCATTCTTCGCCATGGCCGATATCGAAGAGAATGCGCGGCGCAAGGCCACCGGCAAGAAGGAGATCCCGCTCTCGCCCATCGCGGTCGAGGTCGTGCGGCGGATCGATGCGCTGTTCGAGATCGAGCGCTCCATCAATGGCAGGAGCCCCGAAGAGCGTCTGGAGATGCGACAGACGCTGAGCCGGCCTCTGGTCGAGGACCTGCAGGTCTATATGCAGGAGCAGCTCGCCAAGCTGTCCCGTGGGCACGACCTGGCCAAGGCGTTCAACTACATCCTGAAGCGGTGGGCGAGCTTCACGCTGTTCCTGGAGGACGGACGAGTCTGTCTCTCGAACAATGCCGCCGAAAGAGGCTTGCGAGGCATCGCTCTTGGACGAAAATCCTGGTTGTTCTGCGGCTCTGATCGCGGCGGACGGCGCGCGGCTTCCATGTATGGCTTGATCATCACTTGTCTATGCCGCGCGCGGCATA
>NZ_PSRT01000046.1 GCF_004212635.1 Bradyrhizobium genosp. SA-3 | reverse complement strand
CGCGCCTTCGGCGCGACCTCTCCCGCAAGCAAGCGGGAGAGGTTTTCGAGTTTGCGGCCGCACGCATTGCCCACGAGCTACCAGCTCTGCTGATCGATCCGCTCGCCGCCAACCAAATGCTGCGGCGCGGTCGCACGCACGTCTTCGCCTATTTTCCGGCTTCCCTTTTCCAGCGCTTGCCGCTTTCGTTTCGGCCGCTTACACAGTCATGTGAACGTCATATGGCGCTGCTAGCGCAAGCGCTTCTTTATTGACGGGCAAGGGAGGTTTTCTTGATGGCTCTTCGACATTTTGGTGCGGCTGCGGCTGTTGCAATCACGGTTGGCTTGTCGGCCTCGCCGGCCCTGGCCGTGACGGAAATCCAGTGGTGGCATGCGATGACCGGCGCGAACAACGACGTCATCGTCAAGCTCGCGAACGACTTCAACGCATCGCAGAGCGATTACAAGGTGATCCCGACCTACAAAGGCAATTACGCCGACACGATGAACGCCGGCATCGCCGCCTTCCGCGCCGGCAACGCCCCGCACATCATGCAGGTGTTCGAGGTCGGCACCGCGACCATGATGGCCGCGACCGGCGCCGTGAAGCCGGTGTACAAGCTGATGGCCGAGACCGGCGAGAAGTTCGATCCGAAGGCCTACCTGCCCGCGATCACCGGCTACTACTCGACCTCGAAGGGCGAGATGCTGTCCTTCCCCTTCAACTCGTCGTCGACGGTGATGTGGGTCAACCTCGACGAGCTGAAGAAGGCCAATGTCGAGATTCCGAAGACCTGGCCTCAGGTGTTCGACGCCGCCAAGAAGCTGCACGACAACGGCCATCCGACCTGCGGCTTCTCCAACTCCTGGGTTACCTGGGTCAATCTCGAGCAGCTCTCCGCCTGGCACAACGTGCCGCTGTCGACCAAGGCCAACGGCCTCGACGGTTTCGACACCGTGCTCGAATTCAACAGCCCGGTCCAGGTCAAGCACCTCGAGAAGCTGGTCGAGCTCCAGAAGGACAAGACCTACGACTATGCCGGCCGCACCAACACCGGTGAAGGCCGCTTCACGTCAGGCGAATGCCCGCTCTATTTGACCTCCTCGGCGTTCTTCGGCAACGTCAAGGCGCAGGCCAAGTTCGCCTTCACCGCCGTCCCGATGCCCTATTATCCCGACGTGAAGGGCGCACCGCAGAACTCCATCATCGGCGGCGCCTCGCTCTGGGTCATGGGCGGCAAGTCGGCCGACGATTACAAGGGTGTCGCGAAATTCCTGAGCTTCCTCTCCGACACCGATCGCCAGGTCTACATCCACAAGGCCTCGGGCTATCTGCCTATCACCAAGGCGGCTTATGAGAAGGCCAAGGCGGAAGGCTTCTACAAGGATCAGCCCTATCTCGAGACCCCGCTGCTCGAGCTGACCAACAAGGAGCCGACCGAGAACTCGCGCGGCCTGCGCCTCGGCAACATGGTTCAGCTCCGTGACGTCTGGTCGGAAGAGATCGAGCAGGCGCTCGCCGGCAAGAAGACCGCCAAGCAGGCGCTGGATGCCGCCGTCGAGCGCGGCAACACGATGCTGCGCCAGTTCGAAAAGACCGCCGTCAAGTGAGGCGATCAGCGGCAGGCTGGTAACCCGGCCTGCCGCTCCTGCGGGCATCATGCAAAAGCAAGCCATTTTCCAATCGAAGCTATTGCCCTACGCGCTGGTTGCGCCGCAGCTCGCGATCGTCCTGATTTTCTTCTACTGGCCGGCCTGGCAGGCGGTGATCCAGTCCTTCCTGCTCCAGGACGCCTTCGGTCTTTCGACCAGCTTCGTCTGGTTCGACAATTATCTCGAGCTTCTGAAGGACCGCGCCTATTTCGAGGCGATCGTGCGGACCTTCTTCTTCTCGTTCGCCATCGCAGTCTCGTCGCTGTCGTTTGCACTGCTGCTCGCGGTGATGGCGGACAAGCCGCTGCGCGGCTCGATGCTGTACCGCACGCTCTTGATCTGGCCCTATGCGGTGGCGCCGCCGGTCGTCGGCGTGCTCTGGATCTTCATGCTGCACCCCTCGCTGGGCGTGCTCTCGCGGTACTTGCGCGCCCTCGGCGTCGACTGGAATCCGCTGCTCGACGGCGACCAGGCCGCAACGCTGATCATCCTCGCCGCCGCCTGGAAGCAGATCTCCTACAACTTCCTGTTCTTCCTCGCCGGCCTGCAGAGCATCCCCCGAAGCGTGCTCGAGGCGGCCGCGATCGACGGCGCGCGCCCGATGCGCAGGTTCTGGACCGTGACCTTCCCGCTGCTGTCGCCGACCATCTTCTTCCTGCTGGTCGTCAACATCGTCTACGCCTTCTTCGATACCTTCGGCATCATCGATACCATGACCCGCGGTGGTCCCGGCAAGTCGACGGAAACGCTGGTCTACAAGGTCTATTCCGACGGCCTGCTCGGCGGCAATCTCGGTAGCTCGGCGGCGCAATCGGTGATCCTGATGATCATGGTGATCGTGCTGACGGGGATCCAGTTCCGCTTCGTCGAACGCAAGGTGACCTACTGATGGTCGAGGAAGAAGGCTTTCGGCGCTACGTCGCGCACATCATCCTCTGGATCGGGATCGCGATCGTCGCGTTTCCCGTCTACATCGCGATTGTCGCCTCGACCCAGGACAACGCGCTGATCGCGAACGGGCAGATGTCGCTGCTGCCCGGCGGCCATTTCTTCCAGACCTACTATCAGACCATCTTCGTCGGCACGAGCGGATCGACCCGCGAGCCGGTCGGCAACATGATGCTGAACTCGCTGATAACGGCGCTGCTGATCGCGGTCGGCAAGATCGCGATCTCGATCATCTCGGCCTATGCGATCGTGTATTTCCGCTTTCCGTTCCGGATGCCGATCTTCTGGCTCATCTTCATCACCCTGATGCTACCGGTCGAGGTGCGCATCTATCCGACCTACAAGATCGTCGCCGATCTGCACATGCTCGACAGCTATGCCGGCCTGTCGCTGCCGCTGATCGCATCCGCCACCGCGACGCTGCTGTTCCGACAGTTCTTCATGACGGTGCCGGACGAACTGCTGGAGGCGTCACGCATCGACGGCGCCGGTCCCTTCCGCTTCTTCTGGGACACGCTGCTGCCGCTGTCGCGCACCAACATGGCGGCGCTGTTCGTGATCCTGTTCATCCTCGGTTGGAATCAATATCTCTGGCCGCTGCTGATCACCACCCGCGACGACATGCAGACGATCCAGATCGGCATCCGCAAGATGATCACCACCACCGACGCACTCACCGAATGGCCGATCGTGATGGCAACCGCCGTGCTGGCCATGCTGCCGCCGGTGTTCGTCGTCGTCGCCATGCAGAAGCTGTTCGTGCGCGGCCTGGTCGAGACGGAAAAGTAGGTTCTTGGAAATGAGTTTTCATGGCTAACGTCACCCTGCGCAGCGTCCGCAAGACCTATCCCGGCGGCTTCGAAGCCATCAAGGGCGTCGACGTCGATGTCGGCGACGGCCAGTTCTGCGTGCTGGTCGGACCAAGCGGCTGCGGCAAGTCCACATTGCTGCGCATGGTCGCGGGGCTGGAGACCGTCACCGGCGGCGAGATCGACATCGGCGGCCGCGTCGTCAACCAGATCGAGCCGGCCGATCGCGACATCGCGATGGTGTTCCAGAACTACGCGCTCTATCCGCATATGAGCGTCTACAACAACATGGCTTACGGCCTGCGCAATCGCGGCATGGCGGAAGCCGAGATCAAGACCCGCGTCGAGGAAGCCGCGCGTGTGCTCGAGCTCTCCGCCATGCTGGAGCGCAAGCCGCGCCAGCTTTCAGGCGGCCAGCGCCAGCGCGTCGCCATGGGCCGCGCCATCGTGCGCCAGCCAAAGGTGTTTTTGTTCGACGAGCCGCTCTCCAATCTCGACGCCAAGCTGCGCATCGCGATGCGGGTCGAGATCCGCAAATTGCAGCGCCGCCTCAACACCACGTCGATCTATGTCACCCATGACCAGCTCGAGGCGATGACGCTCGCCGACATCCTGGTGGTGATGAATGGCGGCCAGGTCGAGCAGATCGGCAACCCACTCGCGATCTACGAGAAGCCGGCCACTACCTTCGTCGCCTCCTTCATCGGGGCACCACCGATGAATTTGATGTCGACGCGCGCTGACGAGATCAGATCGCAGCTCAATGGTGCAGGCGAGGCCGGCATCGTCGGCATCCGCCCGGAGGACTTCGTCATCACCGACCAGACCCCGGCCGGCGGCGTCGCGCTGCCGCTGACGGTGGAAGCGATCGAACGCGTCGGTGCCGAAACCTTCGTCTACGGTTCGCGCCAGCAGGAGGAGCAGCGCGTTGCCGCCACCCCTGGCGAGCTGCCGCCGGGCGAGGTCATCGTCCGCATCCCCGGAACCGAAGCGCCAGCGATCGGCCAGAACATCCGCGTCGCGGCGGTGCGGTCGAAGCTGCACCTGTTCAGCGGCGACGGGCGCAAGCGGATCGAGGCCTGACCGGTTCCAGGAGCCGGCCAACCAAAAAGTGCGAAAACAACCCCATGCACAGTAGAAGGGGCTTGTTTTCGTTGGGATAAATCGTCCGCAAATTCGCCGTGCTGGTCGCAGGTGGAACAGGGCATCCACAGCCTCCCCGGCTACCTGCTTGAACCGCCTTGGAGATATGCCCATATTGCTGACCAAGGGGTGCCGCTTCCGGGCCCTGAAACACCAAAGTCGCTTCTGCGAGGACTTTGTAAACTATGTCTCGTGTTCCAACGCTCTCCAGTCCCTTTCTGCTGGGCTTCGACGAGATCGAGCGCGTGCTCGATCGGGTCGTCAAAGGCGCCGACGGTTATCCTCCCTACAATATCGAGAGGTGCGACCGCGCGGATGGCCAGCCCGAGCGTTTGCGCATCACGCTGGCGGTCGCCGGATTCACCCGCGACCAACTCGATGTAACCATTGAGGAAAACCAGCTCGTGATCCGCGGGCGGCAGCAGGACGACAAGACCCGGCAATACATCCATCGCGGCATCGCCGCGCGCCACTTCCAGCGCACCTTCGTGCTGGCGGAGGGGATGCAGGTGCTGGGCGCGGATCTGAAGAACGGGCTGTTGTCGATCGATCTGGCCCGGCCTGAACCGGAGAGGATCGTTAAGACAATCGCTATCAATGAGCACGAATAATGGAACGAGTAGCGGACTCGACCGCTTAGTGTTCCAGAGGAGTCGAGACCATGAGTGAAGGTCACGTTGCGTTCGAATATGAAGCCAAGAATGTCTCTCCGGAGACGCTGGCAACCCTCGGCGAAGGTCATATCGCCTATGTGAAGCAGATCCGCTCCGAGGACGTGCCGGACCTGTTCCCCGAGGCGCCCAAGATTGCGCCGGGCCTCAAGCTCTTCGCGCTCCACGCCGCCGACGGCACGCCGATCATGCTGACCGACAGCCGGGAAGCCGCGATCGCCAACGCCTGGAGCAACGAGCTGCAAGCGGTGAGCGTGCACTGAGCGCACGCGCGTTCGCACGAATAGAGATTCAAGCGGGCATGCCTTCACGCGAAGGCGTGCCCGTTTTCATTTTGAGCGATATCGTCTCGGCATCGTCATTGCGAGGAGCGAAGCGACGAAGCAATCCAGAATCCCTCCGCAGATTCTGGATTGCTTCGCTTCGCTCGCAATGACGGAGTGTGAGGCTACAGGGTGCTCAACTCTCGTGTCCCGGACGCGCTGCAGCGCGAAGCGTTGCGGCCGGGGCACGCTCCCTTACAGTCGGCGATGACGGTGTTGAGAGAGCTACGATTGCAATGACGCTCAGGCCGCCGTCGCCGGCGGCAGCGCCAGCACCGAATAGATCGCCTGGGCGTCACGCGAGGCGCGGAGTTTTTTGGCGATGTCCTGGTCACGCAGCAGGCGGGCGATGCGGGCAAGGGCTTTGAGGTGGTCGGCGCCGGCGCCTTCGGGGGCGAGCAGCAGGAAGACGAGATCGACCGGCTGGCCATCCATCGATTCGAAATCGATCGGACGATCGAGGCGCGCGAACAGGCCGAAGATCTTGTCCAGCTTGGGCAGCTTGCCGTGGGGAATGGCGACGCCGTAGCCGACTGCGGTGGTGCCGAGCTTCTCGCGCTGAAGCAGCACCTCGAAGACGGAGCGCTCGTTCTGCCCGGTCAGCTCGGCGGCCTTGGCCGCGAGTTCCTGCAAGGCCTGCTTCTTGCTGTTGACTTTCAATGCCGGGAGAATCGCCTCGGGTGCGACCAGATCGGTAATCGGCATGGAAGCTTTCCGAGGTGAATTAAACCGTCAGTTCCGATTTGGCCATCTTGGAAGACCAAGCTGGGCCGGCGTCAATAACATGAAGCAGGAGGGGGACTTAGCCCCGGTCCTGATGTGGGGCGCTTCTACTCCAACGCAATCCCGGTGCCAACTCCCGCGTGCGGCTTTGCCCACGGTCATTGTTGGGGCTTGCGGAGGGTGCGGGACCATTAACCGTCCACCTTGAGGTCTGTTTTGCCGGCCGGAGGGTCGATCCAGCCCACATTGCCGTCGGCGCGGCGGTAAATGATGTTCACCCGGCCCGAGGAGCCGTGCTGGAAGACCAGGCAAGGCGCCCCGCTGAGGTCGAGTTCCATGACGGCCTCGCTGACCGACAGCTGCCTGAGCGAGGTGGTCTGCTCCGCGATGATCACGGGACTGTAGCCTGAGCCCTCGTCCTCGCCCTCGGGCGCCTCGAGCACATAGCTCGTGGCATTGAGCGCAGCCATCGCCTCGGTGGCGGCATGGGCCTTGCGGGCGGAACGGTCCTTGAGGCGGTTCTTGTAGCGGCGCAGCCGCTTCTCGATCATCAGCAGCGCCTGGTCGGCGCTGGCATAGGCATCCGGCGCGTTCGAATCGGCTTCCAGGGTGATTCCCGAATCGAGGTGCAGCGCGCAATCGGTGCGGAAGCCGAAGCCGTCCTTGCTCAGCGTGATGTGGCCGGAATAGTTGCCGTCGAAATATTTGCGCAGCACCTCGTCGGTGCGGTCGGCAACGCGGCCGCGCAGGGCCTCGCCGACGCTGATGCTCTTGCCCGAAATCCGGAGAGTCATGTGATGCCTCGCTTGGTTAGCGCCTCAGCTGCGATGACGGGTCACCGCAGCTGAAGTTGTTCCCTGCGCATGATCTTCCCGCAAACGCGTTCCGCATTTGTCGGGAGGGAAAACCGCTGTGCACTTTTCCGGTTCATGCGCATGCTTGGATCGGTCTCAATGGGGAGGTGAGAGTAGCGCGATTTCGCCCCGGCGCAATCAGGCCGGCTCGGTGTTGCGGGAGCGATCGGACATTGCGGTGGAGAGGACGTTACCAAGGGCGCTCTGCTTGTCGCGGCGACGTTGCACCGAGGAGGGTATGCGCATGGCTTCGCGGT
The DNA here is from genome assembly GCF_004212635.1 of Bradyrhizobium genosp. SA-3. Taxonomy (GTDB): domain Bacteria; phylum Pseudomonadota; class Alphaproteobacteria; order Rhizobiales; family Xanthobacteraceae; genus Bradyrhizobium. The sequence continues at coordinate 51,385 of NZ_PSRT01000046.1, read as the reverse complement.
ACTTCGCGACCGTGCGGCGGGCAATATCAATGCCCGAGGCGCGCAAGCGTTCCACGATGGTGTCATCCGACAGGATCGCCGTGGGCTCTTCCGAATCGATCAGCTGCTTGATGTGGTGGCGAACGGCTTCGGCGGAATGCGCCTCGCCGCCGTCGGCCGAGGCGATCGAGGCGGTGAAGAAATATTTCAGCTCGAACGTGCCGCGATTGGTCGCCATGTATTTGTTGGCGGTGACGCGCGACACCGTGGATTCATGCATCTGGATGGCGTCGGCGACGGCCTTGAGATTGAGCGGCCGCAAGTGTGCCACGCCACGGGTGAAGAAGCCGTCCTGCTGGCGCACGATCTCGGTTGCAACTTTCAGGATGGTGCGGGCGCGCTGGTCGAGCGCGCGCACCAGCCAGGTCGCGTTCTGAAGCGCATCGGTGAAGTAGGACTTGTCGCCGTCCTTGCCGATCTTCTTCGACAGCTCGGAATAGTAGGTCTGGTTGACCAGCACGCGCGGCAGGGTGTCGCTGTTGAGCTCGACGTGCCAGCCGCCGTCGGGACCCGGGCGGACATAGACATCGGGCACCATGGTCTGGAGCCGCGCCGAGCCGAACTTCATGCCGGGCTTGGGATTGAGGCGGCGGATCTCGCCGATCATGTCGGCGATGTCCTCGTCGTCGACGCCGCAGAGCTTGCGCAAGGACGCGATGTCGCGCTTGGCGAGGAGATCGAGATGCTCGACCAGCGCCTGCATGGCCGGATCGTAGCGGTCGAGCTCGCGCAGCTGGATCGCCAGGCATTCGCTCAAATTGCGCGCACAGACGCCGGGCGGATCGAATTTTTGCAGCACGGCAAGGACGTCCTCGACATCCTGTTGCGATGCGCCGAGACGCTCGACGGCCTGGCCGAGATCCGGCGGCAGGTAGCCGGCCTCATCGACGAGGTCGATCAGGTACTGGCCGATCATGCGCTGCGCCGGCGCGGTGAAGGCGACCGAGAGCTGCTCGGCAAGATGGTCCGACAGCGTCATCTCGGCGGCGACGAAGGCCTCGAGATTGTAGTCTTCATCCCCGGAGGCGCCGCCGCCCCACTCGGTGTAGGTCGTCGGCGCGGCGTCCTGGGCATTGCGCGCGGCCGCCTCGGCCGGCTCCTCGGAGAAGACGTTGTCGAGGCCGGTGTCCAGGGTCTGCTCGATCTCGGCGCGGGTGCCGAGATCCTTGCTCATCCATTCTTCCTGGCCGGGCTCGAACGCCTCCGCGCTGCCGCCAAAGCCGTCGTCGCCAAGACTGTCGCCGTTACCATCGCCTTGGCCGCCGGCCTCGTCGCCGTCGCTGAACCGGCCGGCCTCGACAGGAGCTTCGCCGCCGGTCTCGTCATTGGCCCGCTCCAGCAAGGGGTTACGCTCGAGTTCCTCCTCCACGAAGGTCGTGAGATCGAGATTGGACAATTGCAGCAGCTTGATCGCCTGCATCAGCTGCGGCGTCATAACCAGCGACTGCGATTGCCGGAACTCTAATCTCTGCGTGAGCGCCATGAAGCAAGAACCGTTCCCAAAAATTGGTCCGATTTTTGCTTATCCTAGTCCGACCCCGATGTACACGTCTTGACGAACGCAAAAACGGGCTAGAGACGGAATTCCTCGCCAAGGTAAAGCCGGCGCACGTCCGGATCGGCGACGATCTCATCCGGGGTACCCTCGGTCAAGATTTCGCCGGCATAGACGATGTAGGCGCGATCGGTGAGGCCGAGCGTCTCGCGCACATTGTGGTCGGTGATCAAGACGCCGATGCCGCGATTGGTGAGATGGCGGACGAGATCCTGGATGTCGCCAACCGCGATCGGGTCGATGCCGGCGAAGGGCTCGTCAAGCAGCATGTAGTTCGGCCGCGTCGCCAGCGCGCGCGCGATCTCGACGCGGCGGCGCTCACCGCCTGATAGCGCAATCGACGGCGATTTCCGCAGGCGCGTGATGTTGAACTCGTCGAGCAGTGAATCGAGCTGCTGCTCGCGCTTCTTGCGCGAGGGCTCGACCACTTCGAGCACGGCGCGGATGTTCTGCTCGACGGTGAGGCCGCGGAAGATCGAGGCCTCCTGCGGCAGATAGCCGATGCCGAGGCGCGCGCGCTGATACATCGGGAGTTTCGTGACGTCGTGGCCGTCGAGCTCGATCGCGCCGCGATCGGCCTTGATCAGGCCGGTGATCATGTAGAACACGGTGGTCTTGCCGGCGCCGTTCGGGCCGAGCAGGCCGACGGCTTCGCCACGGCGCACATAGATGCTGACGCCACGCACCACCTGGCGGCTGCCAAAGGCCTTTTCCACGCTATGCACAGCCAGGAAGCCGGGCCGCCGCAGCAGCTGCGGCCCGCCTGTGCCATTGGACCTGCTGGCGGCCCTGACGGGGTGAACCGCCTGCGGACGCGGCGGCTCGGCTTGATAGTCGGCCTGGTAGTCGCCCTGGAACTGGTCAGGCGCCCGCATCGCCTGGTCACGGGCGAGCGGCGGCGCGTCCCGCACCGGGCTGGTCACGAGACCGCCAACGTTGTCACCGAGCGCGGTGATGTCCTGACGCGCAAATCCTGGCCGGCCGCGTTTGGCGGGGCGCCGACGGAACATGCTGAAGAGATCGACCATCCCCGCCTTCTAGCCTTTCACGACGATCCTGCACGACAATCCTGCACGATGATCCGCGCGTGATGCCGCGATCTGCCGCCCCGGCCTTGCGATTTGCCGGTGCAGCCTGAGTGAAGGGATGTCTCATGCCCAGTGAAACACGCCCGAAAAGCGGCGAACCCCGCTTCGAAAGCCCTTCGCGCTAGATACAGTCTCGCCGGCCAAGCTTCAACCTCGGATCGGGAGCATCCGAGACAAGTGATTGAATTTACTTTTGTTTACTTGCGCCTGGCAACTGCAGAGGCGGCGCCGCGCCGGGTTTGGCGCCCTGGCCGCAATCACTGCTGCCGCCCTGCGGCAGCAGGGCCTGGACCCGACCACTGTCGGATTCCACACGCGACACGCCTGTCGTCATGTCGACCATCAGACGGTCGCCGCGCAGCACGTTCTTGCACTGCGTCAAGACCACGCCGCCGAGCATGGTGATGAGGTTGGTCTTGGTATCGAACACGGCGGTCTCGCCCGTCACCACCTGGTCCTTCTGGGTGACCACGACATTGCCGCGCGCCTCCAGCCGCTTGATCGCGGAGCTGCCGCCCGGGCCGGGCGTTGCCGACTGCATCGGTGCCGCCTTCGCGCCCTTCGCCGCGGGCTGCGGCGCGGCAGGCTTGTCGCCGCCGCTCGACTCGTAAAACACCACCAGCGTTTTCGAGGTCATGGTGGTGTCGCCCTGCACGACCTTCACATTGCCGGCGAAGGTCGCCTCCTTCTTCTTGTCGCGCATCTCGAGCGAAGCGGCCTCGATCTGGATCGGCTGATCGCGGTTTTGCGAAAAGCCCTGCATCGCGTTGGGCACGCCTTGCATCGCGCTCTGTGCCACCGCGCCACCTGTTGCCACCAGCACGACAGTGGCGGCAAGCGCGGCCGCGTTGATGATGGCGCTCCGTTTGTTGTCGTGGCGCGGAAAAAAACTGATCATGAAAATCACTTTGAATTGGCAGGCTTGTTCTGAGGCGTGCGCGTCTTCGCAGGTGGCGCTGGATCGGGTGGCGCAGGCTGCGCGGCGGCGGTGTCGTCCAGCTTATCCAGATGCATCACCACGTTGCCTTCGAAGCGGATGAGATCGCCGCCTTCCGTGATCCGCAGCCGGTCCGCCGTCAGCGTGCCGTTGGTCAGCTTGACGTCGACGCGTTCGTCGGAAGTGACCGTGCCCTTGTTCATGTCGACGAAGGCGGAGTTCAGCCGCGCCTCATAGCCGGTGGAGGTACGCAGCAAGATGTCCTTGTGCAGATCGAGCTGCTGCTGCTTGTTGTCGAAACGGCCGGTGCGAGCGTCGAGGAACAGGGTGGATTGATCCTCCATCAGCACCTTCGCGCGCAGATCCGAAAGATCGACATGATCGGGGTCGGTGATGTCCTGCGTTGCGGTCTTGGCCCAGAGCTCGTAGGGCCGCTGGTCCGGCGTGAAGCCGGCGAGATGCGGCGATTCCATCGTGATCTTGGTGCCCGACACGACCATGTTTTCGACCGTCAGCGGCAACTCCGGAATCCGGAATTTGTTGAAAAACGCGACATAGATGATCACGGCCATGGCCACGACCACCGTCGCCGGAACGGAGACGCGCAGAATCCGCACCAAGCGGCTGTGGCGCGCCGCGCTGGCGAACTTCGCCGCAAGCGCGGCGTCGTAGGTGGGATTCTGGGCCGAGTTCACCGCTGCTCCAGCGCGTCGCTAACCTTGTCCAGTCGAAGGACGCCCCATTGTACCCGGCGCCGCCGAAATATGCAGCCGGCGACAGGCCGTTACGAAAGTGTCCGAAACGGGGCGGCGGCCCTGAACCTAGCGGCCACAGGAGGCGTCAGGAATGCGCGAAAATGTCCTCTTCCGCCCAGCCCTGGAGGTCGAGCAGGGCGCGGGTCGGCAGGAAGTCGAAACAGGCCTGCGCCAGCTGGGTGCGGCCTTCCCGCACCAGCATGGCATCGAGCCGCTCGCGCAAGCCGTGCAGATGCAGCACGTCGGAGGCGGCATAGGCGAGCTGCGGCTCGGTCAGGCTGTCGGAGCCCCAGTCGCTGGACTGCTGCTGCTTGGAGAGGTCGATGTTGAGCACCTCGCGCACGAGGTCTTTCAGGCCATGGCGGTCGGTATAGGTGCGGGTCAGGCGGGAGGCGATCTTGGTGCAGTAGATCGGCCCGGTCATGACCCCAAAGGTCTGGTACAGCACCGCGATGTCGAACCGCGCAAAGTGGAAGATCTTGGTGATGGCGGGATTGGCCAGCAGCGCCTTCAGGTTCGGCGCGTCGGTGTGGCCCTTGGGGATCTGCACCACGTCGGCGCTGCCGTCGCCGGGCGAGAGCTGCACCACGCAGAGCCGGTCGCGGTGCGGGTTCAGCCCCATGGTCTCGGTGTCGATCGCCACCGCTCCGGTGTAGCGGGACAGGTCGGGCAGGTCGCCGCGATGCAGGCGTACGGTCATGGCGTTTCAAAACCTCGAATCGATCGGTCGGCAGACTAGGCTAATCGGGATTACCCGCGATGTATCCACTCGCAGCACGCCGCGCAAGCGCCGGCCGTGACCTTACGGGCCCGGTCAGATCGCCGCCAGCATGATGCAGATCATCGCCGCCACCGTGATGCGGCTGGGGCCGTCGCGGAAAGCGTAGATGATGGGATCGTCAGGCATCTCGCGGCGGTGCGCCATCATCAGGGCGCGGCCGAACCAGTAGAGCAGCAGCGGGTTGAGCAGCCACAGCATCCAGGGGTGGCTGTAGAGCGGCGTCACCGCGGAGGAGGAGACGTAGAGCGAGAACACGGTCACCGCGTTCATCGCGCTCGCCGCCGCCATCGCGGCGATGACATGCAGATCGGTGATCCTGTAGTCGCGGTTGGAGGGATCGGCGAGGCCCGCGCTCTCGCGCATGCTGAGCTCGCTGAAGCGCTTGATCAGCGCCAACGAGGTGAACACGAACAGCGAGAAGATCAACAGCCATTCCGACAGCACCACGCCGACGCCGACCGCGCCGGCGATGATGCGCAAGCTGTAGAGGCCCGACAGCGTCACCACGTCGACCAGCATCTTACGCTTGAGCGCGAGCGAATAGGCGATCGTGGTGACGAGGTAGGCGCCGAGCACGCCGAGGAAGAGAGGTGAGATGCAGAGGCCGGCGACGAGCGCGAACAGCCACAGCGCAGGGATTGCTGATAGCGCGGAGGAGATCGGCAAATCGCCGGCCGCGAGTGCGCGATGGCGCTTGGTTGGATGCTGCCGGTCGGCCGCGAGATCCAAGAGGTCGTTCATCAGATAGGCACCCGACACGCAGGCCGAGAACGCCATGAACGCCAGCAGCGCATAGCCGAGCGTCGCAAGGTTCAGCTGATGCGCGGTGAGCGCCGGCACGAACACCAGCGTATTCTTGGCGTATTGATAGACGCGCAGCGCCTTGGCCCAGGTTTTTAGGCTGACGCGACTTCCGCTTCGGTCGTCGATGCGCTCGATCGCGCCGCGATCGAACGGCAGCGTGTTGCCCGCAGCAAGATCGGCCGGCCTCACGACGCCGTCAAAACCAAGATGCGCGGCAATGCCCGCCGCATGATCGGCGAAACGTCCGGCGACCAGATAGATCTTCGCGCCCCGCGCCCGCGCCGCCAGCGCCCGGTTCAGCACATCGGAATCATAGGGCAGATGGGCATAGTCGATCTCCGCCCGCGCCAGGATATCCGTGAGCGCCGCCATGCCCGGGCGTCCGCCTGCGCCGAAGCGGGCGAGCATGCGGCCGGGCGCACTGAACAGCGCTTCCATCAGCAGTTCGGAACGCAGCAGCGCGCCTTCCAGATCGACGACAAGCGTCCGCCCAGCCGCCGCAATTGCCGACGGTGCCGGGGCGCCAGAATCGTACTGCCGGGCAGGCTGCTCCATCCAAAAACGCTCTTACTTGCCGCCAAATGACCGGCCCAAAGGCCGGGGAGCAGGGGAAATGGATGGCCGCGAGCCTAAGAGGCATTCGCTAAGGGCGGCTTAATTCGCCCGGAGAGCGCGCGGCCTCAACCGGAGGCCCTGTTGCCCGGATCCCACAACCCGCCCCGCGCGTCCTGTTCCGGCGGAGCTTTTGCCTTGCACCCCGTGGACATCGTTCCCGTCCACCCTATCTGCCAGTATCTCGCGCCCCGTCGCCCTCACCCTGAATCAGGTGCCATGACCGAACAGACGCTCGCCGCGCCCGTCGACGACCCAAGGGAACGCCAACGCGGCTTTTCGCGCTATCAGGCGCTCCTCATCGCGCTGCTCGCGTTCACCCAGTTCACGATCATCCTCGATTTCATCATCATGTCGCCGCGAGCCAGGTGCTCGGCATTCCCGCCGGGCTGTTTCTCGCCAATCACTGGAACTGGCATGTCTGCTTCGCCGCGATCGTCGTGGTGTCGATCGCCGCGATCGCGATCATCGCCCTGGTCATGGAGCCGGTCGATGCGCACCTGAAATTGAAGCAGGACAGAAACCCGTTCCGCCATCTGATCGCGACGGTCGGACAGACGCGCTATACGCTGGCTTTCGCCGTCACGACGCTGCTGGCGACCGGCGGCTACATGCTGATGCCGTTCTCCAGCGCCTTCACCGTGCACAATCTCGGCATCGACATTACGCATCTGCCGACGATCTATCTCGTCTCGGGCCTGTTCAGCATCGTCACCGGGCCGCTGGTCGGCCGGGCGAGCGACGCGTTCGGCAAATATCCGACCTTCGTGTTCGGCAGCGTGGTGTCGGTGATCATGGTGCTGATCTACACCCATCTCGGTCACGTCTCGCTGGCGACCGCGATCCTTGTCAACGTCTTGATGTTCGTCGGCATCTTCTCACGCATGATCCCGTCGCAGGCCTTGATGTCGGCGATCCCCGATCCGAGCCAGCGCGGCTCGTTCAGCGCGGTCAGCGCCTCGCTTCAGCAGCTCTCCGGCGGGCTCGGCTCGGTGCTCGCCGCCGCCATCATCGCGCAGCAGGCGGACGGCTCGCTGATCCATTTCGATCGCCTAGGCTACATCGTCGTCGCGACCTCGATCGTCTCGCTGGTCGCGATGTATTTTGTGCAGAAGGCGGTGGCGGAGCGGGCGGGGAAGCGGGTGGTGTGAGGGCGGGCGGGCTGATTTGTCCTACCGATAGCCCGTTGCGGCGGCGATAATTCGGCGATCCCAATAAGTCATCGCCCGACCGCTCAATTAGGCTCGCTCTTCAGGCTCATCGTTGCTCTCCAGTTTCTTCCGCAGCGCCGTAACGACACGGTGAACGGCTTGCAGGTCCTTGACCGCGAGCCCTTCCGAGAGGCCGTTGGCCCACGGCGCCTGCAAAGCCATGGCGGCATCGAAGGCGCGCCGTCCCTTGTCGGTCAGGACGACAAGTTGGGCTCGCCGGTGATGCGGGTTGGCCTCGAACGCCACAAGCCCTTCGGCGTGGAGATCGTTGACGATCCGCTGCACGTTCTGGCGGTTGGCCCCCAGATCGCGGGCAAGCCATGCGACTGGCTGGGGGCGCTCTGCGTGCACGATGGCGCCGAGGATTTGCCAGCGGGCGCTCGTGAGCCCGAGGCGGGCCACCAAACGGTCGCCTGCGGTCAAGAGCAGGCTGTTCAGCCGGAACAAGTCAAGCATGAGGTTGGTCAGAGTATCGGCGGCCGGCGTTCGTTCGGATTTCAGCATCTGTCACCATAAGCCTGTATTGACATTATAATGTCAAGTTGGTATATAGCATCGTACCATAATGACATCATGCAACCAACCGCATGGAGGCTTCATATGTCGCACTTACGCCCACTGGACCCCGCCTTTCCGATTGACCGTCAGCTCGGCATCGATGCCAGCCCTGTCGTCCTGGTGAATGTCTTCACTCTCGACAAGGCCGACGAGCAGAGCTTCCTCCAGGTCTGGCAGGACGATGCCGCCTTCATGAAGCGGCAGCCGGGCTTCATCTCCACCCAGCTTCACCGCGCGATCGGCGAAAGCCCGACCTATCTGAACTATGCCGTCTGGGAATCGACCGCCCACTTCCGGGCTGCGTTCACGCACCCTGAGTTCAGATCGAAGATCTCAGCCTATCCCTCCTCCGCTGTCGCCTCGCCGCACCTGTTCCAGAAGGTCGCCGTGCCCGGCGTCTGCGTCGCGTAGCTCGCTTCGAAAACGGCAGGATCCGATGACCAAGATCATCCACCCGATAGCAGGCGCGGTCGCACTGACGACTGTTGCGACCTTCTGGCTTTCCACGGCTCGCGCGGAGATGCTTGCGTCACATGCGAGCGTGACCATGGTCAAAACGGCCATCCCCTGGGGCTTCCTGTTGTTGGTTCCGGCGCTGGCGGTGACGGGAGGCTCGGGGTTCTTCCTCGCCAAGGAGCGCCGTGCTAGCCTGATCGACGCGAAGATCAAACGTATGCCGTTCATCGCCGGCAACGGCATCTTGATCCTCATTCCCGCTGCCCTGTTTCTAGCTTCCAAGGCGAAGGCCGCCGAGTTCGACTCGACGTTCTACGCGGTGCAGGCGCTCGAGCTGCTTGCCGGCGCGACCAACATCGTTCTTCTCGGTCTCAATATGCGGGACGGCTTCAAGATGAAGGGCCGCTTCCGCGCCCGCCTCGTATGAAATGAAGATGTTCGCACGATCCAAGGAGGCAGCCGAGGAAAGTGCGAGGAATCTGGAATTGTGCATCGCGCCCGATGGCGCGGAACGCTTGGCTAAGCAGATGGCGATCTGCGGAGCTTAGCTTCTTCGACGCGCGAGGCCGCATCCAGCCCCAATCACTGCATGCCGCGAACGCTGCGCTCGATCAGCGCGATGATGCCGGCCTCCTGGAGGATCAGCTGGCGCGCAACCTCGATGCGTCATCGAGCAGAACGGAGCTATGAGCGTCGCTTCCAAATCAAGGGATCACGACTCGTGTGAAACACCGCAACGACGTAGACTGCGTCGTGCATCTCACGAAACACGAGGATGTAGGGGAAGCGGCGTAGCAACGCGCGGCGTGTGTTTTTGAGGGCCGGCGGAAACTGCTTGGGATTCTCCGCGATCCGGATCAGCGCGGAGCGCAAGGCGTCGCGAAATTGCGGCACAACATGCGGAGCGTGAGTGTCGTACCAGTTGACTGCGTCGGCGAGGTCGGCTCGAGCCGCTTGCGTAAAGAGAAGCCTGGCCACTTATCGCGACCGGCGGTCAAGCTCAGCGTCAATATCCTCCCAAGGAATTGCTTCGCGGCGGTCCTGTTCGAAACTCGCAAGCCGCCGGTCGAGTTCGGCTTCGTGCGCCGGGGTCAACGGCACGTCAGCAGAGGAGAGGCTGTCCCAAAGCTCCCCGATGAGATCGAGCCGCTCCTTGGGCGTCAAACGGCTGATGTCGAGCGTTGCCATGATCCGAACCCTTCGGCCCTTTTGCCAACGAAATCACAACCTTCGCGGTCTCGTCGAGAAAAATAGCGACTGCGACGCCCCGCGGAAAGGGCTGGATCCGACGATCCTGGACCAATTTCGCAACATTGGACCGGGCCAGATGACCCACCGTCCGCCCGGATTACGCTTCGAGGGGGCATCGAAAGGAAAAAATGGTGCCCAGGAAAGGACTCGAACCTTCACGGCCGTTAAGCCACTGGCACCTGAAGCCAGCGCGTCTACCAATTCCACCACCTGGGCATGCCGTTTGGGGCACGGAGGCGGTTACTACGGTTCGGTGACGCCGTTGTCAATTCATGCGTGAAGGCTGCTTCGGGATGCCGATTGCGCATCGCAAACCGGCCCGATACAAGCCTGACAACATGTTACCCCACCTGCAGGAACCGACCCCATGGCATCGAATCTGGACACGCTCGTCACGGTTTTCGGCGGATCGGGGTTTTTAGGCCGGAATGTCGTCCGCGCCCTGTGCAAGCGCGATTACCGGATCCGGGTCGCGGTGCGGCGGCCGGAACTCGCCGGATACCTCCAGCCCTCCGGCAAGGTCGGGCAGGTCCACACCGTGCAGGCGAACCTGCGCTATCCGGCCTCGGTCGAGGCGGCGCTGCGTGATTCGCACGTCGTGATCAACCTCGTGGGCGTGCTCACCGAGGGCGGCCAGCAGACCTTTGACGCCGTCCAGGCCAAGGGTGCCGAAACCGTCGCCAAGGCAGCGGCCGCCGCCGGCGCCAGCCTGGTGCATGTCTCCGCCATCGGCGCCGACGCCAAATCGCCCTCGCGCTATGCCAAGGCCAAGGCGGCCGGGGAGGAGGCGGTAAGGGCAGCTGTGCCGTCGGCGACGATCTTCCGCCCCTCCCTGATGTTCGGGCCCGAGGACCAGTTCACCAACCGCTTTGCCGCGCTGGCCCGGATCTCGCCGGTGCTGCCGCTGATCGGCGGCGAGACCAAGGTACAGCCGGTCTATGTCGGCGACGTCGCCACCGCGATCGCCGACGCCGTCGACGGCAAGGCCAAGGCGGGCGCGACCTACGAACTCGGCGGGCCGGACGTGCTGACCATGCGCCAGATCATCGAGGCCATCCTCGCAATCACCAATCGCCAGCGGATGCTGATCCCGCTGCCGTTCGGGCTCGCCCGCTTCAAGGCTAACTTCCTGCAATTCGCGCCGGGCGCGCTGAAGCTGACGCCGGACCAGGTCACGATGCTCGAGCGCGACAATGTCGTGTCGGATGCGGCGAAGGCGGCGGGGCTGACCCTGGAAGGGCTCGGCATCACGGCCGATTCGCTCGAGACCATTGCCCCGCAATATCTCTGGCGTTTCCGCGCGGCAGGCCAGTTCCAGCGCAAGAGCGCGTGAGGTTTTCTTTCACCTCTCCCGCTTGCTTTGCGGGAGAGGTCGGATCGCGCTCGGCGATGCGAAGCATGGTCCGAAGGGATCCGGGTGAGGGCTTTCTCCTCATTGGGAGTCTCTCTGTGGAGACACCCTCTCCCCGACCCTCCCCCGCAAGCGGGGGAGGGAGCGCACCGCCGGTGCGGCGACAGCGTCAAAACTTCAGCTTCTTGAAGATCGCTTCCGGCAGCGTCTTGATGATCAGCATCACCAGGCGCCATTTGCCGCTGACATAGACGACGTCGGCTTTCCTCTCGACGGCCTGAAGGATCGCATCGCCGACCACCGGCGCCTCCACTGTGAGCGGGCCGATCAGCTTCATGCCTTCCGTCATCTTGGTGCGGACGAAGCCGGGTTTTACGGTGACGACGTGCACGCCACCGCGGCTGGCGCGGGCGCGTAAGCCCGACAGGAACGCGGAGAAGCCCGCCTTGGCCGAGCCGTAGACATAGTTCGAGGCGCGGCCGCGATCGCCGGCAACGGACGACACGCCGACGATCGTGCCATTGCCGCGCGCCAGAAATTTTTCCGCGAACAGGCCGAGGATCAGCGAGGGGCCTTCGTAGTTGGAGCGCATGATCATGGTGGCGTGGGCGAGATCGCTCTGTGCGGTCTCCTGCACGCCGAGCAAACCGACGATCGAGACAACGACGTCAGGCAGCGCCGACAGGCCGCCGACAAAGCTCTCGAACGACGCAGTGTCGAGCACATCGAATTTATGGAGTCCGACCTCGATGTTGTAGCGCGCGCGCAGATCGGCGGCGTCAGGCTCCAGCACGGCGACGTCGCGGCCTGCGAGGGCGACGTCGTATCCCGCTTTGGCAAAGGCGCGCGCGGCGGCGCGGCCGATGTCGGAGGAGCCACCCAGCACCAATACTGACTTGCGTGACGTCACGGCCTAGACCTCATCAAACAGGCGTTGTGAAAGTTTCGAGCGGATGGTCCCGGCGGGATCGAGCGATTTGCGGATCGCATTGAAGCGCGACAAGGCCGGATAGCCGGCGGCGAACGTCGCGCGCGACTGGCGCGCATCCTTGGCGAGATACAGCCGGCCGCCGGCAGCGACGACCAGGCGATCGATCTCGTCGAGGAAATTCAGGATGTCGCGCTTCAGCGGGAAATCCAACGCGAGCGTGTAGCCGGGCAGCGGAAACGACAGGATGCCGTCGCCTTGCCCGAGCTTCTTGAGCACGGCGAGGAAGGAGGCATCGCCGCGACGCGCGACGCGCTCGAGGATGTCGCCGAGCACCGCGCGTGCCCCCTGCTCCGGGATCACGCATTGATGCTGGAGGAAGCCGCGCTTGCCATAGATGCGATTCCAGTCTTTGAGGCTGTCGAGCGGAAAGAAATACGGATAGAGCGAGACCACCTGGCTGCCGCCGGCGCGCCGCGCGCCCATGCGGTAGTACAGCTCATTAAAGGCGCGGATGCTGGTGCGGTTCAGCGTCATCGAGGGCAGATCGACGGGCACGCGGAGGCCGGGATCTTTGCCGACAGGAAATGCAGCGGCGCCAGCCGCAAGCTCGTCTTTGCCGGCGTGCTCGCCGAGATAAATCAGCGCGCGGCCGAGATCCTTGCCGCGCGCGACACAATCGATCCAGGCCACCGAATAGGTCGCGGAATCGCTCGCATCGAGCGCGCGCATCGCGGCGTCGAGGTCGGACGCGGAGATCACCCGCTCGCGGATCCATCCCGTTTCGGCTGGACGCAACCGCATCGTCGCCTCGAGGATGATTCCGGTCAGGCCCATGCCGCCGACGGTCGCAAAGAACGCATCGGAGTTCTGCTCGCGCGAGGCTTCGATCACCTCGCCCTGTCCGGTGCGCAGCAAAATACTCTCGACATAGCGGCCGAAGCCGCCCTCGCAATGATGGTTCTTGCCGTGCACGTCGGCAGCAATCGCGCCGCCGATTGACACGAAGCGCGTGCCGGGAACGACGAAGGGCAGGAAGCCGCGCGGGCCGAATGTCTCGATCAGGTCCGACAGCAGCATGCCGGCCTCGAGGCGGATGCGTCCGGTCGCCGGATCGAACCACCTGACCCGGTCGAACCCCGTCATCGCGACGGTCCTGGCGGCGCCGATCGCGGCATCGCCATAGGCGCGGCCATTGCCGCGCGCGACGGTGCCGGCCGAGACAGCCTCGCCGACCGCCGCGAACGAGCGCGGCCGCAGCACATCGCTATCGACGACCGGAAAACGCCCCCAGCCGCTGACGAGGGTCATGGTTCAGCTCCTGTGCCGGGCGCGCGCCCGGCGTTGGAAACTGACTACCGATCAAAAGCTTATTTTGCGTTGAAAGCGTGGTAGGGGCGTAGCCCGGATGGAGCGCAGCGTAATCCGGGGCCGGCATCGCTTGTGGCACGATCCCGGATTACGCTTGCGCTCCATCCGGGCTACAGCCAGGCGCTTTAGTGCCCCAGCGCCAGCGCGATCAGGCCGAGCGTGCCGACGATGACGCGCCACCAGGCGAACAGCATGAAACCGTGCCGAGTGACGTAGGTCAAAAACGTCTTGACCACGATGATCGCGGTGATGAACGACACCACGAAGCCGATCGTGACGATGTTCATGTGATCCATCGTCATCTCGGAGCGGTTCTTGTAGAAATCGTAGGCGAACGCGCCGATCATGGTGGGGATGGCGAGGAAGAAGGAAAACTCCGCCGCGGCGCGCTTGTCCGCACCGAGCAGCATGGCGGCCACGATGCTGGCGCCGGAACGCGACACGCCGGGGATCATCGCCACGCACTGCGCGATGCCGATATAGAGATACATCAACAGCGGAAACTTGGTGGCATCATACTCGCGCGGCTTGAGCTCGAGCCTGTCGACCCAGAGCAGGATGGCGCCGCCGACGATCAGCGTGAAGCACACGACCCACGGATTGAACAGCACGCTCTTGATGTACTTGCCGGCGACGAGACCGACGATCACGGCCGGCAGGAACGCCACCAGCACGCCGATCACGAAGCGGCGCGCATAGGCATCGCCCGTGAACAGGCCAATTGCGACGTCCCACAGCTTCTTGAAGTAGAGCCCGACGATCGCGAGGATCGCACCCAGCTGGATCAGAACCGTAAACGAATCCCAGAAGGCTCCTTCACCGAGGTGGAAGAAGCGCTCGGCAAGCAAGAGGTGGCCGGTCGAGGACACGGGAAGGAACTCGGTCACCCCCTCGATGATGCCGAGGATCACTGCCCGTATTGCATCTGACATATTTACGGTCCATTTCGGCTGGAAAAGCGGGGCTCTTCTCGCCTATTCGCCCCCATGCCGCAATCGCAAAATGCGACATCACGCCCTTGCTTCGCGGTTTTGAGGAACTAGTGTGGCGCCGCACAAACATTGATGGATTCTTAAGCACCATCAAATAGTCAAAGGCTTCATGTTTACGCTGTTTCATCATCCGTTCTGCCCGCATTCGCGCTTCATCCGCCTGATCGCGGGCGAATACGGGCTCGACCTGAAGCTGGTCGAAGAGCGCAGCTGGGAGCGGCGCGAGGCGTTTCTGCTGCTCAATGCGGCGGGAACGACGCCGGTTCTGGTGGACGACGAGCAGCCGCCCATACCGGGCGCGGCGATCATCGCCGAATATGTCGACGAGGCCCATGGCGCCGAGATGGGACCCAAGCGCCTGATGCCGCAAACGATCGGCGAGCGGGTCGAGGTGCGCCGGCTGATGGCCTGGTTCAACGAAAAATTCTTCGAGGAGGTCTCGCACCCTCTCGTCACCGAGCGCATCTACAAGCGGTTCATGAGCGAGGAGGACGGCGGCGGCCCGCCTTCGGCCGACGTGATGCGCGCCGCCAAGGCCAACGTGCGCTATCATCTGGCCTATATCGGCTGGCTGGCGCAGACGCGCAACTTCCTCGCGGGCGACCGGCTCACCTACGCGGATCTCGCCGCCGCGGCGCATCTCTCGGCGATCGACTATCTGGGCGACGTGCCATGGAGCGAGGACGACGCAGCAAAGGCGTGGTACGCGCGGGTCAAATCCCGCCCGTCGTTCCGTCCGCTGCTCAGCGAATGGCTGGCCGGCGTGCCGGCGTCGCGGACTTACGTGGACCTGGATTTCTGAGCTCCGCTCCGGCTGAACTGAAGACGGCGCTTGCGCGCGAAGCGCGCGCGCTCGGCTTCGACTGCATCGGCATCACCGCACCGGGCACGATCGAGAGCGCCGGAAAATACTTCCTCGAATTCATCGCATCCGGCGGCCATGGCGACATGGACTGGCTGGCCGCAAGCCCCGAGCGCCGCGTCGATCCGCGCGGGCTGTGGCAGGACGTGCGCTCGGTGATCATGCTCGGCGTCAATTACGGCCCCGACCAGGATCCGCTTGCGATCCTGAAGCAGCGCACGCGTGCGGCGATCTCGGTCTATGCGCAGGGCGACGACTATCACGACCTCATCAAGAAGCGGCTGAAGGCGCTGGCGCGCTGGCTGGTGGCGACCGCGCCATCGGACGTGAAGGTGTTCGTCGACACTGCGGCCGTGATGGAGAAACCCTTGGCGCAAGCCGCGCATCTGGGCTGGCAGGGCAAGCACACCAATCTCGTCTCGCGCGAGTTCGGCTCCTGGCTGTTCCTCGGTGCAATCTACACCACGCTGGAACTGCCGCGCGACGATGCGGAGATCGACCATTGCGGCTCGTGCCGCGCCTGTCTCGACATCTGCCCAACCGCGGCGTTCCCCGCGCCCTACAAGCTCGATGCACGGCGCTGCATCTCGTATCTCACCATCGAAAACAAGGGGCCGATCCCGCACGAATTTCGCAAGAGCATCGGCAATCGCATCTATGGCTGCGATGATT
Organism: Bradyrhizobium genosp. SA-3; assembly: GCF_004212635.1. GTDB lineage: Bacteria > Pseudomonadota > Alphaproteobacteria > Rhizobiales > Xanthobacteraceae > Bradyrhizobium. The sequence goes on along the minus strand of NZ_PSRT01000046.1, from coordinate 35,162 downwards.
GCCTTGCCGCTTGCCCCTGGAACAAGTTCGCGCAGGAGGGGCGCGAGGCCAAGCTCGCCGCGCGCGACGAATTACGCGCACCCGGTCTCGCTGAGCTGGCACGGCTCGACGACGCTTCATTCCGCGCGCTGTTCACGAAGTCGCCGATCAAGCGCATCGGCCGCGACCGGTTTGTGCGGAACGTGCTGATCGCGATTGGCAACTCCGGGGAGGTGGCGCTGGCTGCGGAGGCGCGGCGATTGCTGCAGGATGCGAGCCCGCTGGTGCGCGGAGCTGCGGCGTGGGCGCTGGGGCAGTTAATGTCGGAGGAGGAGTTTGCGGCGATGAAGAGCGCTGCGATGGATGGAGAGTCTGACGAGAGCGTTCGTAAGGAGTGGCACGCTGCTTCCTGAAATTTTCCTCATCCGCGACTCACATCTGAACCAGCGTCAGTGCCACATCCTCCGTCATTGCGAGCGCAGCGAAGCAATCCAGAATCTTTCCGCAGAGGCAGTCTGGATTGCTTTGTCGCAAGAGCTCCTCGCAATGACGCGGAGCGCGAGCGCCGTTCGGCACCCTGTACCATCTTGATTTCCCAGCGCGTTTCTTCAATCTCGCGCGTCATGACAAATATGCCTTTCTTCACCCGCGACGGCGACACCTTCCATCCGACGGAAGTCGCCAACGGTCCGTGGGATCCGAAATCGCTGCACGGGCGCGTCATCATCGGGCTGCTCGGCTTCGCCATCGAGGAGCGCTATTCCGGCCCCGAGTTCGTGCCGGCACGACTCACCGTCGACATGTTTCGGCTGCCGACCATCGACAAGCCGATCGAAGTGACGACGCGGCTGGTGCGCGACGGCCTGCGCATCCGCGTGGTGGAGGCGGAGTTCGTCTCCGGCGGCGTCAGCATGGCGCGCGCCTCGTGCCAGCTGTTGCGGCGGACACAGAATCCGGAAGGTAACGTCTGGTCGCCGCCGAACTGGGACGTGCCGAAGCCGGCCGACATTCCAAAGCCGACCGATCCCAGGCTCGGCATGAACGGCAAATGGACGACGCGGCCGATCGTCGGCCATATGGGCTCGCTCGGTCCGCGCCGGCTCTGGATGAGCGAGGTGCGCGAGCTCGTTGCGGGCGTGCCGATGACGCCGTTCGTCCATGTCGCTGTTGGTGCCGATTTCGCTAGCCCGTTCGCCAACGCCGGCGACAAGGGGCTCGGCTACATCAACAGCGACGTCACGATCTACCTGCATCGCCTGCCGGTCACGAACTGGATCGGCTTCGAGGTGGTGAACCATCACGCCACCGACGGCGTCGCGATCGGCGAATGCTGGCTCTATGACGAAGAGGGGCCCATCGGCACCGCCACGGTCGCCGCGCTGGCGCAGCGCAAGCCGATGGTGAATCCATCGAAACGGTAGGGGCGCGCGCCTCTCTCCACTCGTCATTCCGGGATGCGCCGTCAGGCGCAGACCCGGAATCCATCGCGCCGCAGGCCAAGAGGTGAAATGGATTCCGGGCTCGCGCCAAGGGGCGCGCCCCGGAATGACAGCTAGGCCAAATGCCGCTGCATCTCCGGCCGCGCCTTCAGCTCGGCGCCCTGCTTGGTGACGATCTTCGCGATCCGTTCCGGCGCAAATTTCAGGTCGACAAACGCAGGCGCAGTGTTGGCGACCTCGTGATAGCTGGCGATCTTGCCGCCCGTCAGCGTCATGATCGCCACGCCCTCGAACATCGCCCGCGCGCCGTTCGCTTCCGGCAGGGTCGAGCGATAGCTGAAGGTGTAGCGCGCATAGAGCGTGGTGCCGTCGGTGACGGGATCATGCATGTCCCAGCGGAAATCGGTCGCCGTGCGATAGAACCAATCGTCGATCATCGCGGCGATCTTCGCGCGGCCGGCGAACGCGCCGTAGAACACGTCGTGATAGACGCCGTCCTCGGTGAACAGCTCAGCAAAGGCGCGGCCGTTGCGCTGCTCGACCGCAGCGCAGAAGGCGCGCAGCATGGTGGTGGTGGTCATTGGCGTTGCTCCCAATTTCTGTCATGCCCGCGAAGGCGGGCATCCAGTACGCCGTGGCCCATCGGCTCAATAACGACCGCTGGTGGAATACTGGATCGTCCGCTTTCGTGGACGATGACATCGAGTGTTTAGAGACACTTCACTCGATCTCCGCGACCGCCGCAAGAATGCGCGCGATGTCCTGCGGGCGGGAGAGGCGGTGATCGCCGTCCTGGATCATGGTCAGCACGACGTCGTCGGCCGGCAAACGATGCGTCAGCGCGAAGGCGTGCTGCCACGGCACGTCGGGATCTTTCGCCCCTTGCAGGATGCGGACGGGGCAGCCGAGATCGATGGCGCTGCCGAGCACGAGGTGATTGCGCCCCTCCTCGATCAGGTTTCGCGTGATCGGATAGGGCGAGCCGTCGCCATAGTCCGACGGCCGCATCCAGACGCCCTTGGTCTCGATGTCCTTCTTCACCGCGGGCGAGAAATGCTTCCACATCAGCTCCTCGGTGAAGTCGGGCGCCGGCGCGATCAGGACGAGACCGGCCAGCGAGGCCTTGGCTTGCTGTTTCTCTTGGCGCTTCTTGATCTCGCGCGCGAGCAGCAGCGCCATCCAGCCGCCCATGGAGGAGCCGATCAGGATTTGCGGGCCGTCGCAGAAGCGCTCGAACACCGCGACGCTCTCCTCCAGCCAGCGCCCGATGGTTCCATCGGCGAACTCGCCGCCGGATTCGCCGTGACCGGAATAGTCGAACCGGACCACGGCGCGGCCGTGCTCCCTGGCCCACGCATCCAGCGCCAGTGCTTTGCCGCCCTGCATGTCCGATTTGAATCCGCCGAGCCAGACCAGCCCGGGCCCCTTTCCGGCACGGCGGCGCACCGCGATCCTGCGCGCCGTGGCGCCTTCGCCCACAGCGATGAAGTCGAGCACGGTATCGGGAATTGCATCGGTCATGGAACGTTTACTCTGGCTGTGCGGTTTGAGCTGTTTGGTCGCGCCCTGCAGCTCAATTCGGTGTCGGCAATGGCCCTTTGGAACGCTTGCGGAACAGAAGCAAGGTGTCTATGTCGTCTGCGTGCCAACGGGCGTGACCAAAATGCCTCGCATTTGAGGGTTTTTCGCGTCTCGCACGAGCGACTTGCTTGCCGGCAAACGCATCTTCCTTCAAAATGGCCGCTTCCTTCACAACTTTGGAGAACCACCCATTCGCCGTCCTAATAAAGCTCCGCCCGCTGCCAGCAAAGACGGGCCCCGCATCAATGATGATATCCGCAATGCACAGATCCAGCTGATCGATCAGACCGGTGACAACAAAGGCACGGTCGAGACCGTCGTCGCCATCCGCATGGCCCAGGACGCGGGCATGGATCTGGTCGAGATTTCGCCGAATACCAGCCCTCCCGTCTGCAAGATCATGGACTACGGGAAGTACAAGTATTCCGCTCAGAAGAAAGCCGCCGAAGCCCGCAAGCGGCAGAAGACCGTCGAGATCAAGGAGATCAAGCTCCGCCCGATGATCGACGATCACGATTACGACGTGAAGATGCGCGCGATGCAGCGGTTCTTCGAAGAGGGCGACAAGGTCAAGATTACGCTGCGCTATCGTGGTCGCGAAATGGCGCACCAGGAGATCGGCACCAAGCTTCTGGACAAGATCAAGACCGACGTCGCCGAACTCGCGAAGGTCGAGCAGGACGCAAGGTTCGAGGGTCGCCAGGTCGTCATGGTGCTGGCGCCGCGTTAACGCCGGCTTGTTAGGACTGAGAGTTCAACGGCCCGTCCGGATCTCCGGCGGGCCGTTTTGTTTTGGTCGAGGGGCAAGCCGCGAGCGCTGCTGCAACCTCCCCCGCTTGCGGGAGAGGTCGCGCCGAAGGCGCGGGTGAGGGCTTTCGCGTCTTGGGGGTTCTCGCTTGCGGAAACACCCTCTCCCCAACCCTCCCCCGCAGGCGGGGGAGGGGGCGCACCGAGCGCTTGGCGACAGCTACGTCCTCGTCGCCTGCCACGTGCCGCTGCACTGGTCGCCGGAGATAATGCCGTTCCAGGAGCCGGCGCCGCTCAAGCCGGCGAGCCGGCCGCCGCCGCTGGCGTGGGAGGCGCCGACCGAGACCTGGACTGCCACAGTGCCCCCGCGATTGACCTTGCCGGACACCCGCCCGCCGCCCGCAGACGACACCCGGCTGCCGGTGACGGTGAAGGGAACGCTGTAGCCGGAGCTGCAATTGCCCCTCGTGGTGGCGAAGGTGACGTTCCAGATGCCGTCATAGCCGCCGGCGCGGGCATCGGCAGTCGAAGGCATCATGGCGGCGGCAAGCACGGCGAGCAGCGCCAGGCGGCGCGGGCGGGCAAAGGTGGAAATCGATTGCGGAAAATCGGCCATTTTGGTCCTGCTCCGGACATGAAGGCGTGGATATTGGGGGTGGCAACCCCAAATAGTCGGCGGGCAGGTTCCGGCGGTTCATCGTTGCCATTTGGCTCCCGCTCTGTCATAAGCCCAGCCTTCATCGCCCGGCTGATTAAGGGCTGCCGTGGCGGTGTTCCGTGCGGGTTTCGCGCTTGTTCGCAAAACCTGAGCACAATCAACGCTCTAACGAGCATTTTAGACGGCCAACCGCCTTCACGGGCGGATTTCTGTTGTGGCCATAGGAGAGCCAAATGCCCAAGCTGAAGACCAAATCGGGCGCCAAAAAGCGCTTCAAGGTGACTGCCACCGGCAAAGTGATGCACGCCCAGCGCGGCAAGCGTCACGGCATGATCAAGCGGACGAAGAAGCAGATCCGTCAGCTCCGCGGCACCCGCGTGCTGTTCAAGACCGACGGCGACAACGTCAAGAAGTACTTCTTGCCGAACGCCTGATCGCGTCCACGATCACTGCCACCTCGCCCCGCTTACGCGCGGCGACCCGAAACCAAAGTCATCTCTGAAGGATTTCTGTCATGTCTCGCGTCAAACGCGGTGTGACCGCCCACGCCAAGCACAAGAAAGTCTACAAGGCCGCCAAGGGTTTTTATGGCCGCCGCAAGAACACCATCCGCGCCGCCAAGCCGGCCGTGGAGAAGGCCCAGCAATACGCCTTCCGCGACCGCAAGCGCCGCAAGCGCACCTTCCGCGCGCTCTGGATCCAGCGTCTCAACGCCGCGGTGCGTCCGTTCGGCCTGACCTACAGCCGATTTATCGACGGCCTTGCCAAGTCGGGCATCACCGTGGACCGCAAGGTGCTGTCGGATCTCGCGATCCGCGAGCCCGCCGCGTTCCAGGCGATCGCCGAGAAGGCAAAAGCTGCGCTGGCGGCGTAAGCCGTCTTCCACTGTGCTCTGCGCAGCATTCAGCTTGTGATAGCCCGGGTAGGGGCGCGTCTCGCGCTTTATTGCCCCGGCCGTCACCTGTCGCGCCAACACTCTTCTCCGACGTGGATGCCCGGCAGAGTGCCGGGTGTGACGGGCTAGGATCATCGGCTCAGCATCCTGGCCAAAAGGGATTGCCATGACCGATCTTGCTCAGCTCCAAGCCCAGATCACCGCCAACATCGCCGCCGCCGCCGACGAGGCGGCGTTAGAGGCCGTGCGCGTCGCAGCCCTCGGCAAAAAGGGCTCGATCTCCGCGCTGCTCGCCACGCTCGGCAAGATGTCGCCGGACGAGCGCAAGACGCAGGGCGCCGCGATCAACCAGGCCAAGGACGAGGTCAGCCAAGCGCTCGCGTCGCGGCGCGACGTCTTGAAGTCGGCGGCGCTCGATGCGCGGCTTGCTGCCGAGACCATCGACGTCACCCTGCCGCCGCGCGATGCGGCGGCTGAAGCCGGCCGCATCCATCCGCTGAGCCAGGTTTGGGACGAGCTGACCACGATCTTCGCCGACATGGGCTTCTCGGTCGCCGAAGGCCCCGACATCGAGACCGACGACTACAACTTCACCAAGCTGAACTTCCCGGAAGGCCATCCCGCGCGCGAGATGCACGACACCTTCTTCTTCCATCCGAAGGAGGACGGCTCGCGCATGCTGCTGCGGACCCACACCTCGCCGGTGCAGGTACGCACCATGCTGAGCCAGAAGCCGCCGATCCGCGTGATCTGCCCGGGCCGCACCTACCGCATCGATTCGGACGCGACCCACACGCCGCAATTCCACCAGGTCGAAGGCCTCGTCATCGACAAGACCTCGCATCTCGGCCACCTCAAATGGATCCTGCACGAGTTCTGCAAGGCGTTCTTCGAGGTCGATCACATCAACATGCGCTTCCGCCCCTCGTTCTTCCCGTTCACCGAGCCGTCGCTGGAAGTCGACATCCAGTGCCGCCGCGACAAGGGCGAGATCCGCTTCGGCGAGGGCGAGGACTGGCTCGAGATTCTCGGCTGCGGCATGGTGCATCCGAACGTGCTGCGCGCCTGCGGCATCGATCCCGACGAGTACCAGGGCTTTGCCTGGGGCATGGGCATCGACCGCATCGCCATGCTGAAATACGGCATCGCCGATCTGCGCCAGCTGTTCGACAGCGACGTCCGCTGGCTATCCCATTACGGCTTCAAGCCGCTGGAGGTGCCGACGCTGGCGGGAGGATTGAGCACGTGATGGCGACGCTCGGACACAGGAAGACTCTCTCCGTTCCCTCCGTGGAGAGAACCCTCTCCCTGACCCTCCCCCGCAAGCGGGGGAGGGAACGGATGGAGCGTGCGCGTAGCCTTTGTCTCATGGGTACGGATTCTGTGTCTGCTCGACAGGTCGAACTCCCTCCCCCGCTTGCGGGGGAGGGTTGGGGTGAGGGTTTCTCCGCAATGGGGCTGCCGATGGTTGATCCCAAGCATCCGGACTGGAAAGTGTCACCCAGACTGCGCGCCAATGCGCGCGCGCTCAGGCGCAACTCAACCGATGCAGAGCGAATCCTCTGGTCGGAGCTGCGCGGCAACCGGCTAAATGGCGCCAGCTTTCGCTGCCAAGTGCCGATCGAGAACTATATCGCCGATTTCATTTGCCATTCAGCGAAGCTCGTCATCGAGCTCGACGGCGGCCAACACTTCTCGGACAAAGGCAAGCGCGCCGATGCGCGTCGCTCAGCTCTGATCGAAGCCAAGGGCTTCAAAGTGCTTCGCTTCAGCAATCTCGATGTCATGACCAATCGTGGCGGCGTTCTCGAAACAATCGCGACCACCGTCGCGGAGAGAGCCCCCACCCCAACCCTCCCCCGCAAGCGGGAGAGGGAGCAGACCGTCTCCGTGGAGAAAAAGCAGCCATGAAATTCACTCTCTCCTGGCTGAAAGATCATCTCGAGACCGACGAGCCGCTCGACAAGCTCGCCGATAAGCTCACCATGATCGGGCTCGAGGTCGAGAACATCGAGGACAAGGCGAAGGCGCTCAAGCCCTTCACCATTGCGAAGGTGATCTCGGCCGAGCAGCATCCGAATGCGGACCGTCTGCGGGTCTGCATGGTCGACACCGGTGACGGTGGCGCGCCGGTGCAGGTCGTGTGCGGCGCGCCGAATGCGCGGGCCGGGCTCGTCAGCGTGTTCTCGCCGCCCGGCACCTACATTCCCGGCAAGGACATCACGCTCGGTGTCGGCACCATCCGCGGCGTCGAGAGCCGCGGCATGCTGTGCTCGGCGGCCGAGCTGCAGATCTCCAACGACCATGATGGCATCATGGAATTGCCCGCGGACGCCCCGATCGGCGCCGGCTACGCCGAATGGGCCGCGCTTGGCGATCCCGTGGTCGAGATCAATCTGACGCCGAACCGGCAGGACTGCACCGGCGTGCACGGCATCGCGCGCGATCTTGCCGCCGCCGACATGGGCAAGTTCAAGGACCCCACGATCAAGCCGATCAAGGGTGAATTCCCCTGCCCCGTGAACGTCTCGGTCGAGGATTCCACGCTGTGCCCGGGCTTCGCGCTGCGCCTCGTGCGCGGCGTCAAGAACGGGCCGTCGCCGGAATGGCTGCAGAAGCGGCTGACCGCAATCGGGCTGCGCCCGATCAACGCGCTGGTCGACATCACCAATTTCATGACCTTCGATCGCGCGCGGCCGCTGCATGTGTTCGACGCCAAGAAGGTGAAGGGCAATCTCGTCGTGCGCCGCGCCCGCGAGGGCGAGACGCTGCTCGCACTCGACGGCCGCACCTACAATCTCGATCCGGCGATCTGCGTGATCGCGGACGAGCACGGCGTCGAATCGCTCGCCGGCATCATGGGTGGCGAAGCTTCCGGCTGCGACGAGAACACCACCGACGTGCTGATCGAATCGGCGCTGTGGAACGAGATCAACATCGCCCAGACCGGCCGCAAGCTCGGCATCAATTCGGATGCGCGCTACCGCTTCGAGCGCGGCGTCGATCCGGCCTTCATGGTGCCGGGGCTCGAGCTCGCGACCAAGCTGGTGATGGAGATGTGCGGCGGCGCTCCGTCGGAGACCGTGGTGGTCGGCAAGGCCTTCGGCGACGACCGCGTGATCGATTTCCCAGTCACCGAGGTCAAGCGTCTGTCCGGCATCGAAGTGCCGCAGCCGGAGATGAAGCGTATCCTGACCCATCTCGGTTTCATGATGGCGGGCCGGGCCCGGTGGTGAAGGTCGCAGTCCCCTCCTGGCGCACCGACGTGCACGGCAAGGCCGACATCGTCGAGGAGATCGTCCGCATCTTCGGCGTGGACAAGGTGCCGGAAACGCCGTTCGAGCGCGGCGAGGACGCGCGCAAGCCGGTGCTGACCCCGCTCCAGCTGCGCACCCGCCGCGCGCGGCGCGCGCTGGCGAGCCGCGGCATGGTCGAGGCCGTGACGTGGTCGTTCATCGCAAAACCTGCGGCAAATTTGTTCGGCGGCGGCCAGCGCGAGCTCGAAGTCGCCAATCCGATCGCGTCGGATCTCTCCGACATGCGCCCGACCCTGCTGGCGGGCCTGATCGCCGCGGCGCAGGCCAATGCCGATCGTGGTTTCGGCGATGTCGCGCTGTTCGAGGTCGGGCAGCTGTTCAGGGGTGACCGCCCGCAGGATCAATTCATGGCGGCGAGCGGCGTGCGCCGCGGCTTTGCGTGCTCGGAAGGTCTCGGCCGGCACTGGTCCGGTTCGGCGCAGGCCGACGTGTTCGATGCCAAGGCGGACGCGCTGGCGGTGCTCGCCGCTGCCGGCACGCCGATGCAGGCGCTTCAGATCGTCGCCGGTGGTCCCGGCTGGCTGCATCCGGGACGCTCGGGCACGATCCAGATCGGCCCGCAGAACGTGCTCGGCTATTTCGGCGAGATGCACCCGCGCGCGCTCGAGGCGCTTGGCGCCGACGGCCCCTTGATGGTGTTCGAGGTGATCCTCGACCGCATCCCCGAGGCGAAGAAGAAGCCGACCCGCGCCAAGCCTGTGATCGAGCTGTCGGCTTTCCAGCCGGTCTCGCGCGACTTCGCCTTCATCGTCGATCGTACCGTCAAGGCCGGCGACATCGTGCGCGCCGCGCAAGGCGTCGACAAGAAGCTGATCACCGGCGTCAACGTCTTCGACGTCTACGAGGGTAAGGGCATCGACGACGGCAAGAAGTCGATCGCGATCGCGGTGACGATCCAGCCGCGCGAGAAGACGCTGACCGACCAGGAGATCGAGGCCGTCGCCGCGAAGGTCGTGGCCGAGGTGACGAAGAAGACCGGTGGCACCTTGCGCGGATGAGTCCCGCCGACTTCTTCCCGAAGGACGTCAGCCTCACCATTGCGATGGCGCTCTGCGCCGTCGCTTTCATTTCGGGCACAGCCCGCGGCTTCTCCGGCTTCGGCGCGGCACTGATCTTCATGCCGCTGGCGAGCAGCATAGCTGCGCCGCGGCTCGTTGCCGCCTTGCTGCTCGTGATCGATTTCGCCGCGGCCGCGCCGCTCCTGCCCGACGCCTGGCGCAAGGCGGACCGCAAGGCCACTGCCGTGATCGTGCTGGGCGCGCTGATCGGCGTGCCCCTTGGCACCTATTTCCTCAGCGTGCTCGAGCCCGTCACCACGCGCTGGATCATCTCCTGCTTCGTCGCCGCGCTGCTGCTCCTGCTGCTGTCGGGCTGGCGCTATCGCGGCAAGGACCACGCCTGGCTCTCGGTCGGCATCGGCGGCCTATCCGGCTTCTGTAGCGGCCTCGCGCAGACCGGCGGCCCGCCGATCGTCGGCTATTGGCTCGGGCGCCCCATCGCCCCGATCGTCGCGCGCGCCAACATCGTGCTGTTCTTCGGCGCGTCGGCTTTCTTCTCGATGGTCAGTTACGCGACCACGGGCCTGATCTCGTGCGAGTCGCTCGTGCTTTCGCTGATCGTCGGCCCGGTCTATGCGATGGGCGTCGCGTTCGGCGCCTCCCTGTTCGGCCGCGCCAGCGAGAAGGTGTTCCGCGGCATTTGCTACGCGCTGATCGCGCTGGCGGTGATTTTTGGGCTGCCGGCGTTGGATGGCGTGTTGCGCTGACTCTCTCCACGAGTCGTCCCGGCGAAGGCCGGGATCCATACCGCGTGATCTATCGGCAGCGACGGATAGAGGTACCGAACTACGAGTCTTCGCCAACCCACGTTTTGTGGTTATGGGTCCCGGCCTTCGCCGGGACGACGGCGGAGTTTGTTACCGCTCAGTTGCCCTACTGCCGCGGCGCCCTGCGCTTCTTCGTCGACTGCGTCGGCACGTCCGCCGGCTCGTCCTTGAGCGCGCCGATCTTGCGCAGCGCGGCCTCCGCGGCGCGTTCGCCGCTTTCCCAGGCGCCGTCGACCGTGCCCCACAGCGTGTCGTGGGTGGCTTCGCCGGCGAGGAACATGTTGCCGATCGGCTCCGCCAAAACCTTTCGCGAGAGCTGGCCGCCGGGCGAGGCCGCCGACATCGCGCCCATGACATAGGGCGAGGCATTCCAGCGCGTCGCGCTGGTCTTCTGCACGGCGGCCGCAGCCTCGCTGCCGAACAGTTTGGTGATCCACTCCTTCGCGAAGGCCGTCATCGCCTTCTCGCCCTGTTCGGAGAGATCGCGGCCGAACGAGCCGCCGACGTCGATCGAGCACAGCGAGGAGCCGCCGATATTGGCGAACATGCGGGCCGTGCGCGTCGAGTTGCTTTGCTCGATCAGGATGTCGTCGCGCGACAACCCGAGCGGATTGCCCGGCAATTGCAGCACGATATGATCATAGCTGCCGAGGGTGAGCTTCGATGCCGCGTCTAACGTGCGCTTCGGAATGTCGGGTGCGAACTTGATCGCGCCAGAGGTCAGCACGTTGGTCGAGACCGTGATGATGGCGGCGCGGGCGGCGATCTTGCCGCTCGGAGTCTCCACGCCGACGTCGCGATTGCTCCAGACGATCCGGCTCGCCGGCGTCGAGAGCGCCACCGGCGCCTGCTCGCCGAGTTTCGCGATCAGCGTCCCCAGACCTTGGCGGCAGGCGATCGCGCCATTGCGGTCCTGCGCGCGGGTCTTGTCGATCGCCGAAAGCTCCTTCAGATCCTTGCCGGCGAAGCCCGCGCCCAGCATGAACTCGGCCGCGCCGGCCCAGTCGCCGAGATCCTTTGGCAGCACGGAGGCGCAGGAGGTATCCAGCTTGCCGCGCGCGGCGTCGTCGATGGCGCGATTGGCGCGGACCAGCGCAGCCAGGAACTCCTCGGTCTCGCCGGCGCGTGCGTTGCGGCGGCCGATGCGCATTTTCTGGCCCGATGGCGCCGGCAACACGTCGAGCCCGGCGCCGCGCGCCAGCCGGATCATCGGATTGGTCTCGGGATTGTGCATCCAGCGCGCGCCGCGGTCGAACGGCGCGCCGAAAGTCGTGCTGTCCGTGATGCAACGGCCGCCGATCTGGGCCGCCGCTTCCACCACCACAACCTTGCGGTTGGCGGCCATGATGCGCCGCGCTGCGGCAATTCCCGCAGCCCCCGCGCCGATCACGACGATGTCAGCCTCCCGCGGCAGGGGCGCGGCAGTTGCGCGCAGCACCGGCATCGCGGCAAGGGCCGCGGACGCCGAAAGGAAACCGCGACGCGTGATTGTCATGTCATGGTTTCCGGGGACTTGCGGCGAACGGGAACAGCCCGCGAACCTTGCCGTATCTGATGTTGCACAGCAACCATCATGGTGAATCAATCGTGCTTGATCTCACAGAGTGATGAACCGAATTGCAACACGTTTCGACCATGATAGAGAAGGGAAAAAGACGGCCGGAAAAGGCCGTGGGGGGAGTTCGAAATGGGGACGGTCCTGGACTCAGTCGGCAAGCTGATTGCCGCGTACCTCTCGAAGGAGGTGCCGGGCTACGAGCCGTTCACGCCGAGCGACCCGGAGCACCTGCGCGGCGTCATCGAGCCCGGCGACGTGCTGCTGGTCGAGGGCAACAACCGCATCTCCGGCATCATCAAATATCTGACGCAGTCGACCTGGTCGCATGCTGCGCTCTATGTCGGTCCGATCGAGGGCGCGGAAGAGGCGGACGGCGAACCGCATGTGCTGATCGAGGCCAATATCGGCGAGGGCGTCACCTCTGCGCCTTTGTCGAAATATTTCCCCTATCACACCCGCGTTTGCCGCCCGGTCGGACTGTCCCATGAGGACCGCACCACCGTCTGCCGCTATGCGATCAACCGCATCGGCTTCGGCTACGACACCAAGAACATCGTCGACCTCATGCGCTTCCTGTTCCCGCTGCCGGTGCCACAGCGCTGGCGGCGGCGCATGATCGCGCTGGGATCGGGCGATCCGACCAAGATCATTTGCTCGGCGCTGATCGCGCAGGCGTTCGACGCAGTGCGCTACCCGATCCTGCCGAAGATCACCAAGGCCGGCAGCCGCGCTGCGCGCCGCGAGATCCTGCACATCCGCGATTCCTCGCTCTACATGCCCCGCGACTTCGACATCTCGCCCTATTTCGAAGTCGTCAAACCCACCATCGTGCACGGCTTCGACTACACCGCCTTGCACTGGGCCGACAAGCAGAAGCCGCTCGAGGAGGTGGCGGGCACATTCAGTGTGTTTCCAGAAACGCTCCGTGCGCCGCCGCTCGTTCCTGAAGCGATTGACGAAGAGACGCCGGCTGAGATTTCGGCTGAGGAAGTGAGCAAGCAACCTGCCGAGATGGCCGGGCATTTCCCGCTGCTGAAGAGGCTGGCGATGTACCGCCCGCGGCGGCGGGGCCGGGCAAGAGAGAGGGCGGCGTAGCTCCACTGTCGTCCCGGCGAAGGCCGGGACCCATACCGCGTGATCTATCGATTGCGTGCGGTGAGAGCACCGAATGACGAGTCTTCGCCAAACCCCTCCCTGAGGTTATGGGTCCCGGCCTTCGCCGGGACGACGATGAGGGGGATGTGGCGTTTCTCTTTCCCGTCATTGCGAGTTTGGCACCGGCCGATGGCGGACCAGAGACAGTCTGGATTGCTTCGCTGCGCTCGCAATGACGAGAATTACCGCTCCGCCCGTCCGATCACTGCCATCAGCTCCGCGAGCTTCTCGCGCTGATCGGCCTTGTCGCCGCTGGCGATGGCGTGCTCGACGCAATGGGCGACGTGATCCTTCAGGATCTCCTCCTCGACCCGGCGCAGCGCGGCGCGCACCGCCGAGATCTGCGTGACGATGTCGATGCAGTAGCGGTCTTCCTCTACCATTTTCGAGAGGCCGCGAACCTGGCCCTCGATCCGGCCGAGACGTTTTCCGACAGATGCCTTGATGTCCTTGCGCATGGGGTCTATATACCCCTACCGGGTATAGGTTGCAAGGCCGGAGCATGGAAATGAACAGCAGCGAACACAAGCATCATCACGACGCCACGGATGGACATTCGGGGTGCGGTTGTTCCGCCAAGGCCAAACCCGCAGCGCCCGAGCCGGCGTCCTCCTGCTGCGGCGGACACGGCGATCACGCCGGCCACGCCCATCATCACGCGCATGAGCAAGGTGATGCCGCGACCAAGGTTCTCGATCCCGTCTGCGGCATGACGGTCGATCCCGCGACGTCGAAGCACCACCTCACACATCACGGCGAGACCTTCCATTTCTGCTCGGCCGGCTGCCGCACCAAATTCGCCGCCGACCCTGCCAAGTATCTCGCCAAGGACAAGGCACCCGAGCCCGAGATGCCCGCGGGCACGATCTACACCTGCCCGATGCACCCCGAGATCCGCCAGGTCGGCCCCGGCACCTGCCCGATCTGCGGCATGGCGCTGGAGCCGGAAGTCGCGAGCCTCGAGACCGGGCCCAATCCGGAGCTTGCCGACATGACCCGGCGGTTCTGGATCGGCGGCGCGCTGGCGCTGCCAGCCGTGGTGCTGGAGATGGGCGGCCACCTCGCGGGCCCGCACAACTGGATGGACCAGACATTGTCGAACTGGATCCAGCTCGTCTTCGCCACGCCCGTGGTGCTGTGGGCCGGCTGGCCGTTCTTCGTCCGCGGCTGGCAGTCGCTGCTGACGCGCAACCTCAACATGTTCACGCTGATCGCGATGGGCACGGGCGTCGCCTATGTCTACAGCATCATCGGCACCGTCGCGCCGCAGATGTTCCCTGCCACCTTCCGTGGCCATGAGGGTGCGGTCGCCGTCTATTTCGAGGCGGCTGCCGTGATCACCGTGCTGGTTCTGCTCGGTCAGGTGCTGGAGCTGCGCGCCCGCGATGCGACCTCGGGCGCGATCAAGGCGCTGCTCCAGCTCGCGCCGAAGACCGCGCGCCGCGTCGATGCCGATGGCAGCGAGCATGAAGTCGAGATCGATACGCTGCATGCCGGCGACCGCTTGCGCGTTCGTCCCGGCGAGAAGGTGCCGGTCGACGGCGTGATCCTCGAAGGACGCTCCTCGCTCGATGAATCGCTGGTCACGGGCGAATCCATGCCGGTCACCAAGGAGAGCGGAGCCAAGGTGATCGCCGGCACGCTCAACCAGTCCGGCAGCTTCATCATGCGCGCCGACAAGGTGGGACGCGAGACGCTGCTGTCGCAGATCGTGCAGATGGTCGCCGACGCGCAGCGCTCGCGCGCGCCGATCCAGCGGCTGGCCGATCAGGTCGCCGGCTGGTTCGTGCCGGCCGTGATCGTCGTCGCCATCGCCGCCTTTGCGGCCTGGTCGTGGTTCGGGCCGGAGCCGCGGCTCGCTTTCGGCTTGGTCGCTGCGGTGAGCGTGCTGATCATCGCCTGCCCCTGTGCACTCGGACTTGCGACCCCGATGTCGATCATGGTCGGCGTCGGTCGCGGCGCGCAAGCAGGCGTGCTGATCAAGAATGCCGAGGCGCTGGAGCGGATGGAGAAGATCGACACGCTGGTGGTCGACAAGACCGGCACGCTGACCGAGGGCAAGCCCAAGGTGGTGGCGATCGTACCGGCTGCCGGCTTTGCCGAGGATGACGTCCTTCGCCTCGCCGCCAGCGTCGAGCGTGCCAGCGAGCATCCCCTGGCCGACGCGATCGTGCGCGCGGCAAAAGAGAAGCAGCTCACTCTTAGCCAAGTCGAGCATTTTGACTCGCCGACCGGCAAGGGCGCGACCGGCAAGGTCGACGGCAAGACCGTCGTGCTCGGCAATGCCAGATATCTGACGTCGATCGGCATCGACACCAAGGTGCTCGATGCGGAGGCAGAACGGCTGCGCGGCGACGGTGCGACCGTGATCAACATGGCCCTGGACGGCCGGCTTGCCGGCCTGTTCGCGATCGCCGATCCGGTCAAGGCTTCGACCCCGGAGGCGCTGAAGGCACTCGCCGCTGAAGGCATCAAAGTCATCATGCTGACCGGCGACAACCGCACGACGGCGCAAGCGGTGGCGCGCCGGCTCGGCATCGCCGAGGTCGAGGCCGAAGTGTTGCCGGACCAGAAGAGCGCGGTGGTGACCAAGCTGCAAAAGGCCGGCCGCAGCGTCGCGATGGCCGGCGACGGCGTCAACGACGCGCCGGCGCTGGCGGCGGCCGAAGTCGGCATCGCCATGGGCACTGGCACCGATGTGGCGATGGAGAGCGCCGGCGTGACCCTGCTCAAGGGCGATCTCGTCGGCATCGTGCGGGCGCGAAGACTCTCGCAGGCGACGATGAGCAACATCCGCCAGAACCTGTTCTTCGCCTTCATCTACAACGCTGCCGGTATCCCGATCGCGGCCGGCATCCTCTATCCGGCCTTCGGCTTGCTGCTGTCACCGATCATCGCCGCGGCGGCGATGGCGCTGTCCTCGGTGAGCGTGGTCGGGAACGCGCTGCGCTTGCGCGCGACGCGGCTGTGAGGCTGGCGCCCCCCTCGCTTCGTTCGCGGAGCGAGGTAAGGTGTGCGTAGCCTGGATGGAGCGAAGCGAAAATCCGGGTTCTGTCTGCATAGAGATTATCCCGGATTGCGCTTCGCTCCATCCGGGCTACACACGAACGAGCCAGCGTCTTGCCGCGGCACGCACGGAGAGCATCTGATGCAGCGAATTACGATCACGATCGAGGATGATCTGCTGGCGGAGATCGACGCGGCGGCGGAAGCACGCGGCTACCAGAACCGCAGCGAGATCATCCGCGATCTCGCCCGCGCCGGCCTGCAACAGAGCACCGAGGACACCGCGCAGACCGGTCGCTGCGTCGCCGGCCTCGTCTATGTCTACGACCACGCCGCGCGCGATCTCTCGAAACGGCTAGTGCAGGAATTCCACGGCCATCACGACCTCGCACTGGCGACCCTGCACGTTCATCTCGACGACAACAATTGCATGGAGATGACGGCGCTGCGCGGCGCGGCCTCCGAGGTCAAGCATTTCGCCGACCACATCATCGCCGAACGCGGCGTGCGCTACGGCCGCGTGGTGATGATTCCGACCGGCGAGGGCAAGCACGTGAAGGCGCGGAAGCACGGTCACCGGCACGAGTAGCTGACATCCAGCTGCGCAGGCGGTGCGTGCCCCTTGTAGATGAGGGGTCTCCATCCGCTAGCTCAAAATCGTAGGGTGGGCAAAGGCGCATTTGCGCCGTGCCCACCATCGATCCAACACCGAAACAAAAGCGGTGGGCACGCTTCGCTTTGCCCACCCTACGATACTGCGTCCGGGGACACACGAGACTCTTAATCCGCAGACCTCAGCCGCCCGCCCTTGCCGAAGCTGCCTTGCATGTCTACCTCTCGCGGGTAGCTTACCGCAGAGGGTGCCCGATGCTGGATGCCGCCGTGAAGGCGTTGTCGCAAATGATCTCGCCGCCGATGCGCTCGATCCTGTGGCGATCGATCGGGCTAGCGCTGGTGCTGATCACCGTGCTGGCGATCGGCCTGCAACGGCTTCTCAGCTGGTTTGCGACCTCTGGCGAGGTCTGGCTGGAGGGCCTGCTCGGGCCGGGCTGGCACGCCTCGATCGAGGTCCTCTCGTGGATCGTCTCGATCGCGGCCGGCCTCGGCGTCGTGTTCGGCGGCATTTTCCTGATGCCCGCGATCACCTCGCTGGTGGCGAGCCTGTTCGTCGACGACGTCGCCGACATCGTCGAGCGTGAGCATTATCCCGCCGAGCGGCCCGGCGTCGCGCTGCCGTTCAGCCAGGCAATCCTCGAGGGCGTCAAGACCGCATTGCTGACGATCCTGGTCTACCTCGTCGCTCTGCCGCTGGTGTTGTTCGCCGGTGCCGGCTTCCTGATCTTCTTCATCGCCGCCGCCTGGCTGCTCGGCCGGGAATATTTCGAGCTCGCGGCCATGCGCTTCCGCCCGCCGGAGGAAGCCAAGGCGATGCGGCGCGACAACGCCGCGACCATCTTCACCGCCGGCCTGTTCATCGCCGCCTTCGTCTCGATTCCGATCGTGAATCTGGCGACGCCGATCTTCGGCATGGCCTTCATGGTCCACATGCACAAGCGGCTATCCGGCTCGCGGCCCGAGCTGATCGAGCCGGCGCGACAGATGCGGTGACGCGCCTGACGCGGCACTGTCTCAGACTGTCTTCTCCGGCCACCGGCAGAGATCGTTGATCAGGCAGACCTCGCAGCGCGGCTTGCGCGCGAGGCAAGTATAGCGGCCGTGCAGGATCAGCCAGTGATGGGCGTGCCGCATGAACTCGGCCGGGATCACCTTTTCGAGACCGAGCTCGACCTCGAGCGGTGTCTTGCCCGGCGCAAGCCCGGTGCGATTGCCAACGCGGAAGACATGCGTGTCGACCGCCATCGTGTGCTCGCCAAAGGCCATGTTGAGCACGACGTTCGCAGTCTTGCGTCCGGCGCCGGGCAGCGACTCGATCCCGGCGCGCGTGCGCGGCACCTCGCCGCCGAACTCGCTGAGCACTTTTGCCGATAGCGCAATGACGTTCTTCGCCTTGGTGCGATAGAGGCCGATGCTCTTGATGTACTCGCGCAGGCGCTCCTCGCCGAGATCGAGCATCTTCTGCGGGGTGTCGGCCACCTCGAACAACGCGCGCGTCGCCTTGTTGACGCCGGCGTCGGTCGCCTGCGCCGACAGCACCACGGCGACCAGCAGCGTGAACGGATTGATGTGCTCAAGCTCGCCCTTCGGCTCCGGATTGGCCTTGCGGAAACGGCTGAAGGCCTCGTGAATTTCGGCGGGCGTCCAGGGTTTTGTGGCTTTGCGCGACTTTTTCGCGGGCGGTTTCGGCTTCGCCGCGGCCGGTTTTGCCTTCTTCTTCGGCACGGCCGCTTTGCGCGGAGCCGGCTTGCGGGTGATTTTCGCCATGATCGGGATATACTGAGGGACGATGAGCACAGGCAACGAAATTGAGCGCAAGGGCTCTGAAGATCAGCGCGAAGTGCAGATCTTCTCCGCGCTGCTGACGCCACACCGCTCGCTGAACCGCACCGGCTTCCTCGCCGTGATGCTGTTCCTGAGCGTCGTCAGCTTCGTCACGGGCCTCGCCTTCCTGATGATGGGGGCCTGGCCGGTATTGGGCTTCTTCGGGCTCGACGTTCTCGTGATCTGGTGGGCCTTCAAGGCCAATTTCCGCGCCGCACGGGCCAGCGAGGAGATCGTGGTCACCCTTTCCGAATTGCGCGTGCGCCGCATCAGTGATCGCGGCCAGGTCGCCGAATGGACGTTCAATCCGCTCTGGGTCCGGCTCGACATGGAAATCGACGAGGACTTTGGCATCGAGCATCTCTATCTGATTTCGCGCGGCCATCAGATCCAGATCGCCCGCTTCCTGGGACCTGACGAAAAAGCGAGCTTTTACAAAGGCTTGATAGAGGCGTTGAACGCCGCCAAGCACGGCCCGACCTACAATCCCATCGCCTGATTCCAGATCAGAAATCGGGTGGTTTCGCACCCTTCCCTCTCCTACATTTCCGGTCATGATGACACTCGCCATACATGATCAGCGCCTGGCCAAGCCGGGCCCCCAGAACGCCGCGCTGCGCGACTATGATTCCGTGCGCCGGGCGATCGCGTTCATCTCGGAAAACTGGCGCGCGCAACCGACCATCGAGGCGATGGCGGATGCGGCCGGCGTCACGCCCGATGAGTTGCACCATCTGTTCCGCCGCTGGGCCTCGATCACACCGAAGGCTTTCATGCAGGCGCTCACCCTCGACCACGCCAAGGGGCTGCTCAGGGACTCCGCGAGCATCCTCGATGCGGCGCTCGACTCCGGTCTATCGGGCCCCGGCCGGCTGCACGATCTCTTCGTCACCCATGAAGCGATGTCGCCGGGCGAATGGAAGAACGGCGGCGCCGGATTGACGCTGCGCTACGGCTTCCATCCCTCGCCGTTCGGCACCGCGATCGTGATCGCGACCGACCGCGGCCTATCGGGCCTCGCCTTCGCCGATCACGGTGAGGAGAAGGTTGCGCTCGCCGACATGACGCGGCGCTGGCCGAACGCGACCTATGTGGAAGACCACGACGGCACCGCGCCACTGGCGCAGCGCATCTTCGACCCCAAGCTGTGGCGGCCCGACCAGCCGCTGCGCGTGATCCTGATCGGCACCGATTTCGAGGTGCGGGTATGGGAGACGCTGCTGAAGATCCCGATGGGCCGCGCGGTGTCCTATTCCGACATCGCCTGCAACATCAACAGCCCGAAGGCCTCGCGCGCCGTCGGCGCTGCGGTCGGCAAGAACCCGGTCTCGTTTGTGGTGCCCTGCCACCGCGCTCTCGGCAAGAGCGGCACGCTCACCGGCTATCATTGGGGCATCACCCGCAAGCAGGCGATGCTGGGCTGGGAAGCTGGGCGGCTGGGGATGCAGTGATAGTCGTCCCGGCGAAGGCCGGGACCCATACCGCGTGATCTACCGACAGCAAACGGTATCAGTCCCGCGCGAAGACTCGAAAACGACGAGCCTTCGCCAAATTCGATTCGGTGGTTATGGGTCCCGGCCTTCGCCGGGACGACACTGATTGTTTGGCTCGCTTTGCCGCGTCTCGCGGAGATTAGTTCAGCCCGCCAGGTCCAGCTTCGAGGCCACGGTCGAATCCGCATTGAGCCGATAGATGATCGGCACACCGGTGGCGAGCTCGCGTTTCAAGATGCCTTCGGGCGAGAGCTTCTCCAGCACCATGATGAGCGCGCGCAAGGAGTTGCCGTGGGCGGCGACCAGTGTGCGCTTGCCGTTGAGCACGCCGGGCAGGATCTCCTGCACGTAGTACGGCAGCGCCCGTGCCAGCGTGTCCTTCAGGCTTTCGCCCCCGGGCGGCGGCACGTCGTAAGAGCGGCGCCAGACATGCACCTGCTCCTCGCCCCACTTCTTGCGGGCATCGTCCTTGTTGAGGCCGGAGAGATCGCCATAGTCGCGCTCGTTCAGCGCGAGGTTCTTCGAGGTCGGCAGGCCTTCCTGCCCGAGCTCGCCGAGGATGAGGTCGAGCGTGTGCTGCGCGCGCGTCAGCACCGAGGTGAAGGCGACGTCGAACACCAGCTCCTTCGCCTTCAGCTTGCGGCCCGCTTCCTTGGCTTCGGCGACGCCCTGCTCGGTGAGATCAGGATCCTTCCACCCCGTGAACAGGTTCTTCAGATTCCATTCGCTCTGGCCGTGGCGCACGAGCACGAGAAGACGTTCGCTCATTGACTGCTTTCCATCTAGTTTATTGTTTTGAGCATGACCTTGTCGGAAAACCGCTTCGCACTTTTCCGGATCATGCTCTTGTTCAGATGTCGGACAGGCCGAGCACGTCGGCCATGGAGTAATGCCCCGGCGCTTTGCCGTGCGCCCACAGCGCCGCCTTGAGCGCGCCATGGGCGAACAGCATGCGGTCCTCGGCGTGATGCGACAGGGTCAGGCGTTCGAACTGGCCGAGGAAGCTGACACTGTGATCGCCGGCCACGGTGCCGCCGCGCAAGGAGGCAAAGCCGATGTCGCCGGGCCGGCGTGCGCCGGTGATGCCGTCGCGGCCGCGCGCGGCGTGTTCGTCGAGCGGGATGCCGCGCCCGCTAGCTGCCGCCTGGCCCAGCATCAGCGCGGTGCCCGAGGGCGCGTCGACCTTCATGCGATGATGGGTCTCGACGATCTCGATGTCAAAACTCTGGTCCAGCGCCTTGGCGACGCGCTTGACCACGGCGGCAAGCAGGTTGACGCCCAGACTCATATTGCCGGATTGCACCACGACGGCGCGGTTGGTCACGCTCTTGATCACGGCGTTGTCGGAGGCCGACAGCCCGGTGGTGCCGATGACATGGACAAGGCCGCGCTGGGCGGCGATCGCGACATTGGCGATGGTCGCCGCCGGCACGGTGAAATCGAGGATGCCATCAGCATCCTTGGACATCGCCCAGAGATCGGCGGAGAGCGTGATGCCGTTGGCCGGCAGGCCTGCGAGCACGCCGGCATCCTTGCCGAGCAAGTCCGAGCCCGGCGCCTCCAGCGCGCCGGCCAGCACCGCGCCTTTGCTCTCGGCAATCGCCCGCGTCAGCGCGCGGCCCATCCGGCCGCCAGCCCCAGCAACAATCAAGCGCATGTCGGACATGGTGTGATCCTCTCTAGGGCCGTTGTAGCGGGGGGAGGCAGTTCCGGCAACCGAGGGGGATGAGCACCATCGTCATTCCGGTTCGATGCGCAGCATCGAACCCGGAATCTCGAGATTCCCCGGTGCGCAATTGCGCACCTGAGGTCTGGTCCTTCGGACCATCCCGGAATGACAGCGTGCCTCAGCCGTCCGACGGCTGCGGGCCGTCATAGCCCTCGATGATGATGAGCTCGGCGATGGAGTGCGGCTGGCGCACCTTGATGTTGGCCTGGTATTCCGGCGAGTTGTAGCAGGCGAGCGCGGTCTCGTAGTCCGGGAATTCGATCACGACGTTGCGGTTGCGGCTGGCGCCTTCGACGGTGGTGAACTTGCCGGCGCGAACGACGAAACGACCACCCCATTTCTTGAAGATCGGACCGTTGGCGACGGCATAGGGCTTGTAGCCCTCGTCATTGCTCACGTCGACGCGCCCGATCCAGTAGCCTTTTGCCATTGTTCTTCTCTCCCTGGTTGTTGCTCAGCCGAGCGCTTGCGCGATCTCGGCCTGGATGGCGTCGGCCGCCGCCCTGGGGTCGGCGGCTTCGAGGATCGGACGTCCGACGACGAGATAATCGGCACCTGCGGCGATCGCACGACCCGGCGTCATGATCCGCTTCTGGTCGCCACTCGGCGCGCCCGCGGGGCGGATGCCGGGCGTGACGAGGCTCATCTGGTGACCGACGATCTTTCGCAGCGCGCCCACTTCCTCGGGCGAGGACACGAGACCATCGACACCGAGCACCTGCGCCTGTTGGGCGCGGGCCTCGACCAGCTCGGAGACGCCGAGCCGATATCCGGCCGCGTGCAGATCGTCGTCGTTGTAGGAGGTCAGCACGGTGACCGCGAGAATCTTCAAGCCCGAGCCGCCACGTCCCTCGACGGCCGCCTTCATGGTCTGCGGATAAGCGTGGACGGTGAGGAAAGTCGCCCCCAGCTTGGCGACACTCTCGACGCCGCGCATCACGGTGTTGCCGATGTCGTGCATCTTGAGATCGGCAAACACCTTCTTGCCCGTGTCGGCAAGCTTGCCGATCAGCGGGAGGCCGCCGGCATAGGCGAGCTGATAGCCGATCTTGTAGAAGGTGACGCTGTCGCCGAGCTTTGCGACCATCGCCTCGGCGGCCTCCGGGCTCGACAGGTCGAGCGGAACGATCAGGCGGTCTTTCGGGGCGATCTCGGCTGGCGTCATGTCACCTCACATCATGCGTTGGGAAACGTCGATCAACTGCCGCACCAGCGCCTTCAACGCGGCGATATCGCCCTCGTTCTTCAGCCTGTCCATATCGTCATAGGCCTGATCGGCAAAGGCAAGCGTGAGCTGGCTGGCAATCACATTGGCGTGGCAGGAGGTCAGGATCAGCCGCAGCGCCTGCAGCGCACGGGCCGCGCCCAGCCGGCTCTGCGAGGCGCCGGCGAGCGCGAAGACGCGGTTGCGGAACACGTCGCCGCGCGCCTCGTGCAGATCGTGCACGAGGCTGACCCAGTCGATCGCGTTCTTCAGTAGCGGCGGCACCGATGCATTGTATTCGGGCGTGACGATCAGCACGCCGTGATGGGCGCCGATCATGCGCTTGAGATTGATAGCGTGCTTGGGCACGCCGGATTTGGCCTGGAGGTCGCCGTCATAGATCGGCAGCGGAAAATCAGCGAGCGAGATGCGGGTGACGTCGACGCCGGTCTGGGCGAATTCATAGGCTGCGAGCGCCGCCAGCTTCGCATTATGCGAGCCGGTGCGCAGCGAGCCGGGAATGACCAGGATCTTGGGAGCTGACATCCAATCCAATGCGTTCGGCGAAACGAGCCCGCCGCGCAAAAAAGGAGCCGGCGGAATTAGTCCTTGCGATACACCCAGACGCGGGCCGGCGGAAGGTTCATCCAGATCCGTTCCGAGGCCTCTGTGGACACGCCGGGCAACGATTTCGGGATCGGCGGCACCACCGCATAGGTGAACTGGATGAACGGCGCACCAGGCGCCAGCGCCGTGAAGGCATCGCGGATGAGCCGCAGCCGCGTCAGCATCGGTTTTGTGACGAGCGGCAGGCCGGAGACGACCGCGGAGGCCGGCGCGCTCAAGACGTTCCAGAGCGTGTCGCGCAGGCGATAGGCATCACCCTGCACCACCTTGGCTTGCGGGTAGCGGTCGCGCAGCAGGGCGCAGAAGCCGGGATTGTATTCGACAAGGACGAGACGCTTCTGGTCGATGCCGCGCTCGATCAGAGCCGAGGTGATGGCGCCGGTGCCGGGCCCGAGCTCGACCACCGGAGCGTCGGAATCGATATCGACGTAATGGGCCATGGTCCGGGCCAGCAGCTTGCCCGACGGCATCACCGCGCCCATGTGCAGCGGCTTTTCGATCCAAGATCTGAGAAAGCGCACCTCGTCATCAAGACGAGGCTTCTTCAACGCACGCGCGGACGATGGCAATGGCATGTCAGGACCGGACGGGACCGCAGGACGCGGCGTGTCAGAAAATGGTCATAAAGACGTATAGGCCGAAGGCGGCACGGTCAAGACACGTCAACTCGCCCGGTTGCCGAAGAAATCCTTGACCTTGGCGAAGAATCCCTCGGATTCCGGCTGGGTGTTGCCGGAGGAGAGCTTTTCGAACTCGGCCAGCAATTCCTGCTGTTTCTTGGTCAGGTTCTGCGGGGTCTCGACCACGACCTGGACATACATGTCGCCCATCTGGCGCGAGCGCAGCACCGGCATGCCCTTTGATGCAATGCGGAACCGGCGGCCCGACTGGGTTCCGGCGGGCACCTTCACCTTGGCCTTGCTCTTCTCGATCGTCGGCACCTCGAATTCGCCGCCAAGGGCGGCCGTCACCATCGAGATCGGCACACGGCAATGCAGATCGGCGCCGTCGCGCTGGAAGAACTGATGCTGGGCCAGCGACAGGAAGATGTAGAGGTCGCCGGGCGGGCCGCCACGGACCCCGGCCTCGCCCTCGCCGGCGAGCCTGATCCTCGTGCCGTCCTCGACCCCTTGCGGAATGTTGACTGACAGCGTGCGCTCGCGGGTGACCCGGCCTTGGCCCGAGCAGGACGGGCACGCATCCTCGATCATCTGGCCGCGGCCCTGACAGCCGGGACAGGTGCGCTCGAGCGTGAAGAAGCCCTGCGACTGCCGCACGCGGCCGGCGCCGCCGCAGGTCGAGCAGGTCTTCGGCTTGGTACCGGCCTTGGCGCCGATGCCCGAGCAGGCCTCGCAGGTGACCGAGACCGGAATCTCGATCTGCGCGGTCTTGCCGCCAAAGGCTTCCTCGAGCGTGATCTCCATGTTGTAGCGCAGGTCGGCGCCACGCTCGCGGCCGCCGCGGCTGCGCTGTCCGGCCATGCCGAAAAGGTCTTCGAAAATGTCGGAGAAGGAGGAGGCGAAGCCCGCGCCGAAACCGGCACCGCCGCCGCCAAAGCCGCCGCCCTGCTCGAACGCAGCATGGCCGTACCGGTCGTAGGCGGCGCGCTTGTCCTTGTCCTTGAGGATCTCGTAGGCCTCGTTGATTTCCTTGAACTTGACCTCGCTGGTTTCATCCCCGGGATTGCGATCGGGATGGAATTTCATTGCCAACTTGCGGAACGACGATTTCAGTTTGGATTCGTCGGCGTCGCGTTCGACTTCGAGGGTCTCGTAGTAGCAGCGCTTGGTGGACGTGGACATGTCGGACTCGGTCTATCCAATCGCGAATCAAGTCGGGGCGAAACGATGCTGCTGCGCGACGACATAGGCAGCCTTGATATAGGCGGCCTTGCGCGTCGCGGCAGAGGGCAGCGTAGCAACATTGAGCATAACGGCTGGGAATTGATTGATCGTAACAGGCGTCTTGCCCGCCCGTCCCGACACGATGGCCTCCCCCGCGAGGGAGGAGGCCTTTAGCGCGTCTGGGGTCCAAGCCGTCCGCATCGTCACCCTCTTGGGGTTTAAGCGGACTTCTTGTTGTTCTTGTCGTCGTCGACCTCGGTGAATTCCGCGTCGACGACGTCGTCCTTGGCCGCATCCTTCTTGGCGTCGGCCTCGGCCTGCTGCTTGTACATGGCCTCGCCGAGCTTCATCGACGCCTGGGCCAGCGTCTGGGTCTTGGCCTTGATCGCCTCGGCATCGTCGCCCTTCAGCGCTTCCTTGAGGTCGCTGACGGCATCCTCGATGGCGCGACGCTCGCTCTCGGCGACCTTCGAACCGTGCTCGGCCAGTGCCTTCTCGGTCGAATGCACCAGACCATCCGCCTCGTTCTTGGCGGTCACGGCCTCGCGGCGCTTCTTGTCCGCCTCGGCATTGGCCTCGGCGTCCTTGACCATCTTCTCGATGTCGGCTTCGGACAGGCCGCCCGAGGCCTGGATGCGGATCTGCTGTTCCTTGCCGGTGGCCTTGTCCTTGGCCGAGACGTTGACGATACCGTTGGCGTCGATGTCGAAGGTCACCTCGATCTGCGGCATGCCGCGCGGGGCCGGCGGAATGCCCATCAGGTCGAACTGGCCGAGCATCTTGTTGTCGGCCGCCATTTCACGCTCGCCCTGGAAGACGCGGATGGTAACCGCGTTCTGGTTGTCCTCGGCGGTCGAGAACACCTGGCTCTTCTTGGTCGGGATCGTGGTGTTGCGGTCGATGATACGGGTGAACACGCCGCCCAGCGTCTCGATGCCCAGCGACAGCGGGGTCACGTCGAGCAGCAGCACGTCCTTGACATCGCCCTGGAGCACGCCGGCCTGGATCGCGGCACCGATCGCCACGACTTCGTCCGGGTTGACGCCCTTGTGCGGCTCCTTGCCGAACAGCTGCTTCACGACTTCCTGGACCTTCGGCATGCGCGACATGCCGCCGACCAGAACGACTTCGCCGATCTCGCCGGCGGTGACACCGGCGTCCTTCAGCGCCTTGCGGCAGGGCTCGACCGTTTTCTGAATGAGGTCGTCGACCAGCGCCTCGAACTTGGCGCGGGTGAGCTTCATCGTCAGATGCTTCGGCCCGGTCTGGTCCGCGGTGATGAAGGGCAGGTTGATCTCGGTCTGGGTCGTCGAGGACAGCTCGATCTTGGCCTTTTCAGCGGCTTCCTTCAGGCGCTGCAAAGCGAGCTTGTCGTTGCGCAGATTGATGCCCTGCTCCTTCTGGAACTCGTCGGCGAGATAGCCGACCAGGCGCATGTCGAAATCTTCGCCGCCGAGGAAGGTGTCGCCGTTGGTCGACTTCACCTCGAACACGCCGTCGCCGATTTCGAGAATGGAGATATCGAACGTGCCGCCGCCGAGGTCGTACACCGCGATGGTGCCGGCCTTGGTCTTGTCGAGGCCATAGGCAAGCGCGGCCGCGGTCGGCTCGTTGATGATGCGCAGCACTTCGAGGCCCGCGATCTTGCCGGCGTCCTTGGTCGCCTGGCGCTGGGCGTCGTTGAAGTAGGCGGGAACGGTGATGACAGCCTGCTCGACCTTTTGGCCGAGATGGGCTTCCGCGGTCTCCTTCATCTTCTGCAAGATGAACGCCGAGACCTGCGAGGGCGAGTAGGTCTGGCCGTCGGCCTCGACCCAGGCGTCGCCGTTGGAAGCCTTCACGATCTTGTACGGAACGAGCTTCTTGTCCTTCTCGACCATCGGGTCGTCGTAGCGGCGGCCAATGAGGCGCTTCACTGCGAAGAAGGTGCGCTCGGGATTGGTGACGGCCTGGCGCTTGGCCGGCTGGCCGACGAGGCGTTCACCGTCATCCGTGACGGCGACGATCGAAGGCGTCGTGCGCATGCCTTCGGAATTCTCGATGACTTTGGCGTTCTTGCCATCCATTACGGCGACGCACGAGTTCGTGGTGCCGAGGTCGATCCCAATGACCTTTCCCATGGTCCTGATACCCTTCTTTTTGCGGCAGGTTGGCTGGGCCCAGAAGGCACCCGACCGAAACCCCCTAAGATCAAACATCCGCGATATTGCGATGATTGAGGCTCATATAGGAGGGGGGGAGGGGCCCGCAAGGACCGAACGCAAGTTTCAGCCGCGAAAACATCGGGTTTTGGAAGATCATATCCGGGCTCAACCACCCTTGCGGGTGACGAATTATTAACAGGTTCAGGCCTCGGCAAGCCCCCGCTGTCGCAGTCCGCCCCACCCTGTTGCGGCAAGGCCAAACCCGCTAAAAGGCGGTCCGGCCGGCAGCCGCAGTACAGCTGCTCCGCGCGACAAAGCGGCCCAATGGCCGACCATCGAACGGCCTCAATGTGAACCAATCAGAGTGCCCATGAAGCTGATCCGCCCCCTCGCCGCGCTCGCCCTCCTCGTCGCTTCCGCGCTTCCGGCCCTTGCTGCCGATGCCGTTTATCCGCCTGGCCTGCGCCTCGGCATGGTGCCGCTGATCGGGCTGAGCACGGCCAAGACCTTTCCGGGCTTCGAGAGCGAGGACGGCAGCGTCAAGGTGCTGATCACCGAGTTGCCGCCGGCGGCCTATGGCGAGGTCGTGAGCGCCTTCAATTCCAATCCGGCCGGTGCGAACGGCGTCAAGCAGGACAAGATCGAGACCCCCGCGGGCCTTGCCTATTTCACCACCGAAAGCGGCAAGGCCGGCGATACCCCGGTGAGGCGCTATTCGATGATCGTGCCGGGCGCCGGCTTCTCCGGCTATGTCGCGGTGCAGATCCCGGAGAATGCGACCAAGATCTACACCGATGAAGCGGTGCGGCAGATGTTTGCGAGCGCTGTGACCCGCAAGCAGGTCTCGGCCGAAGAGCAGATCGCGCTGATGCCGTTCAAGATCACCGATCTCGCCGACTTCAAGGACATCCGCACGCTGGCGCCGGGCTCGAGCATCATCCTGGCCGACGGCGACGAGAGCACGGGCTATGAGTCGAAGCCGTTCATGATCCTCGGCCTGATCGGCGCCACGCCGCAGCAGGCCGACGACCGCGCCCGCTTTGCGCAGGAGGCGGCGCTCCAGATTCCGGGCGTGCGCGAGTCGCGCGTCACCATGTCCGAGCCGATCCGCATCAACGGCCAGCAGGGTTTCGAGACCCGGATCGACGGCGTCAGCGGCAAGAACAAGGTCCCGGTGACCGTGGTGCAGTGGATCCGCTTCTCGAGCGGCGGCGCCTCGCTGCGCATCATCGCCAGCGCCCCGCGCGACCAGTGGCAAGCCGCCTTCACCCGCTTCCGCGCCGTGCGCGACGGCATCCAGCCGAAGGGGTAGGCACGCTCGTCCAACAAACTCGGTGTCGTCCCGGCGAAGGCCGGGACCCATACGCCGCAGCAATAGTTTTGCGAAGACTTCGGAGTTACCAGCTCGTCCTACGACCATTCCCTGTGGTTATGGGTCCCGGCCTTCGCCGGGACGACGAGAAGATAGAGCCCAACCCCTCACCAAACCCGGCTGCATTTTCGGGCTTCTGTTCGTATGCGAACGGAACTAGGCTTTCCTCCCGTGGATCATCCTGGAGGGGAGACGAACGATGCTGGATCGGCGACACATGTTGGCGGCGCTTGCGACCACGGCGCTCGCGGGCCTCGCACCAACCGCGCTGTTTGCGGCCGCGTCAATCAAGCCGGACGAGGCCTCCGCGCTGCTCGTGATCGACGTGCAGAACTGCTTCCTGCCCGGCGGCAGCCTTGCGGTGAAGGAAGGCGAGCAGGTGGTGCCGGTCATCAACAAGATCGCGAAAGCGTTTGCGAACGTGGTGATGACGCAGGACTGGCACACGCCCGGCCATATCTCGTTCGCGTCGGTGCATTCCGGCAAGAAGCCGTTCGAGACCGTCGATCTTCCCTACGGCAAGCAGGTGCTGTGGCCGGACCATTGCGTGCAGGGCACCGACGGTGCCCTGCTGTCGAAGGACCTTGCGATCCCGCACGCCGAACTCATCATCCGCAAGGGTTTTCACAGGGACGTCGACAGCTACTCGGCCTTCCTCGAAGCCGACGGCAAGACCTCGACGGGCCTTGCCGGCTATCTGAAGGGCCGCAAGATCAAGCGCGTCTTCGTCGCTGGCCTCGCGACCGATTTCTGCGTCGCCTGGACCGCGCTCGATGCGCGCAAGGCGGGCTTCGAGGTCTATGTGGTGGAGGACGCCTGCCGCGGCATCGACACGCAGGGCTCGCTGGCAAAGGCCTGGGCCGATATGGCCAAGGCCGGCGTGAAGCGGATTCAGTCTGCGGATATCGCGGTGAGCGCGTAAGAGTTTCGCGCCGTCATTCCGGGACGGTCCGAAGGACCGGACCCGGAATCTCGAGATTCTCAGGTGCGCAAGAGCGCACCATAGTTCGATGCTTCGCTTCGCCGCGGAATGACGTCGAAGCGGTGAGACTCAATTCGCCGCGCCGCTCGACTCATTGTTGTTGGCCGCGGGCGCAGCCTTCGCGCCGCCCTTGGCGACACCGACCAGGGCGGGACGCAGCACGCGCTCGCCGATGGTGTAGCCGGCCTGCACGACCTGCACCACGGTGCCCGACGGCACCGACGCATCGGGCACCTCGAACATCGCCTGCTGGAAGTTCGGATCGAACTTCTGGCCCTGCGGATCGAACTTCTTCACGCCATGCTTTTCCAGCGCGTTGAGCAGCGAGCGCTCGGTGAGCTCGACGCCCTCGATCAGCGAGGTCAGGCCGGGATCGGCCGCGGCACGCGCCTCGGCCGGAACGGCGTCGAGCGCGCGCTGGAGGTTGTCGGCGATGTCGAGCACATCGCGGGCAAAGCCGGTGATGCCGTAGAGGCGGGCGTCGGCGACTTCCTTCGTGGTGCGCTTGCGCAAGTTCTCCATCTCGGCCAGCGTCCGCAGCATGCGGTCGCGCGCCTCCGCGGCTTCCTTCTGCAACGTTTCGACCGAACCGGGCTCGGGATCGTCGGGCATGATGTAGGGCTTCGACACCACGGGCTCGCCGGTCGGCGCGGTCGTGTCTTCGGGTTGCCGGTCTTGATCGGTCATCGGCTCTATTCTCGAACTCGTCTCAGGGGATTGTTGGCCCGGATATCGTGCCTAAGCTTACGAAAATCAAGCGCCTGTGATCGGAGGAAACGCCGGTCAGCCCCCCAAAAGGCGACTGACGATACGGGCGGCGTAGTCCACCGTCGGGATCACGCGGGCATAATTCAGCCGCGTCGGGCCGATCACGCCGAGAACGCCGACGATATGGCCGGCGGCATCCCGATAGGGCGAGATGATGGTGGAGGAACCCGACAGCGAGAACAGCTTGTTCTCGCTCCCGATGAAAATTCGCACGCCTTCGGCCGTCTCGGCCCGGCCGAGCAGGTCGATGACGCCGCGCTTGGTCTCGAGATCGTCGAACAACAGGCGCACCCGCTCCAGATCCTCCAGCGCGTGCAGATCCTCCAGCAGATTGGCGTGACCGCGGACGATGAGCTGGCGGTCCTCGTTCTCGCCGCCGGACCAGCTCGCGATGCCGGCCGAGATCACCTTCTGCGTCAGTTGATCGAGCTCGGCGCGGGCCTCGCCGAGTGCGGTCTCGAGCTCGAGCCGCGCCTCGGCGAGCGTGCGGCCGCGGATGCGTGCATTGAGGAAATTGCCGGCCTCGATCAGCGCCGAGGAGGGAACTCCGGGCGGCAGCGCCAGGACGCGGTTTTCGACCTGACCATCCTCACCGACCAGGATCACCAGCGCTTTCTCCGGTTCCAGGCGGACGAATTCGATGTGCTTGAGCCGCGCATTGGATTTTGGCGTCAGCACGACCGCGGCGGCACGGGTCAGGCCCGACAGCCGCATCAAGGCCTGGTCCAGCGCCGCCTCGACCGATTGCGCCTCGCCCACGGACGCGAGCTGGCTCTGGATGGACTGCCGTTCGGCCTCGTTGAGGTCGCCGACCTGCATCAAGGCGTCGACGAAGAAGCGCAGACCGAGTTCCGTCGGCAGCCGGCCGGCGGAGGTATGGGGCGCATAGATCAGGCCGAGCTGTTCCAGATCGGCCATGACGTTGCGCACGGAGGCCGGCGACAGCGGCATCGCGATCAGGCGCGAGATATTGCGCGAGCCCACCGGCTCGCCGGTCGCGAGATAGCTTTCGACAATTTGACGAAAGATGTCGCGGGAACGCTCGTTGAGCTGGGCGAGGCCTGCGCGCGGCGCGATCAGATGGATCGGATCGTGATGGGCCACAGACGGTAACTCCTCTCAGATACTGATAATTTGTCCATCCCGGGCGCTTCTGACAAGCGGGGCGTTTGCGGGCTCGACATCAGGGGTGAAAAAACCTTGCCGCCCACCCTCGCCCCTCCTACAAGCACCGCGAACAGCCTTTCCCGCGAGTTTTGGAGGATTTCCCATGCGGCCAAGCCGCCGTGCGCCCGACGAATTGCGCCCCGTGACGCTGGAGCGCGGCGTGGTCAAATATGCGGAAGGCTCGTGCCTAGTGAAATTCGGCGACACCCATGTGCTGGTCACCGCCACGCTGGAAGACCGCCTGCCGCCGTGGCTGAAGGGCCAGGGCCGCGGCTGGGTCACCGCCGAATACGGCATGCTGCCGCGCGCAACCTCCGAACGCACCCGCCGCGAGGCCTCCGCCGGCAAGCAGAGCGGCCGCACCGTCGAGATCCAGCGCCTGATCGGCCGCTCGCTTCGCACCATCGTCGACCTCGAAGCGCTCGGTGAGCGCCAGATCACGGTCGATTGCGACGTGCTCCAGGCCGACGGTGGCACCCGCACGGCCTCGATCACCGGCGCCTGGGTCGCGCTCGCCGATTGCATCAACTGGATGAAGGCGCGCAACATGATCAAGACCAACGTGCTGCGCGACAACGTCGCCGCGATCTCCTGCGGCATCTACAATGGCACGCCGGTGCTCGATCTCGACTACGCCGAGGATTCGGAGGCCGAGACCGACGCCAATTTCGTCATGACCGGCGACGGCCGCCTCATCGAGGTGCAGGGCACCGCGGAACGCGAGCCGTTCACCGAAACCGAGTTCCTGGCGTTGATGGCGCTGGCGCGCAAGGGCGTCGCGCGTCTGGTAGACTTGCAGAAACTGGCTGTGGCGTAGTCAATAGGCCATGCACCGCCGAATCACGGACAAGCTCGTCATCGCCACCCACAATCCCGGCAAGCTCGCCGAGATGCGGGAGCTGCTTGCGCCGTACGGCATCGAGGCGGTGTCGGCCGGTGAGCTCGGCCTGAGCGAGCCCGAAGAGACCGGCAACGATTTCCGCAGCAATGCCGCGATCAAGGCGATCGCGGCGGCGCGGGCGTCCAAGCTTGCCTCCTTCGCCGATGATTCCGGCATCGTCGTCGACGCGCTCGATGGCGCGCCCGGCATTTTCTCCGCGCGCTGGGCCGGGCCAAACAAAGATTTCGCAGTGGCGATGGCGCAGATCGAGCGCCTGCTCCAGGAGCGCGGCGCGACGGCGCCGGCGAAGCGCACCGCGCACTTCGTCTCCGCGCTCTGCGTCGCCTGGCCCGACGATCATCTCGAAGAGGTCGAGGCGCGGGTCGACGGCACGCTGGTCTGGCCGCCGCGCGGTACCGCCGGCTTCGGCTACGATCCGATGTTCCTGCCCGATGGCCACAGCCGCACCTTCGGCGAGATGGAGAGCATCGAGAAGCACGGCCTGCCGCCGCTCGGCCTCGGCCTGTCGCACCGCGCCCGCGCCTTCGTGAAACTGGCGGAGATCTGCCTTGAGCCGCGCTAAGGAAGCCTTCGGCGTCTACGTGCACTGGCCGTTCTGCCTGTCGAAATGCCCCTATTGCGACTTCAACAGCCATGTCCGCCACGCCGCGATCGACGAAGCGCGCTTCGCCTCGGCCTTCGCCCGCGAGATCGCCGCGACCGCCGAGCGCGCGCCCGGCCGCGAGGTCACCTCGATCTTTCTCGGCGGCGGCACGCCGTCGCTGATGCAGCCCGCAACCGTCGGCGCAGTGCTCGATGCGATCGGCAGGCACTGGCAAGTTGCTGACGATGTCGAGGTGACGCTGGAGGCAAACCCGACCAGCGTCGAGGCCACACGCTTCGCCGGCTATCGCGCCGCCGGCGTCAACCGCGTCTCGCTCGGCGTGCAGGCGCTTGATGATGCCGCGTTGAAGGCGCTCGGCCGCATGCACAGTGCGCGCGAGGCCCTCGATGCCGTCGCCATCGCGCGCCGCTCGTTCGACCGCTATTCGTTCGACCTGATCTACGCCCGTCCTGACCAGACCCCGGCGATGTGGGCCGAGGAGCTGCGTCTTGCGATCGATGAAGCGGCCGAGCATCTGTCGCTCTATCAATTGACGATTGAGGAAGGCACGCCGTTCTTCGGCCTGCACCAGGCCGGCAAATTGAAGACGCCGGACGAAGCCGTCGCGCGCGCACTCTACGACGTCACGCAGGAGACCTGCGACAAGCTCGGTCTGCCCGCCTACGAGATTTCAAATCACGCGCGGCGCGGCGCCGAGTGCCGGCACAATCTGGTCTATTGGCGCGGTGAGGAATATGCCGGCATCGGCCCCGGCGCGCATGGCCGGCTCGACATCGACGGCGTGCGCCATGCCACCGCCACCGAGAAGCGCCCCGAAGCCTGGCTGATGCGGGTCGAGACCAACGGCGACGGCGTAGTCACCGACGAGCTCCTCAACAGCGAGGAACGCGCCGACGAATTCTTGCTGATGGGATTGCGTCTCGCCGAGGGCATCGACCCCGAGCGTTACAAAGCACTCTCCGGCCGCCCGCTCGACCCCGGCCGCATCGCGCTGCTCCGCGAGGAAGGCGCGATCACGGTCGACGCGACGGGCCGGCTGCGCGTGACGAGCAGCGGTTTTCCGGTGCTGGATGCGGTGGTCGCGGATTTGGCGGCGTAGCGAGCTGCCGTAGGGTGGGCAAAGCGAAGCGTGCCCACCACTCTCATGCGATCTTGCGGGAGGATGGTGGGCACGGCGCGAAACGCGCCTTTGCCCACCCTACGGCATCACGCTACGCCCCAAAGCTCTTCGGCGAGCCCGCGACTGCAACGCCGCCACCCTGCGTCACCTTCATCACCGCGAGCCCGCGCTCGTTGGTGCCGTCGGGGCGGAAGCGAAACAGGCCGTCGATGCCGGCGAAGCCCGAGGGGTTGGTGAGCACATCAGGCGAGAAGCGCGTGGTACCTTGCGTGCGCGCGAGCGCGGCGACGAGGGCGACCGCATCATAGGCGAGCGTCGCGGTGCGTATCGGGTCGGCGCCGTATTTGGTGCGATAACGGCCGGAGAAGGCGCGGAAGCCGGCCGGGTCCGGCGCGGCATAGAGACCGCCTTGCAACGCAGCGCTGGCATAGACGCGCGGATTGTCCCACAGCCCGGTGCCGAGCAGCTGGATGTTACGCAAATTGGCGCCCGCCGCAGTCATCGCATCCGCGACTGAGACGACGGCATCGCCGTCATCGGCAATGAACAGCGCGTCCGCGCTGCCGAGCTGCTGCGCCACGGTCCGCGCCGGGGTGGCGCGATCGGCG
>NZ_PSRT01000045.1 GCF_004212635.1 Bradyrhizobium genosp. SA-3 | reverse complement strand
CGCCGGACGGGCCATGGCCGGTGGTGCTGCTGGCCGAGCTGCCGGCGCTGCGGCTGGACCGGGTGGTCCGCCCCGTCCGTGTCCCTGGCCGGGTCCTTGGGCGAACGCACCGAGGCTCGCCGACAGCATCGAGACACCAACTAAAACAGCCGTAAGGCAAACGCCACGCGGAAGCATGATGGTAGCTCCCAGCTCGTAATCGCCCACGACGTTTCAACGCGCAGGTGGCGGAATCGTTCGTTGTTGGCCGCTTCAGGCATTGCGATCTTCCGACGCAGGCGGCCTCAGGCGAAATCCTGCGTCAGGGTGGTGGCGAGCCGCTCCAGCGCCCAGTCGACTTGGTCGCTGGTGATCACCAGGGGCGGGGCGATGCGGATCGTCTGCTCGTGGGTATCCTTGGCGAGGATGCCTTTGCCCTGGAGCGCCTCGCAGTAGCGGCGCGCGCGCCCGGCCTCGGGATGCAGCTCGACCGCCAGCATCAAGCCGCGTCCGCGCACCTCGCGGATCGTATTGGCACGAATGTCCTTCAAGCCTTCCAGAAAGCGCGCGCCCTGCTTGGCCGCGTTCTCGATCATGCCTTCCTCGACCAGCACGCGGATCGCCGCGCGCGCCACCGCGCAGGCAAGCGGATTGCCGCCAAAGGTCGAGCCATGCTGCCCGGGTCTCAATGTCCCGAGCACGTCGTTGTTCGAGAGCACGGCCGACACCGGATAGAAGCCGCCGGACAAGGCCTTGCCGAGCAGCGTCACATCCGCCTCGATTCCCTCGTGCTGTTCGGCGAGCAGCTTGCCGGTGCGGCCAAGCCCGGTCTGGATCTCGTCGAGCACCAGCATCACGTTGTTGGTGGTGCAGAGCTCCCGCACCTTCGTGAAATAGCCGGCTGGAGGAATGACGACACCGGCTTCGCCCTGGATCGGCTCGACCAGGAAGGCGACGGTGTTTGGCGTGATGGCGTCTTCCAGCGCCGCGGCGTCGCCGAATGGGATGATCCTGAAGCCCGGCGCGAACGGACCGAAGTGGGTGCGTGTCTCGGGGTCGGTTGAAAAGCCGACGATGCCCAGCGTGCGTCCGTGGAAATTGTTGGCGCAGACGATGATCTCGGCCTGGCCGTCCGGCACGCCCTTCACCTCATAGCCCCATTTGCGGACCGACTTGATCGCGCTTTCGACCGCCTCGGCGCCGCTGTTCATCGGCAGCACCTTGTGGGAGCCGGTGAGCGCCGCGATCTCCTCGTAGAACAAGGCGAGCTGGTCGTTGTGGAAGGCCCGCGAGGTGAGTGTCAGCCTGTGCGCCTGTTCGACCATCGCCGCCAGGATCTTGGGGTGGCAGTGGCCCTGGCTGACCGCCGAATAGGCCGAGAGGCAATCGAGATAACGGTTGCCTTCGGTATCCCAGACCCAGACACCTTCGCCGCGCGACAGGACGACCCCGATCGGCTCGTAATTACGGGCCCCAAAGCGTGCTTCTGTTGCGATGAAATCAATGACCGACGAGCTCATCTGTCGTCACTCCATTGCTGCGCGCGGGGGCGTCAACCGACTGCACCGGCGGCCTTCAGCTTGATCTGGGGATCGGACTGCCGCCTTGGAAGCCTTCGTGCGCCCGATTGCGTGGCGCGGCCTGATTTGCCCGAAATGTCAGATAGTTCTGCGGAACCGCAGGGCGTCGTTCGCCGACCCAGGCTTTACTGTGCATGGGGTTGTTATCGTCATTTTTGTTTGGAGGCCTCAGCCGATCGCGCAGGGCACGCTCAAAAAGCCGCGAAACCGGACCCGTCCGCCCCGCACCGGCTGCCCGCTCACGGCATAGTTTGGGAAGCGCGCCAGGAAGCGCGAGATCGCGATCGCGCCTTCTAGCCGCGCGAGGGCCATGCCCGCGCATTGATGCGCGCCGGTGGCGAAGGCGAGGTGCCGGTTCGGCGTACGCGCGATGTCGAAGCGTTCGGGATCCGGAAACTGCGCGGGGTCGCGGTTGGCCGCCCCGATGCACAGCGTCACCGACGTGCCGGCGTCGAGCACGACGCCGCCGAGCTCGACCCGTTCGGTCGTCATGCGGTTGCCGAGCTGGTTGGAGCTCTCGTAGCGCAGCATCTCCTCCACGGCGGTCTTGATCATGTCGGGATTGTCGATCAGGCGCTGCTTCTGATCCGGGTTCCGGTGCAGGGCGACGAGGCCGTTGCCGATCAGGTTGGTGGTGGTCTCGTGACCGGCATTGAGCAGGAAGATGCAATTGTGCAGCAGCTCCTTCTCGGTCAGCCGCTCGCCGTTCTCCTCGCCGCTCCCTTCTCCTTGGATCAGGCGCGTCAGCACGTCGCGCTCGGGATTGCCGGGCTTTTGGCGTCGGCGCGCGACCAGCGTCTCGAGATAGGCGAGGAAGTCCTGTACCGCCTTGTTGCCGCGCGCAGCCGCTTGGGGCGACACCACCGGTTCGAGCGCGCCCAGGATCGCCAGCGACCAGTCGCGCAGCGGCGCGCGTTCCTCGTGAGGCACGTCGAGCAGATTGCCGATCACCTCGATCGGAATGGAGGCCGCAAAGTCCTCGATCAGCTCGCAAGACCCTTTGGCAGCAATGGCGTCGAGCAGGCCGTCGACCAGTTTGACGAGGTCGCCCTCCATTCCGGCGATCGCGCGCGGCGACAGCGCGCCCATGATCAGGCGGCGCACGCGGGTATGGGAGGGCGGATCGTTGAAGACGAGGCTCGTGGTGTGATGCTCGTAGAGCAGGCTGTCGCCGTATTTCGGCGCGAACTCGCGCTTCTTGTCCGAGCTGAACGATTTGGTGTTCTTGTAGGTGGTGACGAGATCGTCATAGCGGGTCAGGAACACGGTGCCGTTCGGCAGGCGCTTGACCGGCTCGTTCTCCCGCAGTGCACGATAGGTCGGATAGGGGTTGTCGT
The DNA here is from genome assembly GCF_004212635.1 of Bradyrhizobium genosp. SA-3. Taxonomy (GTDB): domain Bacteria; phylum Pseudomonadota; class Alphaproteobacteria; order Rhizobiales; family Xanthobacteraceae; genus Bradyrhizobium. Next base: position 56,005 of record NZ_PSRT01000045.1, on the reverse strand, counting down.
AGAACTCAGGCGTCAGCTTCTCGAGATCGAAGCTTGCCGCCAGCTCCTTCGCATCTGCGTTCATCCCGTTATACTCGCCGGTTAAAGCCGATATGCCGTTTTTGTTGTTCTGATCGACGCACGCATGCGTCTACAGTCGCGCCGTCTTTGCTAGCCGACCGGACAGGAAAATGCACGCGCGCGCTGACGCTCCCGACACGGCCCCGAATTGGCCCGACGATATTTTCGCGACATTGCAGCGCTTCGACGTCCGGCAGGTGCCGTACGTGCCCGACGCCGGTCACTCGAAGCTGATCCAGCGCGTGCTGGCCTCCTCCGCGATGCGCGGCATTGCGCTGACGACGGAGGAGGAGGGCGTGGCACTTCTCGCCGGCGCCTGGGCGGGCGGACAGCGCGGCGTGTTGCTGATGCAGTCGAGCGGCGTCGGCAATTGCATCAACATGCTGTCGCTGATCCCGATCCTGCGCTTTCCCTTCCTCACGCTCGTCACCATGCGCGGCGAGTGGGGCGAGTTCAATCCGTGGCAGGTGCCGATGGGATCGACCACGCAGGGCGGTTCGAGCTGTCCGGCGTCAAGGTGCTGCGCGCCTCGAACGCGGCCGAGGTGCCGGCCGTGTTGGAGGCGGCTGCAGCGCAGGCCTACAACGCGCTCACCCCCACCGCCGTCCTGTTGTCGCAGCGCCTGATCGGTGCCAAGGTTTTCACCAAATGAGCAAGGCCAATCTCCTCGACCGCCGCCAGGTGGTGTCCACGCTGCTCGCGGACCGCAAGGACGTCGTTGCGATCGGCGGCTTAGGTGCCTCCACCAACGACATGTGCGCCGCCGGCGACCACGCGCGCAACTTCTATCTCTGGGGCGGCATGGGTGGCGCTGCGATGATCGGGCTTGGGCTCGCACTGGCGCAGCCAAAGCTGCCGGTGCTGGTCATCACAGGCGATGGCGAGATGCTGATGGGCATGGGCAGCCTCGCCACCATCGGCCTGCAAAAGCCGGCCAATCTCTCCATCGTCGTGCTCGACAACGAGGCCTATGGCGAGACCGGCGGCCAGACCAGCCACACCTCCGCGGCCGCCGACCTCGTCGGCATCGCCAGGGCCTGCGGCATCGAGGACAGCCGGGCCGTCACGACCATGGCCGAGGTCGAGGCCTTCGCAAAGGCCGTCCACGACGTCTCCGTGGGCCCCCGCTTTGCCAATGTGAAGATCGACAGCGCCAGCGTCGAGCGGATCTTGCCGACCCGGGATGGGACCTACATCGTCAACCGGATCCGTGGCGACCTGGGTTTCCAGCCGATCTAGGACCAGCCTTGCCCGGCGCCCCGTTCTGCTCGTGCGCCGTGTACTCTAGCCAGTTTCTACTGAATCTAGAGGTTGCGATGCAACATATTGCTTGACTTCTGCGTGGGTGAGTGCTTACTCACTAGCATGAGCTCATTGCGTATGACGAGCGACCTGAGGCGTCAATTGATCCTCGGTGCCGCGAAACGCTGCTTTGCCCGACACGGCTATAACGGCACCACGACCAAGAGCGTGGCGGCCGCCGCTGCCATTTCCGAGGCGCTGCTGTTCAAGCATTTCCCGTCCAAGGCGGCGCTCTACGCCGAGATCCTGAGCGACGAATGCGAGGCCGATCCGGCCCTGATGGAGTTGCTCGAACGGGAGCCATCGACGGCTACCCTGGTCGAGCTGATCCGCGGCATGGTCCAGCATTTCCTCGCGATCGCAGACGGGCCCGACCAGGAAGAGGCGCAGCGCCTGCGGCTGATGGCCACGAGCCATTTGGATGACGGCGAATTCGCCCGTTTGCTATATGCCAAGATCGAGACGCTGATCGGGGCTATCTTCGTCACCTCGCTCGAGCGCGCGATTGCGGCCGGGGACGCGCGGCCGTGCACTGGCGATCTGCTCAACCTGTTCTGGTTCGCGCATCATTCGGCGATGACCGCGGCGCTGACCAGGCTGCCGGCCACGCCCTGTCTCGCCTACGGCAAGGCAAACGATCTGGAGCGGCAGCTCTGTGAGTTTCTCCTGAGGGGTATCGGACTTAACGACGCCGCAATTGCTTCGCATCTGGGCCACAATCAGGCCGCGGGTGCCGGCAAGGCGGCGATTGCAGAAAGTGCATGACATGAACATCGTAGCTGAACACAAGATATCGGGCGAACCGATCGACAAAGCGCCGAAGCGTCCGGTCAGGCCGGTGCGCTGGTTCATCATCGTCGGCACGCTTCTGGCCGTGCTCGTCGGTGGTCTCGTCTGGTTCAATTATTTCCGCGGCCAGATGATCAAGCAGTTCTTCGCCAACAACAAGCCGCCGCCGGTCGCCGTCAGCGCAGCCGAGGCGAAGTCCGAAGTGGTGCCGAACCTGCTCACCGCGGTCGGCGGCCTTGCCGCCGTGCACCAGGTCGACGTCTCCGCCGACGTCAACGGTCGCGTCACCGAGATCAAGTTCGAGCCGGGTACGCGTGTCGAAGCCGGCACGCCGCTGGTGCAGCTGTTCGACACGCCCGAGCAGGGCGATCTCGCCAACTACAAGGCGCAGGCGACCGTCGCCCAACTGTCGCTCGATCGCGCCAAGCAGCTGGCCTCGCGCCAGTTCGGCCCGCAGGCGACCGTCGACCAGGCGCAGGCCGCCTACGATCAGGCGCAGGCGGGCATCGCCAAGACCGAGGCGCTGATCTCGCAGAAGCTGGTGCGCGCGCCGTTCTCCGGCGATCTCGGCATGCGCAAGGTCGAGGTTGGCCAATATCTGACGGCCGGCACCGCCATCGTGTCGCTGACCGATTTGTCGGAGCTGTGGGCCAACTTCACGGTGACGGAAAAGGATTCCGGCAGCCTCAAGGTTGGACAGGTCGTGCGGTTGAAGGTCGACGCCTATCCGGGCCGCACCTTCGAGGGCAAGATCACCACGATCGAGCCGCAAATCTCGACCGACACCCGCAACATCCGCGTGCAGGCGACGATTGCCAATCCGGAGAGGATCCTGAAGCCGGGCATGTTCGTGACCACCACGGTGGTGCTGCCAGACAAGCCGGCCGTGATCACCGTGCCGGAGACGGCGGTCGACTACACGCTGTACGGCGACTCGGTGTTCGTGATCACCGAGAAGAAGGAAGAGGACGGCAAGACCAGCCTCTCCGCGGTGCGCACCTTCGTGCAGACCGGCAACCGGGTCGAAGGTCGCGTCGAGATCGTCAAGGGCCTGAAGCCGGGCGACAAGGTCGTCGCCGTCGGCCAGCTCAAGCTGCAATCGGGCGCGCCGGTGTCGATCTCGACCGACCCGGCCCCGGCAATCCCGGCGCAGACGCCGCGCTACTGACAAATACATTCACGTGATCCGGCTCGGCCGGATCACGCCTCTTGAGACATAGAAATCGAGATCGCCGCGATGGCCTTTACCGACATTTTCATCAAGCGACCGGTCCTGTCGGTCGTTGTCAGCCTGCTGATCCTGCTGATCGGCTTGCGCGCGGCGATGGTGCTGCCGATCCGGCAATATCCCAAGCTGTCGAACACGGTCATTAACATCACGACCGTCTATCCCGGCGCATCCGCGGACCTGATCCAGGGCTTCATCACCACGCCGATCGAGCAGGCGGTCGCTTCCGCCGAGGGCGTCGACTACATCACCTCGTCCTCGGTGCTCGGCACCTCGACGATCCAGGTCTACATCAAGCTGAACTTCGATCCGAATCAGGCGCTCACTGAGGTGCTGGCCAAGACCAACTCGGTCAAATACCTGATCCCGAAGGAGTCCAACGACCCGATCGTCACCAAGACCACGGGCCAGACCACGGCAGTGATGTATCTCGGCTTCTCGTCCGAGGAGCTATCGGGCTCGGCGATCTCGGATTATCTGACGCGCGTGGTGCAGCCGGTGCTGTCGACCGTCGACGGCGTGGCCTCGGCCGACATTTTGGGCGGCCAGACCTTCGCGATGCGGCTGTGGCTTGATCCCGTGAAGATGGCCGGCCGCAACGTGTCGCCGGCCGATGTCGCCGCCGCGATCACCGCCAACAACTTCCAATCCGCGGCGGGCCAGACCAAGGGCTATCTCATCGTCTCGAACGTCTCGACGAATACGGGCCTGACCGACGTCAACCAGTTCAAGAAGATGATCGTCAAGGCCAAGGACGGCGGCTTCGTGCGGATGGAGGACATCGCCACCGTCGAACTTGCGGCCCAAAGCACCGATGCGAGTGTTGCCTTCAATGGCGAGCACGCGATCTTCATCGGCGTGCAGGCGACGCCACAGGGCAATCCGCTGACGCTGGTCAAGGGTGTGCGCGCGCTGTTCCCCGAGCTCGAACGCAATCTGCCACCGTCGATGAAGATGAAGGTCGCCTACGACTCGACCAAGTTCATCCAATCCTCAATCGACGAGGTCGAGAAGACGTTGGGCGAAGCCGTGATCATCGTGATCGTGGTAATCTTCCTGTTCCTCGCCTCGCTCCGCTCGGTCATCATTCCCGTCGTCACGATTCCGCTGTCGATGATCGGCGTCTGCACGCTGATGCTGGCGCTGGGCTTCAGCTTCAACCTCCTGACCTTGCTCGCGATGGTGCTCGCGATCGGCCTTGTGGTCGACGACGCCATCGTCGTGGTGGAGAACATCCATCGCCACCTTGAGGAGGGCAAGACGCCGGTACAGGCGTCGCTGCAAGGCGCGCGCGAAATTGTCGGCCCCGTCATCTCCATGACCATCACGCTCGCCGCCGTGTACGCGCCGATCGGCTTCCTTGGCGGTCTTACCGGTTCGCTGTTCCGCGAATTCGCGTTCACCCTCGCGGGCTCGGTGATCGTGTCGGGCGTGATCGCGCTGACGCTGTCGCCGATGATGTGCTCGGTGCTGCTGAAGAACACCGAAGAGGGCCGCTTCGCCAAGCTCGTGAACCGGGTGTTCGGCGCGATCACGCGGTGGTACGGGCGCAAGCTCGACCGCTCGTTGGATTACAAGGCGATCACCGGTCTGTTCGCGGTGACGATCCTCGGCCTGGTCGGCTTCCTCTACATGCACACCTCGAAGGAGCTGGCGCCGGAGGAAGACCAGGGCATCGTGTTCGCGGTGACCAAGGCGCCGAAATACGCCAACATCGACTATGTCGATTTCTATGGCGAGAAGCTCGACAAGGAATTCCAGAAATTCCCCGAGACCGATCTGCGTTTCGTGCTGAACGGCATCAATGGCCCGCAGGGCGGCATCGCCGGCATGCTCTTGAAGCCCTGGGACGAGCGCAAGCGCTCGTCGATCCAGCTGAAGCCGCTGGTGCAGGCCGAACTGTCCAAGATCGAGGGCGTGCAGGCCTTCGCCTTCAACCTGCCGCCACTGCCGGGCGGACCGGGCGGTCTCCCGATCCAGATGGTGATCAACTCCACCGCCGGCTTCCAAACTGTCTATGAGCAGATGGAGAAACTGAAGGACGCCGCACGCAAGAGCGGCATGTTCATCGTCTCCGACAGCGACCTCGCCTACAACCAGCCGAACGTGAAGGTCACGATCGACCGTACCAAGGCGCAGGACCTCGGCGTCAACATGCAGAACCTCGGTTCTACGCTCGCGGTGCTGCTCGGCGGCAACTACATCAACCGCTTCAACCTCGAGGGCCGTTCCTATCAGGTGATCCCCCAGGTGCCACGCGGCAAGCGTCTGTCGCCGGAATCGCTCGGCGGCTACTATGTGACGACCAACACCGGCCAGCAGCTCCCGCTGTCGACGGTGGTGTCGATCGAGACCAAGACCGACCCGAATTCGCTGACGCACTATAATCAGTTGAACTCGGCGACGTTCTCGGCCGTGCCGATGCTCGGCGTGACCGTTGGTGCGGCGGTCGACTTCCTCGAAGGCGAGGCCAAGAAGCTGCCGCAAGGTTTCAGCCACGACTATCTGGCCGATAGCAGGCAATACGTTCAGGAGGGCAACCAGCTCGCCATCACCTTCGGCTTCGCGCTGATCATCATCTTCCTGGTGCTGGCGGCGCAATTCGAGAGTCTGCGCGACCCGCTGGTGATCATGATCTCGGTGCCGATGGCGATCGTCGGTGCGCTGATCCCGCTGTTCTTCGGCGCGGCGACGATGAACATCTACACCCAGGTCGGCCTGCTCACCCTGGTCGGCCTGATCACCAAGCACGGTATCCTGATGGTGGAGTTCGCCAACGAGCTCCAGGTCAACGAGCGGCTCGACCGCCGCTCGGCCATCGAGATGTCGGCCCGTATTCGTCTGCGCCCAATCCTGATGACCACGGCCGCGATGGTGACGGGCCTGATCCCGCTCCTGACCGCGACCGGCGCCGGCGCGGCCAGCCGCTTCTCGATCGGTCTGGTCGTCGTGGCCGGCATGTCGATCGGCACGCTGTTCACGCTGTTCGTGCTGCCGGCGGTCTATGTGGTGCTGGCGACCGACCATCGTGCGGCGGCCGATTCGGAGCGGAACAAGCAGGTCAACGAGCTCGACCTTGGCACCAAGGCGCTGCGGACGACCTGAGGCCGCCAGGCAAGCAAGTTCAAGGGCGGCAGCGGCCAACCCGTTGCCGCCCCTTTTCGTTTTCCCGCGCCGATACGGCTGCTCTATCCCGCGCTAGCGAGAGACAAGGTCCGGTCTTCTTGCTAGGTTCCGAGGGATGAGCCTTTCCCTCCATCCCGACACCCCGCAAGCCAGGACGCTGCCGAGCGCGGCGCCGGGGGAGGGCGCGTCCGGCGAAGCGGTGGGCCGCGGGATCAGGACCCGGCTGTTCACCAAATATGTCGCGCTGTTCGTGGCAGTGGTCGCCGTCGCGCTGCTCGCCAACGGCCTGTTCGAGGTCTTCTTCTATTATCGTGAGCACAAGGCCTCGCTGATCCGGGTCCAGCACGAGCAGGCCGAGGCGGCCGCGGCCAAGATCGGCCAGTTCGTCAAGGAGATCGAGAGCCAGCTCGGCTGGACCACGCAACTGCCCTGGTCTGGGGGCTCGATCGAGCAGCGCCGCTTCGACGCGCTGCGGCTGCTGCGCCAAGTGCCTGCCGTCACCGAGCTCGCCCAGGTGGATTCGACCGGCAGGGAGCGGTTGCGGGTCTCGCGACTGGCGATGAACTCTGTCGACAGCGGGATCGACCTATCGAGCGATCCGAAATTCACCGAAGCGGTCGCGCACAAGGTCTATTACGGAGCCGTCTATTTCCGCCGGGAGTCCGAGCCCTACATGACGCTGGCGCTGGCCGGTCCGCGCAAGGATGCCGGCGTCAGCATCGCCGAGGTCAACCTCAAGCTGATCTGGGACGTGGTCTCGCAAATCAAGGTCGGCGAGCACGGGCATGCCTATGTGGTCGGACCGGAAGGGCGCCTGATCGCGCATCCCGATATCAGCCTGGTCCTACGCAACACCGACATGTCTGGTCTCGCGCAAGTGCGCGCCGCGCAGGCCGGCAGTGGCACCACCTCCGAAGCGCTTCCCGAAGCGCGCAATATCCAGGGGCAGAAGGTGTTGACCGCATCGGCCCCTATCGCGCCGCTGGGCTGGACCATGTTCGTAGAGCTTCCTGTCGAGGAGGCCTATGCCGCGCTTTATGCCTCGTTGCAGCGGCTCGCGATCGTGCTGCTGGCGGCTTCGATCTTCGCGGTGCTTGCGGGGATCTTTCTCGCGCGCCGCATGGTCGGACCGATCCAGGCGCTGCGCAGCGGCGCCGAGCGGATCGGCGGCGGCGACTTCTCCCAGCGCATCTCGATCAAAACCGGCGACGAACTCGAAGGTCTCGCCAACCAGTTCAACGAGATGGGCGCGCGCTTGCAGGAATCCTATGCCGACCTCGAGAACAAGGTCGAACGGCGCACAGCGGAATTGAGCGCGTCCCTGCAGCAGCAGACTGCGACCGCCGACGTGTTGAAAGTCATCAGCCGTTCGGCGTTCGACCTGCAAGCCGTGCTGAACACGCTTGTTGGCTCGGCAGCTCGCTTGTGTGACGCGGACGAGGGGACGATCTTCCGGCCCAGCGATGGCGTTTTCTATTTGGCGGCAAGCTGCGGGCTTGACGCGGAGCAGGAAAACAAGCTTCGGACATTCGCGTCCGTACCTGAACGGGGAAGTGTGGTCGGCCGCACGCTGCTCGATGGCAAGACGGTTCATGTCCCGGATGTGCAGGCCGACCCGGAATATGCGCCCTCGTCCGCCCGAAGGCGCGCCAACGTGCGTACGATGCTGGGTGTACCCCTGCTTCGAGAGGGGACGCCGATCGGGGTGTTCGTTCTGACACGACACGAGGTGCGGCCGTTTAGCGCGAAGCAGATCGAACTCGCCACGACCTTCGCAGACCAGGCCCTTATCGCGATCGAGAATGTCCGATTGTTCGAGGAAGTCCAGGAACGTACCAGAGAGTTGTCGCAGTCGCTCGACGACCTGCGCGCCGCCCAGGATCGCCTGATCCAGACCGAGAAGCTCGCGTCCCTCGGCCAGCTCACGGCGGGCATCGCCCACGAGATCAAGAACCCGCTCAATTTCGTCAACAACTTCTCCGCGGTGTCGACGGAGCTGATCGACGAGCTCAAGGAGACCCTGCGGTCGGCCGCGCTCGATGGCAAGACGAAGGAGGAGGTCGACGAACTGACCGGCATGCTCAGGGGCAATCTCGAGAAGGTGGTGCAGCACGGCAAACGCGCCGATTCCATCGTCAGGAATATGCTGCTGCATTCGCGCGAGGGCTCCGGCGAGCATCGCGCCGTCGACATCAATGCAGTCGTGGAGGAGAGCCTCAATCTGGCCTACCACGGCGCGCGCGCCGAAAGACCGGCCTTCAACGTCACGCTCCAGCGCGAGCTCGATCCGGCCGCCGGTATGGTCGATATCTATCCGCAGGAGATCACGCGCGTCTTCCTCAACCTGATCTCCAACGGCTTCTATGCCACTGCCAAGCGCAAGGAGAGCGCGGGCGAGGCCTTCGAGCCGACCTTGCGCACGGCAACGAAGAACCTCGGCGATAGAGTCGAAATCCGGATCCGCGACAACGGCACCGGGATTCCGCCCGAGGTGAAGCAGAAGATGTTCAATCCCTTCTTCACCACCAAGCCAGCCGGCGAAGGCACCGGGCTCGGCCTTTCCATGAGCCACGACATCGTCGTGAAGCAGCACGGCGGCACGATCGACGTGAACACCGAGCCCGGTGTATTCACCGAATTCACCATCACGCTGCCGCGCACGATGGCGGCAGGCGAAACTACTGGAGACAAGACTTGAACGTTTACATCCTGGTCGTCGATGACGAGCCCGACGTCGAGGCGCTGTTCCGGCAGCAATTCCGGCGCGAGCTGCGCGCGGGACGCTTTCAGATGGAATTTGCGTCCTCTGCGCCCGATGCGCTCAAGCGCGCCGCCGAGGTTCGCGATCCCTCGCTGATCCTGATTCTCTCGGACATCAACATGCCCGGCATGAGCGGGCTCGACATGTTGCCGAAGGTGCGTGCCGCGCATCCGGACGTTCCCGTCATCATGATCACGGCCTATGGCGACGCGGAGACGCGCCGGAAAGCGATCGAGCGCGGCGCCGTCGGGCTCCTGACCAAGCCGATCGACTTTGCGCTGCTGCGGCAGGAGATCGACACGAGGCTCGAGCAAGCTGCATGACTGCGACCATCCTCTTCGTCGATGACGAGCCGGACCTCGAGGCGCTGATCCTGCAAAAATTCCGCAGGCAGATCCGGGAGGGGCTCATCGACATCATGTTCGCGCGCGACGGCCTCGAGGCGCTGCAATCGCTCGAGCAGAATCCGCATGTCGACATGGTGGTCTCCGACATCAACATGCCGAGGATGGACGGACTGTCGCTGCTCGCGAAGCTCCAGGAGGCCGAGGACAAGAAGTCGACCATCATCGTCTCCGCCTATGGCGACATGAGCAACATCCGCACCGCCATGAACCGCGGTGCGTTCGACTTCTTGACCAAGCCGATCGATTTCGCCGATCTGGAAGCCACGATCGATAAAACCATTCGCCATGTCGAGATGCTGCGCGAGGTGCGGCGGCGCCAGATGGAGGCCGAGCGCGCCCACGCCTCGCTGTCGCGGTTCTTCTCGCCGGAGATCGCCAGACGCCTGGCGGCGGATGTCGCCGGCGACGGCATGGAGGTGCAGTGGCGCGAGGTCGCGACCATCTTCACCGACATCACCGGCTTCACGTCGCTGGTGGAGAGCGCGGCGCCCCAGATGCTCGGCGAGCTCCTCAATGAATATGTCGGCGGCATGACCGAGATCGTCTTCGCGCATGAGGGGACGGTCACGAAAATCATCGGCGATGCGATCCAGGTGCTCTTCAACGCGCCGGGGGACCAGCCGGATTATGCGACGCGCGCGGTCGCCTGCGCCCATGATCTCGACGCCTGGGCGGAGGACTTCTCGGCGCGTTGGCGGGGAAGAGGCGTGAATTTCGGGACCACGCGGATCGGCGTGCATGCGGGCCCGGCGCTGGTCGGCAATTTCGGCGGCAATCGCTTCTTCGACTACACCGCCTACGGCGACACCATCAATATCGCGGCGCGGCTGGAGGCTGCCAACAAGCATCTGGGAACGCGCATTTGCGTCAGCGCCAGCGTCGCCAAGTCGGCCGAAAATTTTCAAGGCCGCCCCATAGGCGAGCTGATGCTGCGCGGACGCAGCGAGCCGCTGCGCGCATTCGAACCGCTGCCGCAGGCCAAATTCGAAGCGCCGGAGACGGCGCTATATTCCGAGGCTTTTGCCAAGATGGAGGCCGGCGACGCCGCCGCCATGCCGGCCTTTGCCGCGCTGGTCGGCATGCACGCCGATGATCCCCTGGCCGGCTTTCACCTGAAGCGCCTGCTCAACGGCGCCAAGGGCATTCGCATGCAACTGGAATAGGAGTCCGTCATGATTCGTGAGTTCTCTGCCGGCAATTATCGTTTCATTCCGTCCGTGTTTCAGTATTCGGCGGGCGCTGCTGCAGATGACGGCTACGAGATCGAGCGCGTCCGGTTCGACCGCCTGGTGCCGCTTGCGGAAGGATTTGCGCTGGCTGCAAAGTTCATCCAGGAAGCAGGGCGGCCGCTGACGGCATTCTGTGCCTGCGAATTGCGCTCGCCGGCGGCTTTCAGCGAGGAAGGCTTTCGGGCGTTCAACCTGCACTATGTGAAGACGCTATCGGAATGGGGCATCTTCGACGGCACCACCAATCCAGTGGCACGCAGCAATGTCTGTCCCGAGATCGATCCGCCCTCCGAGCCGTCATTTTATGCGTTCTCCTTCACGCGCCCGACGACGGCGAAAGCGCCGAGCTTCGTGATCGCCGGCGGCGCCGAGGCACGCGAGGGCAGCGGCACCTATGTCGAGCGCACGGTGCGCTACCGCGATCTCAGCCCGGAAGGGCTGCGGGAGAAGGTGCGCTTCACCACGACCTCGCAGATGGAGAACCGCATGGCGGCCTTCGGCTTCGGCTGGAAGGACACCACCGGCGTGCAGGCCTATTCGGTGCACGACTTCCACCACGCGCTGGTCGACGAGCTGGTCCGTCGCGGCGCGCTGCGCTCCGGCCTGACCTGGCATTTCGCCCGGCCTCCCGTGGTCGATCTCGAATATGAGATGGATTGCCGCCGCGTGATGCGCGAGGTGGTGATTTGATACGTCGACGGTCGATCTTCACCTCTCCCAAGGGGAGAGGTCGGCGCGTAGCGCCGGGTGAGGGGTTATGTTCCCTCGATGGAGCTGATCCCCTCACCCGAATTGCTTCGCAATTCGACCTCTCCCTCCGGGAGAGGTGAACGAACCTCGCCGTCAGCTTTTTTCCGTCGCTTCAGCGCTGGCGCGGGTCGAGTGCGTCGCGCAGGCCGTCGCCGAGCAGGTTCAGCGACAGCACCACCAGGAAGATCGCGAGCCCCGGCCAGATCGCCATCCAGGGCGCCTGGGTCAGGAAGCGCTGTGCGGCATTGAGCATGCTGCCCCATGACGGTGCCGGCGGCTGCTGGCCGAGGCCGAGGAAGGACAAGGCGGCTTCGGCGATGATCGCGGCGGCGATCGATAGCGTCGCCTGCACCAGCAGTGCCGGCAGGATGTTCGGCAGGATATGCGAGAACGCGATGCGCCACGGCGGATTGCCGAGCGCGCGCGCAGCCTCGACATAGTCTTCGGCCTTGACGCTGAGCACTTGGCCGCGGGTCAGGCGGATGAAGATCGGCGTTGCCGAGATGCCGATCGCGATCATGGCATTGCCGAGGCTCGGACCGAGGAATGCCGCCAGCGCAATCGCCAGGATCAGGAACGGGCAGGCGAGCATTGCGTCGGTGATCCGGCTGATCAGCGCATCGGTGAAGCCGCCGCGATAGCCGGCGACGAGGCCCAGCGGCAGGCCAATGCTGAGCGCGATGGCGACCGAGATCAAGCCAGCGAGCAGCGAGGCTCGCGCGCCGTAGATCACGCGGCTCAGGATGTCGCGGCCGAGCTCGTCGGTGCCGAACCAGTGCGCGGCGGTCGGCGGCTTGCGCACCAGGCTCCAGCTCGTCGCGACGGGATCGTAGGGAACGACGATCGGTGCAAGCACCGCAAGAAGGATGAACGCGATGATCACGATGAGGCCAAACACAGCGGCCTTGCGCTTGAACAGACGCCGCCGCGCGCGGCGTGCCGGGCTGTCCGGCTCGTGAGCTTGCGTGACGGAACTGGCGAGCGCTGTGTCGGTCATGGCACTAGCCCCGTAGCCGCGGATTGACGAGGATATAAGCGACGTCCGCAACGAGATTCAGCGTGATGTAGACCGTGGCCGTCACCAGCACCACGCCCTGCACGACCGCATAGTCGCGGTTGAACACGGCATCCACGATCAGCTTGCCGAAGCCGGGGATGGAGAAGATCTGCTCGGTCAGCACCGCGCCCGACAGCAGCGTGCCGAGCTCGAGCGCGCCGAGCGTGATGATAGGCGTCAGCGCGTTGCGCATCGCGTGCTTGAGGATGACCGAGCGTTCCGACAGTCCCTTGGCGCGCGCCGTGCGGACATAGTCGCTCTCCAGCACCTGGAGCATGGCGCTGCGGGTATGCCGCATCAGGATCGCGGCAATCGCATTGCCGAGCACGAAGGCGGGCATGATGGTGGCCGCCAGACTCGCGCGCCAGTTTTCGGTGAGCGGCACATAGCCCGAGGCCGGCAGCCAGCCGAGCTCGATCGAGAACAGGAAGATCAACATGATGCCGAGCCAGAAATTCGGCGTGGAGATACCCCACAGCGCGAAGAAATTGGCGCCGTAGTCCCAGGCGGTGCCTTTCTTCACGGCCGCGACGATGCCGGCGGGAATGCCGATGCAGAACGCGATCAGGATCGCCATCGAGCCGAGCTGCAGCGTCACCGGCAGCTTCTGTGCGATCAGCTCGCGCACCGGCATCTTGTTGCGCAGCGACTCGCCAAAGTCGCCCGACAGGACGCCCTTGATCCAGTAGGCATACTGCACGGGAACCGGCTGATCGAGCCGGTACTGATGCCGGATCTGCTCGATCACCGCAGGATCGCGCTCTTCGCCCGCCATCACCAGCGCGGGATCGCCCGGCAGCAATTGTTGCAGCGAGAAGATCAGCACCGACACGAAGAACAGCGTCGGCACGATCTGCACAAGGCGGCGGGCGAGGAAGTTCAGCATCCCTTCGGCGTCACTTCAGCTTGAGACCGACCACGCGCACGAGGCCGTCGGGCATCTGCCTGTAACCTTCGAGCTTGGTCGTGTGCGCGATGATGATGCGGCGATGGTAGAGGTAAAGGAGGGGCTCTTCCTCCTGGACCAGTTTCGCCAGAGCTTCGTAACTGCCTTTGCGCTTGGCGGGATCGGTCACCGCTCGCGCATCCTCCAGCGCCTTGTCGGCCTGTGCATTGTTCCACGCGCCGTAGTTCTGCGGCGCGCCGCTGTGCAGGAAGACGTAGGTGTTGCCGTCGGGATCGACGCGGCCGCTCCAGGCGAGCATGTAGGCCTGGTAGTCTCCGGCCTCGGCCTGCTTCAGTCCGGTCGCGAATTCGGTGAGGCGGATCTTCATGTCGAAGCCGGCTTCGGCCGCCATCGACTGGATCACCTGCGCCGGCGTCTCCGTCTCCGCGCCCTTTGGCACCAGGAAGTCGACGCTGACTGGCGGCGTCCCGCCGGCTTCCTTCAGCAGCGCCTTGGCTTTCTCGACGTTGCGGGGACGGACCGTAAGGGATTTCTGATAATAGGGATGATCAGGATTGACCCATTGATTGCCAACCTGGAACTCGCCGTTGAACACGACCTGGTTGATCGCCTCGCGGTCGATGGCGAGATCGAGCGCCTGTCGCACCTTGGCGGACTGGCTGAGCGGCCCCTTGGCCTTGTCCTTGCCGATGTTGAGGGTGACCCCCTGATAGCCCAGCTCGATGGCGGTCGCGACCTTCAGCCGTGAATCCCCGCGGACCTCCTTGAGGTCGGTGGCGAGCACGCGCTCGATCAGGTCGAGCCCGCCGGATTTCAAGTTGGCGAGCCGCACCGTGGCGTCGACGATCGGTTGGAATACGATACGGTCGATGAAGACGTTGTCCTTGTTCCAGTAGTCGGAAAACTTCTCGAATACGATGCGGTCCTGCTGCACGCGCTCGACGAATTTGTAGGGGCCGGCGCAGACCGGACGCAGGCCGAATTTGTCGCCGGCTTCCTTCGCCGCCTTCGGCGACATCATCATGCCGGCACGATCGGTGAGCTGCGCGAGCAATGGCGAGAACGGCGACTTCAGCACAAGCTTGATTGTGAGGGGGTCGACGATATCGATGTGGTCGACTGAGGCCAGCTCCGGCTTGCGGAAGGAGCCCGGGAAGGTCAGGTGGCGCTCCAGCGAGAACTTTGCGGCCTCGGCATCGAACGGCTCGCCGTCGTGGAATTTCACGCCGGGGCGGAGCTTGATGACGAGCGCCTTGCCGTCGTCGGCCGTTTCGCTGGACAGCGCGAGCTGCGGCACGATGTTGAGCTTCTCGTCGATGTCGAACAGCTTGTCGCAGAACGCGGAGAACACGATGCGGCCGACATAGGTGCGCGCCATCGAGGGATCGAGGATGTCGGGATCCTCGGCAAGACCGATGCGCAGCGTGGTTTGGGCTTGCGCTGTTACGACCGACAGCAGGAAGGCGGTGGCCGTTGCGGCCAGGCGAAACATCTTCATCGGACAATCCCCATTGCTTCGGCTACGTCGTTGTGGGCGCGGTGCCTTGTATACCAACCCCGGAGACGGCCGCGCCTTCCGTCTTTCGGCTGAAGGCCGCGATCAATCTTGCAAGTGCCGGCGAAAACCCGCCGGCGGCCGGCAGGATGGCGTCGGCAGGCGGCAGCTCGCTCACGCGGTGACAGGCGGCGGCGTGGCCCGCGCGGTCGGCCACGAGCTCCGGCGCCTCGGTGCGACAGCGCGCGATAACGAAGGGGCAGCGGGTGTGGAAGCGGCAGCCGGCCGGCGGGTTGAGCGCGCTCGGGATCTCGCCCGTCAATAGGACCGTCGTTCGCTTCGCTTTCGGCTGTGGCAGGGGAATCGCGGACAAAAGCGCCCGGCTATAGGGATGGCGCGGTGCTGCGAAGAGCGCGTCGGCCTCCGCGGTCTCGACGATCTGGCCGAGATTCATCACCGCCACGTGGTCGGCGATGTGCTTGACCACGGCCAGATCATGCGAGACGAAGATGTAGGCGAGGCCGAGCCGGTCCTGGAGCTCGCGCAGGAGGTTGAGAATCTGTGAGCGGATCGAGACGTCCAGCGCCGAGACCGGCTCGTCGCAGATGATCAGCTTCGGCTCGACCGCGAGCGCGCGGGCGATGGCAATGCGCTGGCGCTGACCGCCGGAGAATTCGTGCGGATAGCGCTGCGCCAGCCGCGGCTCCAGCCCGACCAGCCGCAACAGCTCCGCGACCCGCTCGTGCCGTTGTTTCGGCCGTACCAGATCGTGGAGCGCCAGCGGCTCGGTCAGGATCTGGCCAACGGTCGTGCGTGGGTTGAGCGAGGCGTAGGGGTCCTGGAAGATGATCTGGGCTTCACGGCGGAAGGCGCGGAGCGCATTGGCGTCCAGGGAGAGAAGATCGCGGCCGTCAAAGCGCACCGTGCCCGCATCCGGCTCGATCAGCCGCAGCACCAGGCGGCTGACGGTGGATTTGCCGCAACCGGACTCGCCGACCAGGGCCAGCGTCTTGCCGGCTTTGAGCGAGAAGGAGACGCCATCGACAGCTTTGACATGCGCCAGCGCCCGGCCGAACAGCGAGCGTTCGGCGACGAAATGCTTGACCAGGCCTTGGACCTCGAGCAGTGCGGTCATCGCCTCTGCTCCTCGCGAACACCGATCTCGTGTCCCGGGCGCGGCGCAGCACAAGGTGTTGCGCCGCTGAACCGGGACCCAGTGTGCCGCCATATGGGCCTCGGTTCAGCAGCGCACCACGGCGCTTCGCTTGTGCTGCGCTGCACCCGGGGCACGAGAGGGGAGAGCTGCGCCATTATCACACCAGGAGTTCCAAGGGCGCGCGGATGCAGCGCGAGAGGTGACTGGGGCTGACTTCGATCAATGGCGGCGGCGCCTTGGTGCAGGCATCCAGCACGAACGGGCAGCGCGCGGCGAAGCGGCAGCCGACGGGCGGCTGCGCCATGTTCGGCACCATGCCTTCGATTGTGGCGAGTTGCTCGGCGCGATGGTCGAGGCGCGGGATCGAGCCGAGCAAGCCGACGGTGTAGGGATGCTGCGGTGCCGAGAACAATTCGTCCACCGGCGCGCGCTCGACGATCTCACCGGCATACATCACCGCGACCTCGTCGCAGACCTCGGCGACGACGCCGAGATCATGCGTGATCAGGATGATGGCGGCACCGCTCGCCGCCTTCAACTCCCGCATCAGCTCCAGAATTTGGGCCTGCAAGGTGACGTCGAGCGCCGTGGTCGGCTCGTCAGCAATCAAGAGGCGCGGATCGCAGGCAAGCGCCATCGCGATCATCACGCGCTGGCGCATGCCGCCGGAAAGCTTGTGCGGGAATTCGTCGATCCGTCGCTCGGGTGAGGGAATGTGGACGCGGCGCAGGAGCTCGATCGCCCGCTCGCGCGCATTGCGCCGCGAACCGCCGCGATGGCGCAGGATCGTCTCGATGATCTGGTCGCCGATGGTCAGGCTCGGGTTGAGCGAGGTCATCGGTTCCTGGAAGATCATCGCCAGACGGTTGCCACGGAGGTCGCGCAGGGTTTGGTCAGGGGTGCTCAGCAGGTCGAACCCCTCGAAGCGGATCGCGCCCGATATCTCCGCGCTTTGCTTCGGCAGCAGACCCATGATCGCCAGCGACGTCACGCTCTTGCCGCAGCCGGATTCGCCGACGAGGCCGAGCGTGGCGCCATTGGCGACGCTGAGATCGACGCTGTCGACCGCATGGGTGATACGGCCATCGTCGCCGTGGAAGCGGATGCGCAAATCCTCGATCTCGATGAGGGGACTGGCGTTCATGGCTGTCTTGCGCGGGCTGCTTTGATGCTGGCGTCGATGACGCTGCGATCGGTGTTGCCGGTCGGGTTCTGCCGCGTCGGCATGGAGGCGCGGAAGTGCACCCAGAGCTCGTGGCTGACCCGCTCGAGCCGTTCGAGCTCCCCGAGCGGATCGGGATGATCGTCGGCGCGAATGTCCAACGCCGGCCATTCCTCTTCGCCATGGATCAGCAGCGCCGCCGACTGCTTGCCGCGCTTGTCACCGCCGGCGGCTTCGCCTGCGCGCATGGCCGCGAGCAGACGGCGCGGGAAGGGCAGGCTATCATTGGTGATGTAGGTTTTTGCGGTCTCGTCGAGCACGTCGGCGCCCGCAAGCATGTTGCCGGCGATGGAGAAGCCGCTGCCCGCGATGTGCCCGCACCAGTCGATACAATCGCGCCCGGTATGTACTGCGATCTCGCCGCTCGCATCCATGATGTGGATCTGGCGGCTCTCGCGACCGTCGTCGGCAGCGAGCAGCGCGGCAAGGACGTCGTGTGCATTGAGGCCTTCGCGCAGCAGCTTGACGCCGTCGATGCCGTAATAGGGATCGACCAAGGCCTGCGTGGCGATTGCCCCGAGTCCAGCGGCAATGTACGGGACATGCGCGCCCACGGCGAAGAATCGGGTCGCGACGGTAATGCCGAATTGGCCGGTGGCAGGATCTCGCGCGATGATCGACCAGGTCATTTTCTGCCCATCAGCGTCCTACGGCGTAGCCCTGCATGCCGCGGGGATTTGCGGCAGCGCGCCGGCGCACGCCGACGCGCGAGGCCGCGGTGAGGCGGCCTTCCGACCAGTCGGGACCGACCTCGACGATGTGCCCGCGCTCGCGAAGGTTCTCGATCGTGGCCTTCGGCACGCGGTTCTCGACCACGAGCACGCCCGGGCGCGCGGTGCGCGGCCAGAACGAGATCGGGAAGTGTTCGGAGTGCCAGGCCGGCGCGTCGATCGCCTCCTGGAGATTGAGGTTGCAATGGACGTGGCGCAGGAAGAACTGCGTGATCCATTGGTCCTGCTGATCGCCGCCGGGCGAGCCCCAGGCCAGATAGGGCTCGCCATCGCGCAGCGCCATGGTCGGCGACAGCGTGGTACGCGGCCGCTTGCCCGGCGCGAGCGCGGCGGGATGGTCCTCCTCGAGCCAGAACATCTGCGCACGGCTGCCGAGGCAGAAGCCGAGCTCCGGAATGATGGGCGAGGATTGCAGCCAGCCGCCCGATGGTGTCGAGGACACCATGTTGCCGGCTTTGTCGATGATGTCGAAATGCACGGTGTCGCCGCGCACCTCGCCGAAGCGGCCCACGGTCGGCTCGCCGGCACCGAGTGCGCCGACCGCCTCGCGTTGGCCCTCGGCACGGCGAAGCTTGACCACGCCACCAAAACCTTCGACCGAGCCGGGCACGAAGTCGAGCGAGGCCTTGTCGGTGACGAGCTTGCGGCGCTCGTGGTTATAGGCATCCGACAGCAACGTCGTGATCGGGATCTCGTTGAATTTGGGATCGCCGTAGAACTTTTCGCGGTCGGCGAATGCTAGCTTGGCGCATTCGATCTGAAGATGGATGAACTCCGGCCCGGTCGGATCGAGCCCGTCGAGTGCAAAGCCCTTCAACAGAGCGAGCTGCTGGAGCGTCACCGGGCCCTGGCTCCAGACGCCGGCCTTGCAGACGGTGTAGCGGCCATAATCGTAGGTGAGCGGCGCCTCGATCGTCGGTTGCCAGCGCGCCATGTCGTCCGCAGAGAGCACTCCGCGATGCGGTGAGCCGCTGACGTCCATGACCTCCTGGGTGCGGCAGAATTTGTCGATGGCTTCTGCGACAAAGCCTTGCGACCAGGCTTTTCGCGCGCGCTCGATCTCGGCGTCGCGGCCGCCGCCGCCGCTCTCGGCTTCGCTGAGAATGCGGGAGTAGGTCGCAGCCAGCGTCTTGTTGGTGAACAGCGTTCCGGGCTTCGGCACCTCGCCATTCGGCAGGTACACGGCCGCCGAGGTCGGCCAGTGCGTGCGGAATAGCTGCTCGACGGTCTGGATCGTGGCGCAGGCGCGCTCGACCAGCGGATAGCCGTCACGCGCATAGGAGATCGCGGGCTCCAGCACGTCCCGCACGCGCATCGTGCCGTAGTCGCGCAGCAGCATCATCCAGGATTCGAAGGTCCCGGGAACGCAGGCGGCGAGCAGGCCGGTGCCGGGCACCATGTCGAGGCCTTCGCTCTTATAGTGCGCGATGGTGGCGCGCGCCGGTGCCGGGCCTTGACCGCAGATCACTTCGGTGCGGCCGCGCTTGACGTCATGGACGATGACAGGCACGTCGCCGCCGGGGCCGTTCAGATGCGGCTCGACCACCTGGAGCGTGAAGGCAGTGGCGACACCGGCGTCGAAGGCGTTGCCGCCCTTCTCCAGGATGGCCATGCCGACGGCGGTTGCGATCCAGTGCGTGGTGGCGATGACCCCGAAGGTGCCTTCGATCTCCGGCCTCGTCGTGAATGGATCGGGATTGATCTTGCTGGCCATGGACTACCTCATTTGCGGCGCGCAATTGATCACAGGCGATGTCGCGCCGCCAATGCGCAGGCCGCATGGCACGCGCGCGTCACGCCGGGACCGGGGCGGTGTTGACCGCGTGGCAGGCGACGCCGTCGATTAGTTCCGGGGTCTCCTTGCGGCAGAGATCGAACGCCAGCGGACAGCGCGGGTTGAAGGCGCAGCCGGAGGGGGGATGGATCGGGTTCGGGATCTCGCCCTTCACCGGAATGCGCTGGCGACCGCTCATGGCAAGATCAGGCACGGCACCTAGCAGCATCTTGGTGTAGGGCATGCGCGGGCGGGCGAACAGCTCGCGTCCTTCCGCGATCTCGACGATGCGGCCGAGATACATCACGCCGACGCGGCTCGCCATGTGGCGGACCACGGCGAGGTTGTGGCTGATGAACATGTAGGTCAGGCCGAACTTGTCCTGGAGATCGCGCATCAGGTTCAGGATCTGCGCCTGCACGGAGACGTCGAGCGCCGAGGTCGGCTCGTCGCAGACGATGAACTCGGCGTCCGATGCCAGCGCGCGCGCGATCGCGATGCGCTGGCGCTGGCCGCCGGAGAATTCGTGCGGAAATTTCAGCCGGTCGTCTGGATGCAGGCCGACGAGGCTGAGCAGTTCGCCGACGCGGGCCTGGATGTCACGCTCGCCCTGGATCAGGTCGAAGGCGCGGATCGGCTCAGAGATGATGGCGTCGACCCTGAAGCGCGGGTTCAGGCTCGCATAGGGGTCCTGGAAGATCATCTGGATGCGGCGGCGCAGCTTTCGCCGCGCCGACGCCTGTCGCGGATCGGTCATCGACACGCCGTCGATCAGCACATCGCCGGAGCTCGGCGGCAACAGGCCGACGACCATGCGCGCCACCGTGGTCTTGCCGGAACCGGATTCGCCGACCAGGGCGAACGTCTCGCCCTTCCTGATCTCGAAGCTAACGTGATCGACCGCCTTGAGGTATTCGAGATGCCCGCCTTCGAGCACGCGGTTGAGCCATGGCTTCGAGACGTCGAAGACGCGGCGCAGATTGGTGGCCTGGATGAAGGGAGCGCTCATGCCGCGCTCTCCGCCGGCACGTTGTCATAGAGGTGGCAGGCGACCGACTGAGCGCCACGTGGGAGCGGCTCCGGCCGTTCCACCCGGCAGCGGTCGAAGGCAAAGGCACAGCGCGGATTGAACGAGCAACCCGGCGGAATCGCCGACAGGCGCGGCATGGAGCCGGGTATCTGCACGAGACGCTTGTCGTCTCCGGCCAGCGTCGGGATCGCGCCCATCAGGCCCCTGGCGTAGGGGTGCAGCGGGTTCTTCACGACGTCCTGCACCGGACCGATCTCGGCGATGCGGCCGGCATACATCACCGCGACCCGGTCCGACGTCTCCGCGATCACGCCCATGTCGTGGGTCACCAGCATCACGGCGGTGCCGTGGTCGCGCCCGAGCCGTTTGATCAGCGAGATGATCTGCGCCTGCACGGAGACATCGAGCGCGGTGGTCGGCTCGTCTGCGATGATCAGTTCCGGCTCGGCGCAGATCGCCAGCGCAATCACCACGCGCTGGCGCATGCCGCCGGAGAATTCGTGGGGATAGCCGTCGATGCGCTTTTCCGGCGCGGGAATGCCGACTTCGGCCAAGAGGTCGATGGCGCGGCGGCGCGCCGCTTGTTCGGAGAGATTGAGGTGGGTCCGGATCGTCTCCACGATCTGGTCGCCGACCCGGTAGAGCGGATTGAGCGAAGTGAGGGGATCCTGGAAGATCATACCGATGCGCTTGCCCCGGATGCGGCGCATCTCCTCCGGCGGCAGATTGTCGATGCGCAGGCCCGCGAGATGGATCTCGCCGCCGGAGATGCGGCCGGGTGGATCGATCAGGCCGATCACCGAGAGGCCGGTGACGGATTTGCCGGCGCCGGATTCGCCGACGACGCCGAGCACCTCGCCCTTGGCGATGTCGAACGACACGCCGTCGATGGCGCGCAGCGTGCCGCGGCGGGAGGCGAACTCCACATGAAGATTGCGCACGGAGAGGACAGGTTCGGTCATGGGCGAGCCGTACTCATCTGAGCTTCGGGTTCAGCGCGTCGCGCAGCCAGTCGCCGAGCAGATTGATCGAGAGGATCAGCGCTGCCAGCGCAAGCCCGGGGAAGGCGACAATCCACCATTCGCCGGCGAACAGGTAGTTGTTGCCGATCCGGATCAGCGTCCCGAGCGAGGGCATGGTGTCGGGCAGGCCGACACCGAGGAAGGACAGCGTCGCCTCGGTGATGATGGCCAGCGCGAGGTTGATGGTGGCGATGACCAGGATCGGGCCCATCGTGTTCGGCAGCACATGCCGCAGCATGATCTTTGGCGCGGGCAGGCCGATCAGCTGCGCGGCGGCGACATAGTCCTTGTTCTTTTCGACCATGACGGAACCGCGCACCGTTCGGGCGTACCCCACCCAGAAGCTCAGTCCGATCGAGATCACCAGCACGACCAGCATGCTGTTGGCATCCAGGCGGTTGCCCAGGATGGATTTCGCGATGCCATTGACCAGCAGCGCGATCAGGATGGCGGGGAAGGTGAGCTGCACGTCGGCGATCCGCATGATTACGCCATCAACCGCGCCCCCGAAATAGCCGGCGATCAGGCCGAGCGCGATGCCGAGGGCGCCGGCGAAGATCACGCCGGCCACGCCGACGGCGAGCGAGATGCGCATCCCGTAGAGAATGGCGGAGAACACGTCGCGGCCCTGCTCGTCGGTGCCGAGCAGGAATGGGCTCTGGCCGTCCGCGGTCCACAGCGGTGAAATCCGCGAATTCATCAATTGCAGTTGGGCCGGATCGAAGGGGTTCTGCACCGCGAGCCAGGAGGCAAAGATCGCGAGCAGGAAGAACAAGACCGTGATGGCGGCCGCCACCATGGTCAGCTTGGAGCGTCGGAACGAATAGAAGAGGTCGCTGTCGAGCGCGCGGCTGAACCAGCTGTGGGCGGCATGCGTCGGCTGCGCGCTCGGCTTGTCGGAATTGGAAGCGACTGCGTCGGACATGCAGGCTGCCTTATGCGGCGCGACCGACGGTCGCGCGCAAGCGCGGATCGACCACGGTGTAGAGGATGTCGACCACCAGATTGATGGTGACGAAAATCAGCGAAACCATCAGCAGGTAGGCGGCCATGATCGGGATATCGACGTTTTGCACGGCCTGCACGAACAGAAGTCCCATGCCCGGCCATTGGAACACGGTTTCGGTGATGATCGAAAATGCAATAACCGAGCCAAACTGAAGTCCGGCGACCGTGATCACGGGTATCAGCGTGTTCTTCAGCGCGTGGCCGAAATGAATGGCACGGGTGGTCAGCCCCCTCGCGCGGGCGAAGCGGATATAGTCGGTCCGCAGCACTTCCAGCATCTCCGCGCGAACCAGTCGCATGATCAGGGTCATCTGGAACAGGCCGAGCGTGATCGACGGCATGATCAGCGCCTTCAGGCCCGACAGCGTGAGCAGGCCCGTGGTCCACCAGCCGAGCTTGACCACCTCGCCGCGGCCGAACGAGGGCAGCCAGCCCAATGTCACCGCGAACAGATAGATCAGAAGAATGCCGATCAGGAAAGTCGGCAGCGAGATGCCGATCAGCGAAACCGCCTGGAATAATTTGGCGAGCACGGTGTCTCGCTTGAGCGCAGAATAGACGCCCATCAGGATGCCGAGCACCATTGCAAAGACGGTCGCGCAGATCGCAAGTTCCAGCGTCGCGGGCATGCGCTCGCTCAACAGCGTCGAGACCGGCTGGCGGAACTGATAGGAGACACCAAACTTGAACTGCGCGGCATCGGCGAAATAGCGCACGAATTGCAGCGGCACGGGATCGTCCAGGCCGAGCGACTTGCGCACGACCTCGCGTTCGGCCGCCGACGTGTCGATCGAGACGATCTGGTTGACGGGGTCGCCGGCGAAGCGGAACATCGAGAAGGCGATGATGCCGACGGCGAACATGACGCCGATGGCCTGAACGGCGCGGCGAAGCGTGAAAGCGAGCATGCCTTCCACTTTCCTTGGGTGTGCGTACGGCCGACGTCTTTGTCAGCCGGAAAAGGAAAGGTCCCGGAAGTCTGACGCTGCCGGGACCTTGTGTTCAAGTGACGCTATTCCTTCTTGGTTGCCCAGTGGAACATGACGAGATTGTCGGCGCGCTGCGGCAGGTTGACCTTTTTCGATACGCCCCAGGCCAGCGCTTGCTGGTGCAACGGGATGTAGGCCCAGTCCTTGTTGGCGATCTCGTAGGCTTGCTTGATCAGCTGGTTGCGCTTGGCGGTGTCGGTCTCAACTAGCACCTTGTCGGTGATGGCGTCGAACTCCTTGTTGCAGTAACCGCCGAGATTGGCCTCACCGCGCGAGGATTTCGCATCGTCGCGGCAGCCCATGATGTCATAGAGCACGTTGTGGGAATCCATCGTGCTCGGCGTCCAGCCCAAGAGGTAGAACGAGGTCTGGTAGCCGCCTTGCTTGAGCACCTTGGCGAAGTATTGCGCCTTCGGCTGCGCCAGGAGATTGATCTTGACGCCGATGCGGGCGAGCATGCCGACGACGGCCTGGCAGATCGCGGCATCGTTGACGTAACGATCGTTCGGGCAATCCATGGTGACCTCGAAGCCGTCGGGGTAACCGGCCTCGGTCAGGAGCTTCTTGGCGCCATCAGGGTCGAATTTCGGCCGCGTGAACTCCTTGGACAGCGCGAACAATTCCGGCGCGATCATCAGAGCTGACGGCGTCGACAGTCCACGCATCACGCGCGTCTTGATCAGCTCGATATCAATCGCCTTGTAGAAGGCCTCGCGGACACGGACGTCCTTGAACGGGCTCTTGCCCTTGATGTTGGAGTAGAGCAGCTCGTCGCGGGTCTGGTCGAAGCCGATGAAGATGGTGCGCAGCTCCGGCCCTTTCAGCACCTGTGCATTCGGACTGGAATCGACGCGGGAGATGTCCTGGATCGGCACCGGCTCGATGACATCGACTTCGCCCGAGAGCAGCGCGGCGACGCGGGTGGCATCGGAGGCGATCGGGGTGAAGATGATCTCCTTCAGGTTACCTTCCATCTTGCCCCAGTAGTTGGGGTTGGCCTTGAACACCGTCTTCACGCCGGGCTGATGGCTTTCGATGATGAAGGGACCGGTGCCGTTCTCGTGGAGCGAGGCGTAGCTCGGCGTGGTCGCCGCCACCGGCGTCGGATCGACGACGTTGTTCTCCTCGGCCCATTTCTTGTCCATGATGTACCAGACATCCCACGACGAATGCAGGATGGGATTGGGCGAGGGCAGGACGAAATCGACGGTGTAGTCGTCGACCTTCAGGACCTTGACGTCGGCCGCAAGGCGGGTCTGCATATTGGACCCCTTCTTGCGGACGCGATCGGCGGAGAACAGCACATCGTCGGCGGTGAAAGGATCGCCGTTGTGGAATTTCACGCCCTTGCGCAAATGGAAGCGCCAGCGGGTCGGCTCCGGAGTTTCCCAGCTTTCCGCCAGCGCCGGAATGATCTTGAGATCCTTGTCCCGCGCGGTCAGGCCTTGATAGACGTGACCGAGATGGGCGTGGGTGGTGCTCTCGTTGAGGGTATAGGGGTCGAGCGACTTCAGGTCGCCCTGGTTGGCATAGCGCAACGTCTGGCTCAACGCCGGCGAGACCGTCAACGCAACCGTACCGGCGAGCGCCGCCGCAAACAGACTTCGACCTACTGACATTCTTGACCCTCTCCACACCGCCGTGCCGGTGATTTTTGATTTGTTCGGCCGGCCGATCAATCCATGTTGCCCAGAGTTCTCGACCCGTGCAAGCGTCATTCCAGCAAGGAACGCGCCAACTTGCACCGCTGTGCAGCAATGCTGACCAGCATTGGCAGGCGGATGGACGCCGGTGCGAGCAATTTGATTGACCGTACCCGCCGATCGCGGAAGCCGGCGTCCGGCCGCCGACATCAGGTCGCTTGCGTCGCACCACAACTCGCGGCGATACTGGCGGCAGGCCGCTCGAATCTCATCCGGAGGGGATATGAAAGTTAACATCGAAATCGACTGCACCCCCCTCGAGGCCCGCCAGTTCTTTGGATTGCCCGACGTGTCGCCGATGCAGACGGCGGTGATGGACAAGCTACAGCAGCAGGTCTTGAGCAACATCGACAAGGTCTCGCCCGAATCGTTGGTCCAGAGCTGGTTTACGTACGATCCCAAGCTCGCCGAGCGGTTTCAGGATATGTTCGTCGCAATGGCCGGCCTCGGTGGCACGCGCAGCAGCGACAAGAAGAAATAGTGTCGTCAGGGCCGGACGGGACGCTGGATTCAGGCCGGCTTCGTCCGCCGGGTGTCGGACTGCTGCTTGCCGAGGCTCGGGGCCTGTTCGAACTCAATGCGAGCCTGCTGCTGTCGCCGCTCCTGATGCGCGCGCCGAGGGGCGACGGCCATCCGGTGCTGGCGCTGCCGGGCTTCCTCGCCAGCGACCTGTCGATGATACCGATGCGGCGCTATCTCAGCGAGCTCGGTTACGAGGCACATGCCTGGCGGATGGGCCGCAATCTCGGCGGGCTCGGGCGGATGCGGGACGCTTTGCGCGTTCGGCTCGGAGCAATCCATGCCGCCTCCGGACGCAAGGTCAGCCTGGTCGGATGGAGCCTCGGCGGTGTGTATGCCCGTGATCTCGCACTTCAGGCGCCGGAAATGGTCCGCTATGTCGTCACGCTCGGCAGCCCTTTTGCCAACGATGTGCGGGCGACCAACGCCACGCGGCTGTACGAGGCGCTGTCCGGCGAGCGGGTTGAGGATTTTGCCGAACAGCGCGAGGCGATCGCGGGCGATCTGCCGGTGCCCACGAGCTCGATCTATTCGCGCGCCGACGGTGTCGTGAACTGGCGGACCTGTCTGCTCCGTCCCTCCGACCGTGCCGAGAACATCGAGGTGCACCTGGCGAGCCATATCGGGCTCGGGGTCAATCCCGCGGCGCTGTGGGCCGTGGCGGACCGCCTGGCGCAACCGGAGGGAGAATTCTGGCCATTTGACCGGGCCGGGCCGTTTGCCATTGCATATGCCCCGCCGGAACAGGCAGTATCGGCCTGACGAGAAGCGCAGACCAAGGCGCCCGTCAAAATCCTGCGGGAGGGAACTATGGCTGACGGGAAGAAGCTGTCGTCGCTGGACGCGTCGTTTCTCTATCTGGAAACGCCGGAAATGCCGATGCATGTCGGCAGCATGGCGATCTTTCGCCTGCCCGACGATTACAGGGGCGACTTCTTCGAAGACTTCAAGGCGATGATCGTCTCGCGCCTGCACATCGCGCCGATCCTGAAGGCGCGGCTGGAGAAGGCGCCGCTCGACATCGACCATCCCTCCTGGGTCGAGGACGACCAGTTCGACATCGACCGTCACATTTTCCGCGCCAGCCTGCCGCAGCCGCGCGACCGCGCCACGCTCGAACGCATCGTCGGCTGGATGCATGCCAAGCTCCTGAACCGGGCTCGTCCGCTCTGGGAATTCTACGTGTTCGAGGGCATGAAGGACAACGAGGTCGGGCTTTATTCCAAGATGCATCATGCCGCCATCGACGGCGGCGCCGGTGCGGCCCTGACCAGCATGATCTACGACATCTCGCCGATTCCGCGAAAGGTCGATCCGCCGATGGGCGGTTCGAAGCCCGGACAAGAGCCGCGCGACATCGCCGCCAACCTGCTCGATTCCTATCAGCAGCTCTTCAGCCAGCCGCTCGACGCGTCGGCGGCCGCGAAGAACCTGCAATTGCCGCGCACCGGCAAGAGCGACATCGGCTCGATCCTGTTCGACAATGCGATGTACCAGATCGAGAGCGCGGTGCGCTTTGCCGGTAACATCCCGACCGTGCTCAAGAGCGTCTCCGACGTGCTTGGCAAGGTCGCAGATCCGAAGTCGCGCGAGAGCCTCGCCAGCATGGTGTCGCCGCCGACCATGCTCAACAAGACCATCTCGTCGGAGCGCAGCTTCGCCGGCGTGTCGATTTCCCTCTCGCGGGCGAAGGCGCTGGCCAAGCAGGCCGGCGGCAAGCTCAACGACGTGGTGCTGGCGCTCGCCTCCGGCGTGGTCCGCCGCTATCTGCAGCAATATGGCACGCTGCCGGCGAAATCCTTGACCGCCGCCGTGCCGATCTCGCTGCGCGAGGAGGGCAACACCGAGGCCAACAACCAGGTGTTCGGCATGATCTGCTCGATCGCGACCAACATCGCAGATCCAAAGGCGCGGCTCGAAGCCATCATCGCGCAATCGACCAAGTCCAAGGAGATGTCGCATCCGCTGCGGGCGCTGATGCCTCAGGTCTCCAATATCTCGATGCTGGGCGCACCGATCATGGTGCAGATCCTGGCGCTGCTCTACAGCCGCTCGAACCTGTCGGACGTGCTGCCGCCGGCCGCCAACATCACGGTGTCCAACGTGCCGGGACCGCGGCAGACACTCTATGCCGCAGGGGCCGAGCTTCTGCACCTCTTCCCGGTGTCGATCGCGACGCATGGGCAGGCGCTCAACATCACCGTGCAGAGCTATCGGGACCAGCTCGATTTCGGCTTCATCGTCGGCGCCAACATCATTCCGCATGTGCAGGTGATGTGCGACATGCTGCCGGAAGAGTTCGCCGCACTGGAGGCAGCCTATGCGCCGCCCGCGGCCGACATCAAGGGCGCTGCGGAGTAGGAAGTTCGCCATGATCGAAATGCCACCGCTCAAGTTCGCGACGACGAACGGAATCCGTATGGGCTATTACGAGGCTGGCCCGGCCGATGACAAGCCACCGGTCGTGCTGTGCCACGGCTGGCCCGAGCTCGCCTTCTCCTGGCGGCACCAGATCAAGGCGTTGAGCGAGGCCGGCATCCGCGTGATCGCGCCGGACCAGCGCGGCTACGGTGCGACCGACCGGCCCGAGCCGGTCGAGGCCTACGACATCGAGCACCTGATCGGGGATCTCGTCGGACTGCTTGATCACCTGCAGATCGACAAGGCGATCTTCGCCGGTCACGACTGGGGCGGCTTCATCGTCTGGCAGATGCCGTTGCGGCACATCGACCGGGTCGCCGGCGTGGTCGGCATCAACACGCCCCACACCAATCGCGCCTGGGCCGATCCGATCGAGCTGTTGCGCGCACGCTTCGGCGACAAGATGTACATCGTGCAGTTCCAGGATCCGGCGCGCGAGCCGGACAGGATTTTCGGCAGCCGTGTCGAACAGACCTTCGATGCGTTCATGCGTAAGCCGGTGCCGCGCCCGGCCGACGCGCCGCCGGAGGAGGTGGTCGCCGGTGTCGGTGCTTCGCCGCGGCTCAATCTGGCATTTCCGCAGATGATTGCCGCCTATGACGCGAAGCACGATCCGCGTACGCCGATCCTATCGCCGGAAGAGAAGAAAGTCTTCGTCGATGCCTTCACCAGAACCGGCTTCACCGGCGGCATCAACTGGTACCGCAACATGTCGCGCAATTGGACGCGCTCCGCAGGGCTCGATCATACGGTCCGGGTGCCGTCGCTGATGATCATGGCCGAGAACGACGCGGTGCTGCCGCCATCCTCCGCTGATGGCATGGACAAATTGATTCCCGATCTCGAGAAGTATCTCGTGAAGGATAGCGGCCATTGGACGCAGCAGGAGAAGCCGGAGGAGGTCAGCGCCAAGCTGATCGAGTGGCGTAGAAGGCGGTTTGGCTAGGTCGTCATTGCGAGCGAAGCGAAGCAATCCAGGAATGTATCCGCGGAGGTAATCTGGATTGCTTCGTCGCAAGAGCTCCTCGCAATGACGAGGGTTACTGAGGGGGAAGCACTTTTAATGTCAACCAAGAACCGACTGGACCCGATCCCGCATCCGCCGACCAAGCCGGTGGTCGGCAATATGTTGTCGCTGGACTCGGCCGCCCCCGTGCAGCACCTGACGCGGCTTGCCAAGGAGCTCGGTCCGATCTTCTGGCTCGACATGATGGGCTCGCCGATCGTCGTCGTCTCCGGCCACGATCTCGTCGACGAGCTCTCCAACGAGAAGCGCTTCGACAAGACGGTGCGCGGCGCGCTGCGGCGTGTGCGCGCGGTCGGCGGCGACGGCCTGTTCACGGCCGATACCAAGGAGCCGAACTGGAGCAAGGCGCACAACATCCTGCTCCAGCCGTTCGGCAACCGCGCCATGCAGTCCTATCATCCGAGCATGGTCGATATCGCCGAGCAGCTCGTCCACAAATGGGAGCGGCTCAATGCCGACGACGAGATCGACGTCGTCCACGACATGACTGCATTGACGCTTGACACGATCGGCCTGTGCGGTTTCGACTACCGCTTCAATTCGTTCTACCGCCGCGACTACCACCCCTTCGTCGAGTCGCTGGTGCGCTCGCTCGAAACCATCATGATGACGCGCGGCTTGCCGTTCGAGCAGCTCTGGATGCAGAAGCGGCGCAAGACCTTGGCCGAAGACGTCGCCTTCATGAACAAGATGGTCGACGAGATCATCGCCGAGCGCCGCAAGAGTGCGGACGGGATCGACGACAAGAAGGACATGCTGGCCGCGATGATGACCGGCGTCGACCGCGCGACCGGCGAGCAGCTCGATGACGTCAACATCCGCTACCAGATCAACACCTTCCTGATCGCGGGTCACGAGACCACCAGCGGCCTGTTGTCCTACACGCTCTATGCACTGCTCAAGCATCCGGACATTCTCAAGAAGGCCTATGACGAGGTCGACCGCGTCTTCGGCCCCGACGTCAATGCGAAGCCGACCTATCAGCAGGTGACCCAGCTCACCTACATCACGCAGATCCTGAAAGAGGCGCTGCGGCTGTGGCCGCCGGCGCCGGCCTACGGCATCTCGCCGCTCAACGACGAGACCATCGGCGGCGGCAAGTACAAGCTCAGGAAGGGCACCTTCACCACCATCCTGGTGACGGCGCTGCATCGCGATCCCGGCGTCTGGGGACCAAACCCGGACGCGTTCGATCCCGAGAATTTCAGCCGCGAGGCCGAAGCCAAGCGGCCGATCAATGCCTGGAAGCCGTTCGGCAACGGCCAGCGCGCTTGCATCGGCCGGGGCTTTGCCATGCACGAGGCTGCGCTTGCGCTCGGCATGATCCTCCAGCGCTTCAAGCTGATCGATCACCAGCGCTATCAGATGCATCTGAAGGAAACGCTGACGATGAAGCCGGAAGGCTTCAAGATCAAGGTGCGTCCGCGCGCCGACCGCGAGCGCGCTGCCTATGGCGGGCCCATCGCGGCTGTGGCTTCGGCAGCGAGGGCGCCACGCCAGCCGACCGCGCGGCCGGGCCACAACACGCCGATGCTGGTGCTGTACGGCTCCAATCTCGGCACCGCCGAGGAACTGGCGACGCGCATGGCCGATCTCGCCGAGATCAACGGTTTCGCCGTTCACCTTGGCCCGCTCGACGATTACGTCGGCAAACTGCCGCCGGAAGGTGGCGTGCTCATCATCTGCGCCTCCTATAACGGCGCAGCGCCTGACAATGCGACGCAGTTCGTCAAATGGCTCGGCAGCGACTTGCCGAACGATGCGTTTGCCAATGTGCGCTACGCCGTGTTCGGCTGCGGCAACAGCGACTGGGCGGCGACTTATCAATCGGTACCGCGCTTCATTGACGAACAATTGTCGAAGCATGGTGCGCGCGCGGTCTATCCGCGCGGCGAAGGCGATGCGCGCAGCGACCTCGACGGCCAGTTCCAGAAATGGTTCCCGGCGGCTGCCCAGGTTGCGACCAAGGAATTCGGCATCGACTGGAATTTCACCCGGACCGCGGAAGACGATCCGCTTTACGCGATCGAGCCCGTGGCGGTAACCGCCGTCAACACCATCGTCGCCCAGGGCGGTGCAGTGGCGATGAAGGTGCTGGTCAATGACGAGCTTCAAAACAAGAGCGCGGCCAATCCGTCGGAGCGTTCGACACGCCACATCGAGGTGCAACTGCCGTCCAACGTCTGCTATCGCGTCGGCGATCACTTGAGCGTTGTTCCGCGCAACGACCCGACGCTGGTGGATTCGGTCGCCCGCCGCTTCGGCTTCCTGCCGGCTGATCAGATCAGGCTTCAGGTGGCCGAAGGCCGCCGTGCGCAATTGCCGGTCGGCGAGGCCGTGTCGGTCGGCCGTCTGCTCAGCGAGTTCGTCGAGCTGCAGCAGATCGCGACACGCAAGCAGATCCAGATCATGGCCGAGCACACCCGCTGCCCGGTCACCAAGCCGAAATTGCTGGCGTTCGTTGGCGAGGAGCCTGAAACGCTCGAGCGCTACCGCACCGAGATCTTGGCCAGGCGCAAATCGGTGTTCGACCTGCTGCTCGAATATCCGGCCTGCGAACTGCCCTTCCACGTCTATCTGGAAATGCTCTCGCTGCTGGCGCCGCGCTACTACTCGATCTCGTCCTCGCCGTCGGTCGACCCGGCGCGATGCAGCGTCACCGTCGGCGTGGTCGAAGGTCCGGCAGCCTCCGGCAGCGGCACCTACAAAGGCATCTGCTCGAACTATCTCGCCAACCGTCGCGCGGGCGATGCGATCTATGCGACCGTGCGCGAGACCAAGGCCGGTTTCCGGCTTCCCGATGATTCATCCGTGCCGATCATCATGATCGGGCCGGGCACGGGACTTGCCCCATTCCGCGGCTTCCTTCAAGAGCGCGCTGCGCGCAAGGCGAAAGGGGCCGCCCTCGGTCCGGCTATGCTGTTCTTCGGCTGTCGCCATCCCGACCAGGACTTTCTTTATGCGGACGAGCTGAAGGCGCTTGCCGCAAGCGGCATCGCCGAGCTCTTCACGGCGTTCTCGCGCGCGGATGGACCCAGGACCTATGTGCAGCACGTACTTGCCGCGCAGAAGGACAAGGTCTGGCCCCTGATCGGGCAGGGCGCCATCATCTATGTCTGCGGCGACGGCGGTAAGATGGAGCCCGACGTGAAGGCAGCGCTCGTCGCGATCCACCGCGAGAAGAGCGGCAGCGATGCCGCGGCCAGCGCACGCTGGATCGAGGAGATGGGCGCGAAGAACCGCTATGTGCTGGACGTCTGGGCGGGCGGATAGGGCGAGATTGTAGGGTGGGTTAGCCTTGCGAACGCGCGAAGCGCAGTTCGCTGGGTGTAACCCACCAAGGTCTCTTACCGCGGATACAGAAGTGGTGGGTTACGCCTTCGGCTAACCCACCCTACGATTCCCGATCGTGCTAAAGCTCTCCCATGATTCCCTGGGAAAAGATCGACACCGCGCAAATCCCTGGTTCCGACGGTGAGCTGCGCCTGATGCGGCGCGGCAACGAGTTCTCCATCAAGCTCGGCAGCAACGAGCTGATGAACAGCCGCTTGTCGGGCTCCGAGGTCGCGCTCGCGACGCTGGCGGCAAAGCAGATCGAGAATGTCGTAAAGCCCGTCGTCCTCATCGGCGGCCTCGGCATGGGCTTTACGCTGCGTGCGGCGCTTGCCGTGCACGGAAGCAACGCGAAGATCGTGGTCGCCGAACTCGTGCCTGCGGTGGTCGCCTGGGCACGCGGCCCGATGGCGCAGGTCTTCGGCAACAGCCTCGAAGATCCCAGGGT
Source organism: Bradyrhizobium genosp. SA-3 (assembly GCF_004212635.1). Lineage (GTDB taxonomy): Bacteria > Pseudomonadota > Alphaproteobacteria > Rhizobiales > Xanthobacteraceae > Bradyrhizobium. The sequence continues at coordinate 22,511 of NZ_PSRT01000045.1, read as the reverse complement.
GAGCATCCGGGAGACCGACGTTGGCGAGATCATCCGGGCACAGCGGTCCGCCTTCGACGCCATTCTCCTCGACGTCGACAACGGGCCGGAAGGGCTGACCCGGAAGGGCAATGATGCGCTCTACGATGCGAGCGGGCTCACGGCGGCGAAGACGGCGCTGCGGCCGGGCGGCGTGCTCGCCGTTTGGTCATCGGGGCCCAACTCAGCTTTCACCAAGCGCCTCGGCCGTGCCGGCTTCGACGTCAACGAAGTCAATGTCCGTGCCACCGGCAGAGGCGGTGGCGCGCGCCACGTGATCTGGATCGCGCGGAAGCGCTAGGCCGTTTCCCAGCGCGGTTCTATCCGTCAGAACATCGTGTTGCCGTTTGCGGGATTTTCAGGAATGTCCTGAACGACGTCCCAGTGTTCGACGATCTTGCCGTTTTCCAGCTTGAAGATATCCACGATCGCGCGCCCCTTGCTGCCGGGCTCGCGAACGGAGTGAACGTGTAGTATCACAAAGTCGCCATCCACGAAGCTGCGCTTGATCTCGCTATGCGAGTTCGGAAACTTTTCGCGCAGGAAGCCGATGAATTTTCGGAAGCCGTCCGGTCCATCGGCCGCGTTTGGATTGTGCTGGACGTAGCGGTCGCCGACATCGGTGAGGGCCGCATCAGCGTCCTTCTGATTGAGCCCCTTCTCGTAGAAGGCCAGCACGGTTTTGCGATTGGCTTCTTCTTGCGCGCTACCGGCAATCGCGGCGCCGCCTGCAAGGGAGAGCGTGAGAACTGACATGGTGACGATAGCGGCCGACCGAACGCTGAGATGCATGTGAACTCCGAGAGGCCGCAGCCCGTTCTTGCGATTGAGGGGCATGTATAGCTTTCGCGCCGGCTCGCGTTAAGACGGTAACCGGTAGCTCACATGGTCACCATCAGGAGACCGATCGCGCCAGCCTACGCAGCCTGCGCCGCCGCCCCATGCGCGTGCTTGTCGATGGCGCCGATGATCTCCGGCCAGAACCGCATCGGCAGCGCGTGGCCCATGCCCTCGATCATCAATAGCTTGGCGCCTGGAATTGACGCTGCCGTGTCCTTGCCGCCTTCGGGATGGACCAGGGGATCGACGGTGCCGTGGATGACCAGCGTCGGCGTCTTCACCCCATGCAGCCGCTCCTTGCGGCTGCCGGAGGCGAGCACGGCGCGGAGTTGCCGGCCAACGCCGGCCGGATTGAGCCCGCGCGCGAACACGCGCTCGGCACGACCAGGATCGAGCGCTTCCTCTTCCGGAAAGGAGCCGGCGCGCAGCACCTTCCAGGTCTGGCCGTAGCGGACGATGAACTCTTCCCTGCTGCGCGGCGGCGGCGCCATCAGCATGGCGGCCGCCTCGCGTGTCGGCGGCGGCACGCGCGGATTGCCTGTCGTTGACATGATCGAGGTCAGCGAACGCACGCGCTCGGGGAACGACAGCGTCACTTCCTGCGCGATCATGCCGCCCATCGAGGCGCCGACCAGATGCGCCGACTTGATGCGGAGCGCATCCATCAGCCCGACCGTGTCCCTGGCCATGTCGATCAGCTTGTAGGTGGCGGCCACGGGAATCCTGAGGAAGCGCAGCTTCAGCAGCTCGAGCGGCGTCAAGCGTTTTCCGCCCGTCAGATGGCTCGACTTCCCGATATCGCGATTGTCGAAGCGGATCACGCGAAAGCCGCGCGCGGCGAGCTGTTCGCAGAACGCATCGTCCCAATGGATCATCTGTGCCCCGAGCCCCATGATCAGCAGCAGCGGCTCGGCGTTGTCGTTGCCGAAAACCTCGTAACAGATGTCGATGCCGTTGGCGCGGACGGTCTGGGGCGGCTGATGGACGTTCACGGTCGCGATCCCTTGCTGCTGACCAATGCTGTATTGCACGGTTTCCCGCGGCAAAGAAGCCGCGTGTGTGCGCACCGGGCCGCTTGCCGGTTGACCGGCCCTTCGCAACGGTGTGGTATGGCCAAAAAGAAGGGCGTCGAAGCTCTCGATAGCAGGAGGACGCCGATGACCGACAAGACCAACGACCCCGTCGCCATGTGGCAGAAGATGGTGGGCGAGATGGAGAAGGGGTTCAACGCCTTCGCCAACCAGGCCATGTCGTCGCCTGAGTTTTCACAGGCGATGAACCGTGCGGGAGGAGTTGCTGCAGGTGCTCAGAAGCAGCTCGGCGAGCTCATGGAGAAATACTTTGTTGCAATGAACCTGCCGAGCCGGGAGCAGGTGACAGGTCTTGCGGAGCGGCTCCAGTCCATCGAAGCCCAGCTCGGCGAGATGAAGTCGATGCTGAGCCAGATGGCGGCAAGTTCGGGCATCTCGCGAGACTCCGATGGGACGCCACGGCCGCCGCGGACGAAGCGTCCGCCCTCCGAAACCGGAGAGCAGAAATGAACGCGCCGACGGGACTTGATTTCGCATCTATCCCGGAGCGCATCCAGACCGAGGTGCAGCGCGCGATTCAGCGCAGTATCAAAGGCGTCGAATATTTCTCGACCTCCGGCCCCACGCTCGGCTCGACACCGAAGGACGTGCTGCATTCGCGCGGCACGATGAGCCTCTATCACTACCGACCAATGTCGGACGAGATCTACCGCGTGCCGGTGCTGATCGTGATGGCGACCACCAACCGCGGCTACATCCTCGACCTCGTGCCCGGCCAGAGTTTTATCGAGTTCCTGCTCAAGCGCGGTTACGACGTTTACATGCTCGATTGGACCGCACCGCGGCCAGAGGAAAAGAACCTGCGGATGGAGGACTATGTCCTCGATTTCATCCCGGACTGCGTCCGCCGCGTGCAAGCTGATTCCGGCGAGCAGGACGTTTCCATCATCGGCTATTGCTTCGGTGGCGTGCTGTCGCTGCTCTACGGTTCGATCCACAAGGATGGGCCGATGAAGAATCTGATCTGCTTCACCACGCCGATCGATTTCCGCGAGATGAAGCTGTTTTCGAATTTCTCCGACCGCCGCTATTTCGACGTCGATCATCTCGTCGATAGCGTCGGCAACGTGCCGCCGGAGATGATCTTGTCTTCGTTCGAGATGCTGCGTCCGGCCTCGCGCCCGGTGAGCCAGATCCAGCTCTGGGAAAACATCTGGAATGACGAGTTCGTCAAGTCTTACCGCATGTTCGACCGTTGGGCGACCGACACGCTGCCGCTGGCGGGCGAGTATTTCCGCGCCATCACCAAGGACCTGATGTGGGACAACAAGCTGTACAACGACACCATGTCGGTCGGCGGCCGTGCGGCGAAGCTCGAAAACATCAAGGTGCCGATCCTGCATGCGGTCGCGGAGCACGATCACATCGTGCCGTATGACGCCGCAAAGCACCTGATCGCGAAGATCGGGTCCGAGGACAAGGAAGAGGTGATGTTGAAGGGCGGCCACGTCTCGCTGGTCGCCGGTGCCAACGCGGTGAAGCGGCTGTGGCCGAAACTGGACTCCTGGCTGGGAAAGAGATCGACATGAGTGAGCAGCGTTCCTATCCGCGTCACATCAAGACCGATGCGGGTGATATCGAGATCCGCCGGATGGCGCCCGGAGACGAAGCCGCGGTGCTCGCCTTCGGCCAAGGTCTTCCATCCCACGATCTGTTGTTCCTGCCACGCAATATCAGCGAGCCGAAGGTGCTTTCCGCCTGGGTCAAGGAGATCGAGCGCGGCGCCATTCAGAGCCTGCTCGCGGTGAGGGACGGCAATGTCGTCGGCTGCGGCACGCTGGTGCGCGATCCGCATTCCTGGTCGCCCCATGTCGGCGAGATCCGCATGGTGGTCTCGTCCGACGTGCGCGGGCAGGGTGTGGGGAAGGCGCTCTCACAGGAGACCTTTGCACTTGCGCTCGGTGCTGGCCTGGAAAAGCTCTCGGTGCAGATGACAGTCGACCAGCGGGCGGCGATCGCCCTGTTCGAAGGCCTCGGCTTCAAGGCCGAGGCGCTGCTGCGCGACCACGTGCGGGATATCGGCGGCAAGACCCATGACATCGTGGTGCTTGGGCACAACATCGCGCAGGTTCAGGCTCAGATGGAGGCCTATGGATTGCCAGGCGCGGTCCAGCATTAAGGCGAAGATCGGGCCGGTACGGACCTAATTCGTCCGAGACGGCCTCTAACTAGGGCAGTGTGGCGCCTCTTGTTAAGGCTGTTCACGATTTCGTGATATCGCAATGCAATATGAATATTGCATCGCACAATTAACGATGCCATATAAGCCGTGCCCCGGGCCAATTGCGGACGGGGTGAGCCCATAGCTCAGACCAATGAGGATGGAGAGAACCCCATGACCACTGAAACCAACACCGCCTTCGAGGGCTTCAAGGACGCTTTCAAGAACATCCAGAATCTGGAAGTTCCCGAGGCTGCCCGCGAGTTCGTCAAGAAGACCGCCAACACCGCCAAGGACCGTGCTGCCGAAGCTTTCGCCGGCTCCGAGCGGGTGACCGCCGCCGTCGAGAACGCGGTGACCGAATCCGTCGCCGAGGCCGGCAAGATCAGCCGCAACATCCAGCAGGCGATCTATGAGGACGCCGAGGCGTTCTTCTCGGGCATCGACAAGCTCGCGTCCGCCAAGTCGATCAGCGAGGCCGTCGAGATCCAGTCGAGCCTGCTCCGCGCCCGCGGTGAAGTGTTCGTCTCGCGTGCCAAGGCGACCGCCGACTATTTCGGCAAGCTCGCCGCCAACGGCGCGAAGTCCGCTCAGGACAATTTCGCCAAGGTCTACAACAAGACCGCGTGATACGGCGCCCGACGACAAACTGAATTTGAGGCCCGCTTCGGCGGGCCTTTGTTTTTTGCGCCGCCCTCATTGCGAGGAGCCCTTGCGACGAAGCAATCCAGAGTCTCTCCGCGGAAAGATTCTGGATTGCTTCGCTTCGCTCGCAATGACGGGTAGGGTGATGCAGTCATGGGTTCATCAGGCACCTATCTCTTCGATACCCGCGGTGACGCCGAACGCGCGGCGGAGCTGCGGCGCGTGAAAGCGCTCGCGACCCTGGTGTTGGCCTCGACACTCGCTCTGTTCACTGTCGCAAAACTCCTGCTGAACGTGCATCCCGTGTTCGGCTTCATCGCAGCCTTCGCGGAAGCCGCCACCATTGGCGGGCTCGCCGACTGGTATGCCGTGGTCGCGCTCTTCAAACGGCCGCTCGGCCTGCCGATCCCGCATACCGCGATCATCCAGAGCAACCAGGCCCGCATCGCCGACAAGCTCGGCGAGTTCATCCAGGTGCATTTCCTCGAGGCAGGTCCCGTCGAGGCCAAGCTGAAGGAAATCGATTTCGGCTCCTTCGTCGCCGACTGGCTGCGTGATCGCAAGCGCAGCGACGATCTCGCGCGCTTTGCGCTGCGCCTGCTGCCGGAGGCGTTCTCAGCGACGGAAAGTTCGGGCCTGATGGCCTTCATCATCCGCCGCATGTCCTCCCAGCTCCAGGCGATCAACCTTGCGCCGCTCGCCGCGGGCACGCTGCGCGGCTTCGTGGCGGAAGGGCGGCACCAGATTCTGTTCGACGATCTCCTGCGCGTGATGCACGACACGCTGAATCAGAAGGAGACGATGGCGATGATCCGCGAGAAGGTGCGCGCGGAATTGCCGACGTTGCTGCGGCTCTATCGCGCCGACAAGTTTTTGGTGAACAAGATCGTGGCGTCCGCCACCGCTTTCTTCAATGAAGTGCGCAGCGACCCCAAACATCCGTTCCGCGGCGAGTTCGATCGGATGGTGTTGAACTTCGTCGACCAACTCGGCACCGACCGGGCCTATATCGACCGCATCGACGGCCTGAAGCGCGATCTGCTGGCGCGGCCCGAGCTTGCCGATCTCGCCCGCACCGTCTGGGCCAACACGCGCTCCTTCATCGAGCGCAGCGCAAGCGGCGAGACGCAAGTGCTCCAGCATCATCTCGCCGGCATGTTCGTCGCCGCGGGCGAAGCGCTCGCCGGCGATGCCGAACTGCGCGGGGAGATCAACAAGGGTCTGGTGACCGTGCTGCGCAGCGTCGTCGCCGATCAGAAGGGCGGTGTTTCGACTTTCATCTCCGACCAGGTCAAGGCGTGGAATATGACGCAGTTGATTTCGCTGATCGAGATCAACATCGGACGCGACCTGCAATACATCCGCTTCAACGGTTCGCTGATCGGCGGCCTCGCGGGACTTGCGCTCTACTCCGTAGAATTCCTGCTCCGATTGTTGTGACTTTTGCGTCACGGCCGTTAGCATTAACGCGCGGGCCTATTGTCGGCCCGCAGCTCTCCCGCTTGAATGTCGAGAACCGGCCGCCTAGCTGATTCATGCTGCGCTGCGGAACGTTCAAGAAGCCGGCGTATTGGAATTCATGCCCATTTGCCGGCATCGCAGCCGGCGGCCTTTCCAGGATTCTCCCAGGGGAAACATTGATGACCGCTACTGCCCAGACGCTGCGTCCGCCGTCCCGCACCCTGATGTTTCTGGAGGGGCGCGCGATCCATGAGTTCGGCGCATTCCTCGGCGCGCTGCCGCTGCTGAGCCTCGCGCCCCGCGGCGATGGGCATCCGGTGCTGGTGCTGCCGGGCCTCGTGGCCTCCGATGCGTCCACGCGCGCGCTGCGCGCGTTTCTGACCAGCAAGGGCTATGCGGTGAGCGGCTGGCGCCAGGGTCGCAACTACGGCCTGCGTCCCGGCGTCCAGCACGCGATGGTCGATCTGGTTCAGGAGCTCAGCGACAGCCATGGCCGCAAGATCAGCCTGGTCGGCTGGAGCCTCGGCGGCCTCTATGCGCGCCAGCTCGCCAAGATGATGCCGGAGCGCATACGCCAGGTGATCACGCTCGGCAGCCCCTTTGCCGGCAATCCGAGCTCGACCAATGCCTGGCGCGTCTATGAATGGGCGAGCGGGCGCAAGGCCGACGAGGTCGATCCGCATTTCGGCGGCGAACTCGCCGTCCCGCCGCCGGTGCCGACCACAGCCATCTTCAGCCGTACCGACGGCGTCTGCGCCTGGCAGGGCTGCATGGAGAAATCGGGAGCGCAGACCGAGAGCATCGAGGTCGAAAGCAGCCATTGCGGCATGGGTCATCATCCCGCCGTGGTCTATGCGGTCGCCGACCGCCTCGCGCAGAAAGAAGGCCAGTGGCGGCCGTTCGACCGCAGCGGCTGGCGCAGCCTGGCCTATCCCGATCCGCACAGGTAGCTCGCTTCCTTCGCCTCTCCCCGCTTGCGGGGAGAGGTCGGATCGAAGATGCGATCCGGGTGAGGGGGATTCTCCGCAAGTCCAACTCTCACTGACCTTGCGGAAACTCCCCCTCATCCCGACCTTCTCCCCGCAAGCGGGGAGAAGGAGAAGAGGCCTCGTCGCTCCGTCCATTGTCGCGCCCGCACCAAACGCGCTATGCCTCGCGCATGGCGCATCCGTTGTCCCGCATCATCGACCAGCTCAAGCGCGAGCCGTCGCGCACCGGCTCCATCGTCATCACCGTGTTCGGTGACGCCATCGTGCCGCGCGGCGGTGTGGTGTGGCTCGGCACGCTGTTGGAATTTTTCGAAAGCCTCGACATCGACAGCGGCGTGGTGCGCACCGCGATGTCGCGCCTCGCGGCGGACGGCTGGCTGTCGCGCGAAAAGGTCGGTCGCAACAGCTTCTATCGGCTGGCCGAAAAGGGACGCCAGACTTTCGAGTCCGCGACGCGCCACATCTACGATCCGCCGCCGTCCGACTGGACCGGGCGCTTCGAGCTGCTCCTGATCGGCAACGGCGAGGACCGCGACGCCTCGCGCGAGGCGCTTCGCAATGCCGGCTTCGGTACTCCGCTGCCGGGCGTATGGGTCGCGCCGTCGGGCGTACCGGTGCCCGACGAGGCCGTGGGCGCGATCCGTCTTGAAGTCTCGGCGGAGGATGACAGCGGCCGCCGCCTGCTCAGCGCGAGCTGGCCGCTGGACCGCACTGCGGATGCCTATCTGAAATTCATGAAGACGTTCGAGCCGCTCCGTGCCGCGATCGCGCGCGGCACAGACCTATCCGAGACTGACGCCTTCACCGCGCGCATCCTCCTGATCCACTATTACCGCCGCGTCGTGCTGCGCGATCCGCTGTTGCCCGAAAGCCTGCTGCCGGCGGATTGGCCGGGCAGGGCAGCGCGTGCGCTTTGCGGCGAGATCTATCGCGCACTGCTGGCTCCGTCGGAGCAATGGCTCGACAGCCATGGAACCAACGAGAGGGGACCCTTGCCGGCGGCGCGGAAGCTTCTGGAACGGAGGTTCGGCGCCTGATCTATATGTTACAGAAATATCTTGCATGAAATAAATTCTGTTATATATTTCCTCCCAACAAATCGGGAGGATGCGCATGTACACTCAGGCGCTGAACACGGCCGAGACCGACGATCGCGGTCTTGAGGACGCGGCCAGGGCTGCGCAATTCCAGGCCCGCATCGATGCCGAGGAGCGTATCGAGCCGAACGACTGGATGCCGGCGGCCTACCGCAAGACGCTCACCCGCCAGATCTCCCAGCACGCCCATTCCGAGATCGTCGGCATGCTGCCGGAGGGCAACTGGATCACCCGCGCGCCGACGCTGCGCCGCAAGGCCGCGCTGCTCGCCAAGGTGCAGGACGAATGCGGCCACGGGCTCTATCTCTATGCCGCCGCCGAGACGTTAGGGACCTCGCGCGAAGAGCTGGTCGACGCCATGCTCGCGGGGAAAGCCAAATACTCCTCGATCTTCAATTATCCGACGCTGACCTGGGCCGACATCGGCACCATCGGCTGGCTGGTCGACGGCGCCGCGATCATGAACCAGATCCCGCTGTGCCGCTGCTCCTACGGCCCCTATGCGCGCGCGATGATCCGCGTCTGCAAGGAGGAGTCCTTTCACCAGCGCCAGGGTTACGAGATCATGCTGACGCTGTGCCGCGGCTCGGAGGCGCAGAAGGCAATGGCGCAGGATGCGTTGGACCGCTGGTGGTGGCCGGTGCTGATGATGTTCGGCCCGCCGGATGCCACGAGCCAGCACAGCGACACCTCGACGAAGTGGAAGATCAAGCGCTTCTCCAATGACGAGCTGCGCCAGAAATTCGTCGATGCCACCGTGCCGCAGGCGCAATATCTCGGCCTCACCATTCCCGATCCTGCCATGACCCAGGATGCGGACGGGCACTGGCGGTACAGCGAGATCGATTGGACCGAATTCAAGCAGGTGCTCGCCGGCAACGGCCCCTGCAATCGCGACCGCATGTCCGCGCGCCGCAAAGCGCACGAGGAGGGCACCTGGGTGCGCGAGGCGGCAGCCGCTTACGCGGCAAAGCGCGCGCAGCGTCACACCGCACAAGCCGCGGAATAGGGAGATCACGATGGCCACGCCGAACACGCCGCTGTGGGAAGTCTTCATTCGCAGCCGCAACGGGCTTGCGCACAAGCATGTCGGATCGCTGCATGCGGGCGACGCGACGATGGCGCTGCAGGCTGCCCGCGACATCTACACCCGTCGCGGCGAGGGCCTGTCGATCTGGGTCGTGCCGTCCACCGCGATCACCGCGAGCGATCCGGCCGACAAGGGTATGATGTTCGAGCCGGCGGAGTCGAAGATCTACCGGCACCCGACATTCTACGAGGTGCCCGAAGAAGTGGGGCACATGTGATGCCCTTCGCCAACATCCAGGTCTCCGAAACGCCGCTGGTGCTCTATGCGCTGCGCCGCGCCGATGATGCGCTGATCCTCGGCCACCGGTTGTCGGAATGGTGCGGGCACGCGCCGATGCTGGAAGAGGACATGGCGCTGTCCAACATCGCGCTCGACCTCATCGGCCAGGCGCGCGAGCTCTACACTTACGCCGCCAAGGTCGAAGGCACGGACAACGACGAGGACAAACTCGCTTATCTGCGCGACGTCAGGCAATACCGTAACCTGCTGCTGGTCGAGCAACCGAACGGCGATTTCGCCCAGACGCTGGTGCGGCAGTTCTTCTATTCCGCCTTCGCCGACCTCTATTGGCGCGCGATGATGACCTCGCGCGATACGACGCTTGCCGCCATTGCGGCCAAGTCGGAGAAAGAGAGCGCCTATCATCTGCGCCATGCCTCCGAGTGGATCATCCGGCTCGGCGACGGTACGGACGAAAGCCACGGCCGGGCGCAGGCCGCGATCGATCATCTCTGGGCTTTTACCGGCGAGATGTTTGCCGTGGACGAGGGCGAGCGCGCCCTGATCCATGCCGAGATCGCCATCGATCCGGCGAGCTTGCGCGGTCGTTGGTTGACGACGTTGTCTGATATCGTCAGCGAGGCGACACTTGTCCTGCCTCAGAACGACTGGATGCAGCAGGGTGGCCGCTCTGGCCGGCACAGCGAGCATCTCGGTCATCTCCTGTCCGAGCTGCAATCGATGCAGCGCACCTTCCCGGGGTTGACATGGTGACGGTGCTGGAACGCGATAGTGAGCTGCGCCGGCGGGCCTGGGATGTCGCGGCGAGCGTGGTCGATCCCGAGATTCCGGTGCTGACCATCGCCGATCTCGGCGTGCTCCGTGACGTCGTTCTGGATGGCGATCGCGTCGAGGTTGCGATCACGCCGACCTATTCGGGCTGCCCGGCCATGAACATGATTGCACTCGAAATCGAGCTCGCGCTGGAACGCGCCGGCTTCCGTCGTCCGGAGGTGCGCACGGTGTTGTCGCCGGCCTGGACCACGGATTGGATGAGCGAGGAGGGCCGCCGGAAGCTGCGCGCCTACGGCATCGCGCCGCCGCAGGCCTCAAGCTCGCGCCGCGCGCTATTCGGCGGACAGGCCGTCGCGTGTCCACAATGCGGCTCTGACAAGACCGAGCTCTTGTCCGAGTTCGGCTCGACCTCTTGCAAGGCGCTCTGGCGCTGCAAGGCCTGCCGTGAACCCTTCGACTATTTCAAGTGTCATTGAGAAACGTGCGATGCCAACCCCATCGTCATTGCGAGCGAAGCGAAGCAATCCAGACTATCTCCGCGGAAATAATCTGGATTGCTTCGTCGCATCTGCGCAAGATTGCTTCGCAATTTTGTCGCGAGCTCCTCGCAATGACGGTGGTGAGACCAGTGTAGGGTATCTCTGATGTCAGCAGTCGCACCGCGCTTCCATCGCTTGGCCGTCAACGACCTCCGCCGCGAGGCCTCCGACGCCATCTCGATAACCTTCGCCATTCCCGGTGAACTCGCCAGCGATTACGCCTTCACGCCCGGCCAGTACCTGACGCTCCGCACCACACTGGATGGCGAAGAGGTGCGCCGTTCCTATTCGATCTGTTCCGGACCTGACGACGGCGAGATCCGGATTGCCGTGAAGAAGGTCGACGGCGGCGCGTTTTCGAGCTGGGCGGCGGACGAGCTGAAATGCGGCGACGAGCTCGACGTGATGACGCCGACGGGGCGCTTCGGCCTGATCCCGTCAGCGGAGACCGGCCGCATCCATGTCGGTTTTGCCGCGGGCTCCGGCATCACGCCCATTCTCTCGATCGTGAAGGGCACGCTCGTGCGCGAGCCTGACAGCCGCTTCTTTCTGTTCTACGGCAACCGCGCCACCGACAACATCATGTTTCTCGAAGAGTTGGAGGAGCTGAAGGACCGCTTCATCGACCGCCTCTCGATCTTCCACGTCATCTCCGGCGAGGAACAGGATATCCCGATCCTGCATGGTCGGCTCGACGGCGACAAGGTGAGGGTGCTCTTGCGTTCACTGGTGCCGGCGGAAAGCGTCGATCATGTCTTCATCTGCGGTCCATCGGGCATGAGCGAAGACATCGAGGCGACCTGCCGCGACCTCGGGATCGCGGAAGCGCGTATCCATGTCGAGCGCTTCGTCTCCGAATTCGGCGGCAAGCCGCGGCCGAAGAAGGCCGTTGCGCCCGACGCGCCGCCGAAGGCGGTCGCGTCCCTCATCATCGACGGCAAGCGCCGCGACGTGCCTGTTGCCGAGGACGAGGCGATTCTCGATGCCGCGCTGCGCGCCGGCGTCGATCTGCCCTTCGCCTGCAAGGGCGGCATGTGCTCGACCTGCCGCGCCAAGCTGGTCGAGGGCGAGGCGCCGATGGACATCAACTACTCGCTGGAACCCTGGGAGCTGAAGGCCGGCTTTATCCTGACCTGTCAGGCGAAGCCGTCGTCGGAGCGGGTCGTGGTCGATTACGACCACGTTTGACAGTTTTGGCCAAGCAGCAGAGCATGATGGATAGACATTTGCCCGGGAGAAGCGCGTGAACGTCAAAGCCGCCCTGTCGTCTGAGGATATTGCCCGCGCCTGCGCCGATGCAATGTGGGCGGAGGACGATGCCTCCAAGGGACTCGGCATGGAGATCGTCGAGATCGGCCCCGGCTTTGCGACGCTGGCGATGTTGGTGCGGCCGGACATGGTCAACGGCCAGCGCATCGCCCATGGCGGCTTCATCTTCACGCTCGCCGATTCCGCCTTCGCATTTGCCTGCAACTCGCACAATGAGCGCGTCGTTGCGGCGCAGGGGCAGATCTCGTTCATCAGGCCAGGCAAGCTCGGCGACCGCCTGATTGCGAAGGCAAGAGAGATCACCCGTGGCGGCCGCTCCGGCATCTACGACGTGCGTGTCACTGTAGGTGATACCGTCATCGCGGAATTCCGCGGGCATTCGCGTGTCATTCCCGGCACGTGGCTGCCGGCGCAGGATCAATAAGAGACCAAAGAAAAGAACAAACCACAATGTGGGGAAACGAGGATGGCTCTGACGAGACGCAAGGAAGGTGGCAACACCTATAGCGCCGAGATGGACGCGCAGGAGCGCGCCTCGCGCGACGAGATCATAGCGCTGCAAGAGCAGCGGCTGACCTGGTCGCTGAAGCACGCCTATGACAACGTCGCGCATTACCGCAACGCCTTCGACAAGGCCGGCGTGCATCCGTCCGATTTTCGCGAGCTCGCGGATCTCGCAAAATTCCCGTTCACCGTGAAGACGGACCTCCGCGACAATTATCCTTTCAACATGTTCGCCGTGCCGCGTGAAAAACTGGTGCGCGTGCATGCCTCCTCCGGCACGACGGGTAAGCCGATCGTCGTGGGCTATACGCAGGCCGACATCGACACGTGGTCCAACGTGATGGCGCGCTCGATCCGTGCCGCCGGTGGTCGCACCGGCATGATCATTCACAATGCCTACGGCTATGGTCTCTTCACCGGCGGCCTCGGTGTCCACTACGGCGCCGAGAAGCTCGGCTGCACCGTGGTGCCGATCTCCGGCGGCATGACCGAGCGGCAGGTGCAGCTCATCAACGATTTCCGGCCCGACATCATCACGGTGACGCCGAGCTACATGCTGGCGATCCTCGACGAGTTCAAGCGTCAGAAGCTCGATCCGCGCCAATGCTCGCTCAAGGTCGGCATCTTCGGCGCCGAGCCCTGGACCAACGCCATGCGCGGCGAGATCGAGGACGCCTTCGACATGGATGCGACCGACATCTATGGTCTCTCCGAGGTGATCGGCCCCGGCGTGGCGCAGGAATGCATCGAGACCAAGGACGGGCTCCATATTTGGGAGGATCATTTCTACCCTGAAGTGATCGACCCCGAGACCGGCGCAGTGCTGCCCGACGGCGAGAAGGGCGAATTGGTCTTCACCTCGCTGACCAAAGAGGCGTTTCCGGTGATCCGCTATCGCACCCGCGACCTGACGCGGCTGTTGCCGGGCACGGCGCGGCCGGGCATGCGGCGCATGGAGAAGGTAACGGGGCGCTCGGATGACATGATCATCCTGCGCGGGGTCAATCTGTTCCCGACCCAGATCGAGGAGGTGTTGCTCGCGACCGATTGGTGCGGCGGCCACTTCATCCTGGAACTCACCCGCGAAGGCCGCATGGACGAGCTGACCATCATCGCCGAAGCGCGACCCGAAAGCTGGGACGGCCGCGGGCTTGTCGATCACGCCGACAGGGTATCGACCCACATCAAGAACACGATCGGGATCAGCTCCAAGGTTCGGGTGGTCGCGCCGGCCACGCTGGAGCGCTCGCTCGGAAAGGCCAAGCGGCTCTACGACAAGCGGCCCAAGGACTGACTTGACGGATTGACTTGACCGGCCCCAAAGGCGACAAGGCCGGCAAGAAATCACGGGTCTTTCGATGTCGCCAGCCGATACCAAAACCGTCGAAGCGCGCTGCGTCCGCCTCAATGCCAAGGCCGAGAACGCCGCGGCACTTGCGCCGGTGGTCGAGCCTCAGACGCTCACGCCTGGCCCGAACGATCTCCTGATCGAGGTGAAAGCTGCCGCGGTCAATCCATCCGACGTCAAGGCCTCAACGGGGTTGATGCCTTATGCCGTCTTCCCGCGTACGCCCGGCCGTGACTACGCCGGCGTGGTGATCGACGGGCCGGCCGGGACGATCGGGCGCGAGGTGTTCGGCTCCTCCGGCGATCTCGGCATCCGCCGCGACGGCACCCACGCAACCCATCTCGTCGTCGAGGCCGATGCGGTGGTGGAGAAGCCGAAGACGGTGTCCTGGGAGGAAGCTGCCGGCATCGGCGTGCCCTTCGTCACGGCCATGGAAGGCTTTCGCCGCGCCGGCGTGCCGAAACCCGGCGAGACCGTTCTGGTCTTCGGTGTCAACGGTAAGGTCGGCCAGGCCGCGGTGCAGATCGCGACTTGGCAGGGCGCGCGCGTGATCGGCGTGGTGCGCAAAGCGGAGGCCTATGAAGGCCACACCAACGCGCCGGTCGAGCTGATCGATGCTTCCACGATCGATGTCGCCACGCGCGTGCGCGATTTGACTGGCGGCAAAGGCGCGGACATCGTCTTCAACACGGTCGGCGATCCCTATTTCCCGGCGGCGCACAAGTCACTTGCCCTGCGCGGCCGCCAGATCCTGATCGCCGCGATCGACCGCATCGTCCAGTTCAACATTCTCGAGTTCTACCGGGGCCAGCATACCTATGTCGGTATCGACACGCTCGGCCTTTCGTCGGCGGCGACCGGTGCGGTGCTTCGTGATCTCGGTCCGGGCTTTGCAAACGGGCATCTGAAACCGTTCCCGATCAAGGCGAGCGCCGTCTACCCGCTGGAGCGCGCCAGGGATGCTTATGTCGCTGTCGCTGGCTCGTCGCGCGACCGGGTGATCCTGAAGCCGTAACACACCGTCATTGCGAGCGCAGCGAAGCAATCCAGAAATGCACCCGCGGAGACAGACTAGATTGCTTCGCTGGGCTCGCAATGACGGAGATTGGCGAGAGTTCTGAGAACAACCGATGGAATCCACGCAACTCGTCATCCTCGCCGGCCTCGTCATTGGCCTGATCTACGGCGCCGTCGGCCTGCACAGCGGCTTTTGCCTGATGAGCAGCATGCGTGGTTTTCTGGACAAGGGCGACGGGCGGCTGGTGCGCACCTATGCGCTGGCGATTGCCGTTGCAGTGGCCGGCAGCCAGTTGCTGGCGGGCAGCGGCACGGTCGATCTCGGCAAGTCGATCTATCTGCAACAGGCGTTTTCGGTGCCGGCGCTGTTCCTCGGCGGCCTGCTGTTCGGTTACGGCATGGTGCTATCGAACGGCTGTGGCTCGCGGGCGCTGGTGCTGCTCGGCCGCGGCAATCTCCGTTCCTTCGTCGTCGTGATCGTGCTTGCGATTGCCGCCCAGGTGACGCTCAAGGGCCTGATTGCACCGGCGCGTATCGCACTGGTTCAGGCTTCGCAAACCACCGTCAACGCCAATTCGCTGCCGGCGCTGTTGGCAACGCTTGGCCCGGCTGAAGCTCTTTCGCGCGCGCTGGCCGCTGCCGTGCTCGTCGTCGGGCTGATCCTGTTTGCATTCGCGCATCCGGCATTTCGTCGCTCGCCGGGCCAGATCGCCGCGGGCGTCGTCGTCGGCCTGCTCGTCGCCGCCGGCTGGTTCGTCACCGGCTCTCTCGGCGCCGACGACTTCAATCCGGTGCCGGTGACTTCGCTCACCTTCATCGCGCCGATCGCCGATAGCCTGCAATACGCCATGCTCTCAACCGGCCTGACACTCAATTTCGGCATCGCGACGGTCGCCGGCGTTTTTGCCGGAAGCCTGGTCACGGCGCTCGCCACGGGCCGCTTCAAGCTCGAAGGCTATTCCTCGCCCCGACACATGCTGCGTTCGGCCGGCGGCGCCGCGTTGATGGGGATCGGTGGCGTGATGGCGTTCGGCTGCTCGATCGGGCAGGGGCTCACCGGCATGTCGACGCTGGCCCTGGGCTCATTCGTCGCGGTCACCGGCATCCTGCTCGGTACGGCGGCGGGCCTGCGCGGTGCGTTGCGCGTTCAACCCTTCGAGGCGGCAACCGGGGCAGGTTCGCCGGCCGCTTGAATTACTCCACGGCCTTCGTCACGATGCGAATCTCCGATGTCAGCGTCCGGTGCACCGGGCACTTGTCGGCGATCTCCATCAATTTCTTGCGCTGCTCGGCATCGAGCGCGCCTTCCATCGCAATGTCGCGCTCGATCTGATCGAGCATGCCCTCGCGCGTTTCGCACTCGGCACAATCCTTGGCATAGATCTTGGAATGCTTCAGCGTGACGGTGACGCGGTCGAGCGGCAACGATTTGCGGTCGGCATAGAGGCGCATGGTCATCGAGGTGCAGGCACCGAGGCCTGCGAGCAGGAAATCATAGGGCCCGGGACCGGCATCCTCGCCACCGGCAGCCACAGGCTCGTCCGCCACCAGACGGTGCGGACCAACCGAGATGATCTGGTTGAACTTGCTCTTGCGGGTCTCCTGCACCACGACTTGGCGCGGCGTCTCGGGGAGATCCATCGCCTTCGCGGGCTTTGCGGTGTCGATGTAGCGGCTGGCCCAGGCCGCGATCACATCGGCCGCGTAGAGAGCGTCGGCAGGCTTCGTCAGCAGATGGTCGGCGTGGTCGAGGGAGACGAAGCTCTTGGGATGCCTGGCAGCAACGAAGATCTTCGTCGCATTGTCGATGCCGACGGTGTCGTCGACCGGCGAGTGCATCACCAGCAGCGCCTTGTGCAACCCCGTGATGTCCTTCATCAGTTCGTGCTCGACGATGTCGTCGAGGAACTCGCGCCTGATCCGGAACGGGCGTCCCACGAGCGAAACTTCCACCTCGCCCTGCGCGCGGATGTTATTGATGTGCTCTTTGAACAGTCCGGTGACGTGGGCGGGATCGGAGGGCGCCGCGATGGTCGCGACCGCCTTGGCTTCGGGAATCTGTCCTGCTGCCGCGAGGACCGCGGCCCCGCCGAGGCTGTGGCCGATCAGGATGGACGGCGCCTTGCGCGTTGCGCGCAGATGATCGGCGGCGCGCACCAGATCGGTCACATTGGACGAAAAGGTGGAATTGGCGAAATCGCCCTCGCTGGAGCCGAGCCCGGTGAAGTCGAACCGCAGCACTGCAATGCCCTTGGCCGCGAGCGCAACCGAGATGCGCTTGGCCGCCAGCGCATCCTTGCCGCAGGTGAAGCAATGCGCGAACAGCGCGAAAGCTGCGGGCTCACCGTCCGGCAGTTCCAGCGCGGCCGAAAGCTGATGGCCGCCTTCACCGGTGAATTGAAAGCGTTCCGTCGGCATAGGCTTTCCCCCGTTCTTGCTCGAACCTAATCGTCTGAATAGCGCTGCTCGGCCCAGGGATCGCCGCGGTTATGATAGCCGCGGACTTCCCAGAAGCCCGGCGCGTCCTCAGTCAGGAATTCGATGGCCTGGAGCCATTTGGCACTCTTCCAAAAGTACAGATGCGGCACGACCAGCCGCACTGGTCCGCCATGCTCGGCCGACAGCGGCTGACCCGACCAGCTATGGGCGAGCAGAGCGTCCTCGGCGGCGAAGTCCTCCAGTGCGAGATTGGTGGTGTAACCGTCAGAGGAATGCAGCAGGACGAAGCGCGCATCCTCGCGCGGCTGGCAGGCCGCGAGCAGCTCGCGCGTCGCGAGCCCTTCCCACTCATTGTCGTAGCGCGACCAGGTCGTCACGCAGTGGATATCGGAGGTGAACCGCGCCTGCCTCTGCGCGATAAACTCGTCGAAGGTCCAGAACACGGGGGCATCGACCGCGCCATAGACGTCGAGCCGCCAGCGCTCGCGCGATACCGGCGGCACGACCCCGAGATCGAGCACTGGCCAATCCTTGGTGAGGTGCTGGCCGGGCGGCAGCCTTTGGTCCTCCGCCCGCGTGATCTTCCCCGTGAGGAAGCGGCCCTCGCGCGCCCATTTCTCCTTGGTGCGCGTCAGCTTGCTGTCGGGCGGCTCGTTGTCGTCAGCCATGGCCTACTCATGCCGATGCATTGCGGAGGCGTGCTTGGTGTCGCGCATGGTAGCATAGATGATCAGAGACAGGCAGATGATGCCGGCAAGATAGAAATAGAACCATTCCTCGTGCCCAATGCTCTTGAAATAGAGCGCGATCGCCGGCGCGGTGCCGCCGAAGATCGAGACCGTAATGGCGTAGGGCAGGCCGACGCCGAGCGCGCGGACATTGGTCGGGAACAGCTCGGCCTTCACTACCGCATTGATCGAGGTGTAGCCGGCGACGAACAGCCAGGCGGCGCAGATCAGGATGAACGCGACGAAGGGCGACTTGGTCTCCTTCAGCGTCATCAGCAGCGGCACGGTCGCGAGCGTGCCGGCGACGCCGAAGAAGATCAGCAGCGGCTTGCGTCCGATCCTGTCGGAGATCGCGCCGTAGATCGGCTGGAGGATGGTCGCAAAAATCAACGTGCCGAAGATCACGAAAGTGGTCTGGTCCTCGGTCAGCCCGACCGAAAGCTTGACGAAGGTCTGCATGTAGGTGGTGAATGTATAGAAAGCGGCGGTGCCGCCGGCGGTGAGGCCGACCACCAGCAAGAGCTCGCGCGGATATCGCAGCAGGTTGGTGATCGATCCGGTCGGCTTCACCACCTTCTTGGCCTCCTCGAACGCCTCGGTCTCGTGCAGGCCGCGCCGCATCACCGCGGCGAAGATCGCAAGCGCCGCGCCGATCGCGAAGGGGATACGCCAACCCCAGTCCTTCAGCTCACCCGGCGTGAGGAAGACCTTTTGCAGGAGCAGCAGCACGATGATTGCGGTGAGCTGGCCACCGATCAGCGTCACGTACTGAAAGCTGGAATAGAAGCCGCGGTGCTTGGGGTCGGCGACTTCGCTGAGGTAAGTGGCGCTGGCGCCATATTCGCCGCCGAGGCTCAAGCCCTCGATCACGCGGGCGAGCGCCAGGATTACCGGTGCCGCAAAGCCGATCGTGGCATAGGTCGGCGTCAGCGCGATGATCAGCGAGCCGAAGCACATGAACACGACGGACAGCGTCAGCGAGATGCGGCGGCCGAAATGGTCGGCGATATAGCCGAAGAACCAGCCGCCCAGGGGCCGCATCAGGAAGGTCGCCGCGAATACGACGGCGACGTTCAATTGCTGGACGACGGGGTCGTTACCGGGGAAGAACGCGGGAGCGAAGTAGAGCGCAAACGCCGTATAGGCGTAGAAATCGTACCACTCGACGAGATTGCCGATCGAGCCGATGAAGATCGCCTTGATCCGCCGCTCGGCGTCGGCGAGGTCAAAATACGCAGAGGCCGGGTTGGTTGCTTGCTCTGTCACGTCCGGCCTCTCCGTATCGTTGTTTGGAGAGGCCTACATCGCCTTTCCAAGCAGAAATGGCAACTGGCGGGGACCTCTCACCGTGCCTTGCGACCAGGTTACGGTGCCTGCCGGGTCGAGAGCGAAATCCGGAATCCGCTTCAGCCATTCCTCCAGCGCAACCTGCATTTCCATGCGCGCAAGGTTGGAACCGACGCAGCGATGGATGCCGAGGCCGAAGGCAGCGTGGCGGTTCTCGCGGCGATCGATCACGACTTTGTCAGCGTCCGGAAACATTTTGGGATCGCGGTTCGCGGCAGGGAAGGACAGCAGCACCATGTTGCCCGTCTTCACCGGGCAGCCCGAAATAGATGTGTCCTTGACCACCTCGCGCGCCATCGTCACCGGGGAATAGGCGCGCAGCAGCTCTTCCACCGCGGTTGGAATCAACCCGGGCTCGGCGATCAGCCGTCCGCGATCGGTCGGCGTTTTCGCAAGATGCCAGAGCGAGGAACCGATCGCGCTCCAAGTGGTGTCGATGCCGGCGATCAGGAGCAGGCGCAGCGAGCCCAGCACGTGGGAATCCTCGAGCGGATTGCCGTCCTTGTCCCTGGCGTTCATCAGGTAGGAGATCAGGTCATCGGTCTGCTTCGTCTTGCGCGCCTCGATGTGGCCACTGAAATAGGCGCTCATCTCCTGCACGGCCTGGAGCAGCTTGGTCTCGTCCTTGATGCCGAGCTCCAGGATCATGTGGATCCAGTTGACGAAAAGATCGCTGTCGCTTTCGGGAATGCCGAGCATGTGCGCGATCGCGCGCACCGGAATGTGCTTCGTGTAGCGCGCCGCGGCGTCCACGCTCTTCTCGGTGATGAAGTCGTCGATCAGCTCGTTGCAGATGGCGCGGACCCTCGGCTCCAGCTTCTTCATCGCGTCCGGCGTGAACGGCGGCAGCAGCAATTGCTTGGCCGGCTTGTGCACGGGCGGATCGGAGGTGATCGGCGGGGCCGCATTCCTGGCGATCTCCGGGCGCACGTCGCGGACGATGATGCGGCGGGAGGAGAAATGCTCGGTGTCGTTGGCGATCTCGCGCACGGCTGCATAGGTCGTCGGCAGATAGCAGCCGAGGAAGCGTTCTGTGTGCACGACCGGGCTTGCGGCGCGCAATTCGTCCCAGATCGGGAAGGGGTCGTCCGTCCATTGCGGATCGGTGTGGTCGAAATCATGGACCCAGTCGGTCACGGGCGGATGAGCGGCGGGTTGGCTGACGTCGGACATCTCGGAATCCCCAGGGGCTCGTGTTCGCTGAAGGCACGCACAACGCGCGGAAACCGCGCTACTCCTCGATCACGTCGATTGCGATCTCCGGACAATTGGACTTGGCAAGCCAGGCCTTATCTTCCAGTCCCGGCGGAACGGTGCCGTCTCCGGCTTCATGAGCGTTGCCGTATTCGTCGAGCTCGAACAGTTCCGGCGCGAGCGCCTTGCAGCGGGCATGGCCCTGGCATTTGTCGGGATCGACGTGAACCTTCAGTCGCTCTGTCATTGCGGCTTCCTCGGTCGTGTGCGCGCAGGACCCGAAGGCGGCGCGTTTCCTCATCTGAGTTCTTAAGTTATATCCTATTACATTCGCGGCAGGCTTCCCCTGTCAAGTGCAAACTTATAGGCTCGCCGTGATATGCGCTCACAACTCGCTCGCAAACCCGAGAAGACCTATCACCATGGCGATCTTCGCGATGCCTTGATCAAGGCCGCGCTGCGCGAAGCGGAACGCGGCGGCGCCGAGGCGATCAGCATCAAGGGTTTGGCCAAGCAGCTCGGCGTCTCGCAGCCGGCGCCATACCGGCATTTTGCCGACCGCGAGGCCTTGCTCGCGGCGGTGACAGCCGAGGCGTTCCGGCAGCTCAGTGCAACCTTTCGGGCGGCGATGGCGAAACCGTCAGAGCAGTCGAAGCTGTCGCGGCTGGCGCAGGCAATGCTCGACTTCGGATTGCGCCGCAACGGCATCTATCGCCTGATGTTCGCGTCCCGCACGGTGTCCTGCGCCGCCAAGGGCAGCGAGCTGCATGAGGCCACGCGCGAGACGTTTGCGCTTGTCATCGAGGCCCTGGAGGTGCCTGCCGTCGGCTATTTGCGCGAACGGCAGGCCCTCAAGATCTGGGCGGCGCTTCACGGCGTGGTGATGCTGGCCGAGCAGGGCCTGTTCACCGGCGAGGCCGCACATGCCACGCGCGAGGATCTCGTCCAGGATTTCGTGAGCGAAACCAAGGCCGCGCTCGCGGTCGCGATCAAGGACGCGGGGCGCCGGAAGAAGGCCGGCGCCTAAGTCTTCATCGCGAGCAGCCTCATCAGCTTGTCGACGGCGCTGTCCGGTGTGGTGACGACAGGGCGGCCGGTGGTCTCGGCGACCAGCGGCGCCGTCGCCGCGATGCTGAACTGGGCCAGCGCGATGACATCGCAATCGCGCAAATCGTGCGATGCTTCTGCGATCAGGCGATCGTGCGTGGCACGGTCGCCGCGGTCGAGAGCGGCCAGCGCGCCCTCGGCAAGTTTCGGCACGATTTGGACGGAAGCAGGAAATTCCGGCGGCATCGAGACCAGGGTGGGCGGGAAGGTCGAGAGCAGGCCGATCCGCTTACCCATGGTCACCGCACGCTCGATCATCGCCTCGTTCGGCTTCAGCACCGGCATCGGCGCATGCGCCCGCGCGACCGCATCGATGCAGGGACCGAAGGCCGAACAGGTGAACAAGATCCCGTCCGCCCCTGTTGCCGCCGCGTAATCGCCGAGCGCCAGGAAACGCTCGGTCATGGCATCGGTGAGCGCGCCGTCGCGCGCCAGATCCGCGGATAGGCTGTCGTCGAGCAGGTTCATCAGCCGCGCCTCGGGCCACGCCTGCGCGAACGCCGCCTCGATCGGGGCGATGGAGTGCTTGAGGGCGTGGATGAGGGCGATGCGCATGGGATGTCTCGTCTCCCTCGCCCCGCTTGCGGGGAGAGGGTGGGGTGAGGGGGGAGTC